>CAYVLA010000183.1:0-5842 GCA_964452145.1 Hadarchaeota archaeon (SeqCode)
CCATTGGGCCACGTTCCCCGGTCGGTGAATATATACAAAGCAGGCCGGCCGCAACTACAAAGCGCCGATTAGAACCAGAGGCGGCCCTCGAACGCCACGGTTGCAGGACCTATCAGAGAAGTGTTCTGGCCAGTTTCAACCTCAAGGGACCCCCCGGGCATCTCCACGACCCACATCTTACGTTCCGGATTCAGCCAGCCTGCCGCAGTGGCTGCCGCGATGGCTCCCGAGCCGCAGGCAAGGGTCTCGCATACGCCTCTCTCGTGAACCCTCATCCTCAGCCTTCCCCGAGCAACCACGTTGACGAACTCGGCATTCACCCCCTCGGGCTGGAAGACGTCATGCAGCTCCAGTGAATGGCCCACCCCCTCCACATCGAACTCCCCCACATCCTCTTCAAGGAAGGTCACCGCATGCGGGTTGCCGACGTCGACGAGATGGTACTCCAAAATCCTGCCTCCAGCGTCAACCATCTTCCTTCCAAGATATCTGGGCGTGAAGTAGGTCTGCACCTGCACAACTCCCTCCAGATCGCTGGTCAGGCTGAGCACCTTGGCTCTGACAACCCCCCCTTTGGTTCTCATCTCCACCTCAGGTCCTCCGCCATAGTCCAGGCGCAACCGAAGCGCCAACGCGGCGCATCTGACCCCGTTTACGCACATCTCGGCCTCCGAACCATCTGCATTGAAGATCCGGAGAGTCACCTGCCCACCGTGCTGCCCCAGGAACAGGACCCCATCCGCGCCTATGCCCACATGCCTCTCGCAGAAGCGGATGGAGAATTCACGCTTCCGGCTCTCCGGAATCAGGCGTTTCTTCCTCTCATCCACGAGCACAAAGTCGTTGCCAAGTCCGTGAAGCTTAAGGAATTTTATCTCTCTCAAGGCCCGTCACCTAAGGAGAGGTTCTCGATGCGATCGCAGGCATCCAGGGTTCGATCAAGGCTCGGGACCAAGGCGAAACGGACGAACCCATCCCTGGCGCCGCTAGCCTGGGATAGCGCCTTGCCGGGGACCGTGTTGATGTGGGCCTCTGTGAGCAGGGCCCGCGAGAAGCCGAGGGAATCGTATCCCCCTGGGACCCGCGCCCAGACATAGAATGTTCCCTCTGCGTAAACGGAAGGCAGCCCCAGCGACCGCAGGCTTCTCACCAGAGCATCCCTCTTTGACCAGTACTCACGCCTAAGAGCCTCGACATGGTCTTCATCGGATAGGGCCGCGACCGCAGCGTCCTGGACGAAGGTCGGCGCACCCGAATGAATCTGGGTCTGGACCTTCCTGAAGGGTTCCAGCAGTTCGCTTCGCCCCACCACAAAGCCGATCCTATAGCATGTCATGCTACTCCTCTTTGACAGGGAGTTGAAGACCAAGGCGACCTCCTCGGCCCCGGGGACGGACAGAACCGAGCATGGCTTCCTTTCGTAGTACAGCTCGGAGTAAGCCTCGTCAGATGCCAACAAAATGCCGTGCTCAATGCAGAAGTCCGCGGCTTCCTTGTAGAACTCCCCAGGCGCGATCTTGGTTGTCGGGTTGTTTGGGTAATTCAACCACAGCATCTTGCACCTTCGAAGGGTGGCTTCGGGGATCTCGGTAAGGTCCGGAAGGAATCCGCGATCCTCGATCAGTGGCAAGTATGCACACCTGGCTCCCCTCGCCTTTGCACCGGTAGTGTAGGGGGGATAACCCGGATCCGGCACAAGGACACCATCGCCCGCGTCAAGATATGCAAGGGGAAGCGTGAAGATGGCCTCCTTTGACCCAATCGTCGCTGTAACCTCCGTTTCGGGATCCAAGGCAACACCGAAGCGCTTCCTGAACCACGCTGAGACCGCGCCCCTGAACTCATCGGACCCCACGTAGCTGGGGTACCCCGATCGTGACCTCTGATCCACCGCTCTCCTGCAGGCGGATCTCACCAGCCCGGGCGTAGGGGAGCTGGGATCCCCGACGCCGAAGTCTATGACGTCGACGCCCCGCTTCTCAAGCTCTTGTCTTGTCCTGTCTATCTCTGCGAAAGCGTACGGGCGCAACTCCGACACGAATCTGCTAACGCCTATCAAGGGTCAACTACCTATGCGTAGAGCTTGGAGTACGGCCTCTTGCTGCTGGGGGCTATCTTGGTGAACCCACGGAGGCCTATTCTCTGGGCGGTTCCGAAGGCTCGACAGAACCTCTCAACCCGGCCCTGTAGGAAGCGAAGATCCGACGCGGTCATGGGCATGGCCTGGGCGCCCTCACCCAGTTGCTCCTTATTGATCTTCCCCCTTATGTAGATGATGCCACCATGCATCCCGGTGCCGACGAAAGACATGCGGTGTCTGGAGACATCGAGCCCAAGTACGACCAAACGGCCGCCGGCCATGTACTCCCCCAGGAAATCTTGGGCTGTGCTTCCCGCAAGGATGATGGGTCTCTGCCGGCCGTACTCCTTCATGTGGAGCCCTGCCCTGTAGCCGATCCCATCCCTGACGATTATCTCGCCGGCCATCATCGACAAGCCCAGCACGTCGCCCGCCCTTCCCTCAACGACTATCTCGCCTCCATGCATGGTGTTTCCCACCCCGTCCTGGGCATTCCCATGGACGATAATTGTATGACCGTCCATGAAGGCTCCGAGGTCGTTTCCGGGTATCCCCTCTATTTCGATCCTCACAGGTGAAAGGCCGTTGAGCCGGGTGGCGATGTATCGCTGGCCGTACACCCTCCTCAGGAGAATCGATCTGGCCCCCGAGAGGGCCCCATCTCTGATCCTATCGTTGAGATGCTTGAAGTCCAGACCCAAGGCATCTATCTCGAGATCGAATGTCTCACGCCCGATCACGGCCAGACTTGCCGCGGCAACTGACATCGTCATCACATCCCGGCCCCCTTGATGCCCAGTACTCCAAGTTCCCAGTCGGACAGCGCGACGCCTCGCAGATGCTCCCTGTTGCCGCGGAGGCTCTCCAAGGCGTTTATTCCCATGCCGCCGAGCATCTCCTTGATCTCCAGGGACCAGGCGCCCAGCAACGAAACTAGTCGCCTGGATGCGACCTCAGGGTTGATCCTCTTGGAAAGATACGGGTCGGTGGTGCATATGCCCCAGTTGCAGATTCCCGTGTAGCACTTCTGACACAGGGTGCAGCCCATGGCCACTAGGGCGGCGGTGCCAACGTAGACGGCATCAGCCCCCAGAGCGATGGCCTTGACAACATCAGCCGAGCATCTGAAGCCGCCGGCCGCGATGATCGAGCAGTCATTTCGTATGCCTTCGTGTCTCAACCTGGCGTCGACCGCGGCCAGCGCCAGTTCGATGGGCAGGCCGACATTGTCCCTTATGCTCTTGGGCGCTGCCCCGGTTCCACCCCTCAGGCCATCTATGGCAACGATGTCTGCCCCTGCCCTCACTATGCCGGAGGCTATGGCAGGGGCATTGTGGACGGCGGCTATCTTGACCGAGATCGGCTTCTCGTAGTTCGTTGCTTCCTTGAGCGCGTAGATCAGGGTCCTGAGATCTTCGATTGAGTAGATGTCGTGATGGGGCGCCGGTGAGAGGGCATCCGTCCCAGTTGGTATCCTTCGCGCCTCTGAGATCATCCTGGTGACCTTCTCCCCGGGCAGATGGCCCCCGATCCCCGGCTTGGCGCCCTGGCCGATCTTTATCTCAACGATCGCAGACCGCCTCAGGTACTCGGGTTCTACCCCGAAACGGCCCGAGGCGCACTGCACAATGGCGTTGTTCTGACATCTCCTCAGACGCTTGGGAAGCCCTCCCTCCCCGGAGTTAAACAGGGTGTCGGCTGCCTTTGCAGCTCGGGCCAGAGATTGTTGGGCCTGCGGACTGATGGCCCCGAAACTCAAGGCCGAGAATATCAGCGGAGTGTCGATCGCGACTTGTGGATAGGTCCCCTGGGGTTCCCCATCCTTTATGATGAGCTTCCGTGGCTTTCTGCCCAAGAACGTTCTAAGCTCCATCGGCTCTCTCAGCGGATCGATGGAGGGATTAGTCACCTGGGACGCATTCAGGACCATGTAATCCCAGTAAATCCTGTAATCCTTGTCGTTCCCGCACCCGGTGAGAAGGACGCCTCCCGATTCTGCTTGTCTCTTCAGGTCGGTGATCCTTTCCCTGGTCCAGCTGGCATTCGGCACATAGCTGTATGGGTTCTGTGCAATCGTGAGTGCCCGGGTGGGGCAGAGGACCGCGCATCTCTGGCACCCAGCGCACAGGCGTTCGTCCGAGACCATCCTGTCTCTGACATCATCATGGGAATGCACACCGAAGCCGCATTGTCGCATGCACACCTTGCACCTTATGCATCGCTCATCATCTCGCTGTATTCTGAACTCCGACAGGAGCTGTGTGGTGAGCATGCTCAGGCCTCCATCTCCTCGTATCTGAGACCGTCCCCAAGGCGCCCTATGATGGGAGTCCCGCCGCGGGGCGACCATACTGCCTCTAGATCGCCTTCCACCAGCCTGATGGGCGCCTCTTCAGATGACAGGTAGAGGATATCGCCACACAGCCCCGCCGTCAGCGGCCTGAGCCTTATCCTGTCCGTGAGCCCCACCATTTCTCCCTCACGGCCAATTATCACCGAAAACGGTCCATTCAGAAGCAGGCCGGCATAAGTGCTGCGCAAGGCCGAGAAAAGCTTCCTCTTGCGAGGCTCCATGCGGTCTATCTCATTCCACAGCGGCGGGGCTAGAACGGCGGCAGCCGCATCGGTGGAAAGGCCGTGGCGCCTTACCAATAGGTCGACCGCGTAGGCGACCACCTCGGTGTCGGTGTAGAACGTGCACTCGTAGCCATAATCTTCCACGAATCTTCGGTTAGCGCCGTAGGAGGATAACTCGCCGTTGTGGACCACGGACCAGTCCAAAATGCTGAAGGGATGGGCCCCACCCCACCATGCCTGGGTGTTTGTGGGGAATCGTCCATGGGCGAGCCACATGTAACCCTTGTACTCCTGAAGTCTGTAGAACCTAGCCAGGTCCTCCGGGAAGCCTATCCCCTTGAAGATTCCCATGTTCCTGGCAGCCGAGAAGACGAATGCATCCTTGATCGCTGCGTTGATGTGGGTGACCTCAAGGGCCACGATGTCCCTGAATCTCTCTCCGTCTTCACGCGGCGCCTTGATGAAGTATCTCCAGATAATTGGGGCGTCGGTGACCGACTCCTCGGGGGCTGTGGGGAGCTCATCATCCTCAATGATGTCGAAACTCCTTGACAGGTGCGCCTCCGTTAGTTCTTTGCCTTCCTCCGAATCGTACATGATGTGGAACGCGTAGTCCTCAGGGTGACTCGGATATAGCCCGTAGACGGCAAATCCTCCGCCGAGGCCGTTCGATCTCTCCCGCATGCTCGAGATCGCTTCCACAACCGCATCGGGTCCGACGCGTCTGCCCGCCATGTCCATGATGCCGAATACCGAGCAGTTGGCCGTGACCTTGTCCGCGGAGTAGGGATTGTTCAGCGCCTTAAGATCCTTCAAGAGTCACCGCCTCCTTCAGCATTCGCCTCCTCTCATGGGTCGGCAGATCGGCGAGGCTGAAGTCGGGCGAAAGCAGCTGCTCCCTCAGCCTTTCCACGGAGGTTTCGCGTCTCATCATGCACAGGTACAGACCTGCCCTCTGGGTATCTCCCAGGAGAACGAAGCCCTTGAGCACATCGTCCCTCAGCACCACCTTCGCATAATGGCCGTCCCGGAGGTCGCGTAACTCGTGCCACCCCTTCTCGTCCGGTGCGGATACGAACCCGGCGGAGAGAACGGAGGTGCCGAAGAAGTCCATGGAGTTCATGGTCGTGCTCCATCTGAGCTTGGCCCTGCCCCCGGCCATGTTGAGCCCCGCGACCCGTCCCG
>CAYVLA010000184.1:0-5747 GCA_964452145.1 Hadarchaeota archaeon (SeqCode)
ACAGCGTTCCCTTCGAATCCACTGCCGCTGCCTCGGCACCGATGGGGCGCCCTGCCTCTGGGGGAAGGGTGATCCGGGCGATGAAGTCGCCGCTATTGTTGTACTTGTCCACGCTTGCGACCATATTGTCAAGAGTGTCTCGGGCCATCAGATAGACGTTGCCCCGTGTGTCGGAGTTCATCGCATGGTACTTGTAGTCTCCGTGCGACCTCTGCCCCTCCCGGCAGGGATTGGCAAAGACGGCCAACAGCTCGCCCTCTGGTGAGAACTTCTGACACCGCCCGTGATACTCTGCGACGAACACGTCTCCGTTGGGATCCGCGGCCAGCCCGTGGGGGGCTTGGAACTCACCAGGGCCGGATCCTGGGCGACCCCACTTGCGCAGAAAGCGTCCATGTTCGTCAAAGGCGACGACCTTGCTGTTATCCACATCCACGACAAAGACGGTCCCATCCGGGCCGAGGCCTATGCCATGGGGTCGGAGGAGCTCCGCCTCTCCCTGTCCCTTCCTGCTCCAGCATCTGAGGAAGGACCCATCGCCGTCGAAGACCTGGATGCGGCCGTTGTTACCGTCTGCAACGAAGATCTCGCCCGATGGGCTTACCTTGGCGTCTCGCGGCCCATCCAGCTGGCCGGGCTCAGATCCCTTCCCAAGACCCACATCACCGACGTACTCGCCGTAGCGGGTGAAGCGCACGATTCTGGATGTGGTCGGATCCATTATCAAAAGCCTGTCATCCCCATCCATGCATATCCCATGTGATTCCGAAACACATCCCGGTCCTTCTCCCTTCCTGTTCCAGAAGGTGCAGAACGAGTATGAGGGCCGGAGCTCATCGAAGATGACCGTCCCCCACGCCTTCCCGGCGCAAGGAGCAGTCGAGCGCGCCTCGACCACAACCTCGCTGGCCACGGCCGATGAGGGCGCTCGATACACTCCGTCCTTACCGATCGTACCCAATCTGTCGTTGCCACCCGGTACCCCGTTGATCAGCCACTTCACGGGCTTCTTTGACCCGACTACCCTGAAGGTTAGCTCTGACCCAGGCCTCAGATGCACAATGCTGGGCTGGATGCTCAGGCGCATACTTCCTCCTTCGCCCGGATATCCGCTTGAAAAATGCATACTTCGGTGGGCTTGGGCCCGACCCAGCAGTACCTCGTACCTCGTTGCATGACGCGGCCAGACAGGCCCGAGGCAGCTTGACCTTGCCCCCGCGCAAAGACTCGGTCGGGGCAAACCTTCGGGAATCTGCGCCGAGAAAGCCATTTGAACATCTGCCCTCCAGAGCCGGGCAAGAGGTTCGACTTTCCCATGCGTCGTGGCCCCGTCAGGCAAGGTGTCCGGAACGATCCTTTAGTCGAGTTATCCCTCCTCCGGGCCGAGGGGCAGTGCCGGGTTGTGGGTCACTAATCCCCTCTGGGTATTGCCAAGCTACCTGCTTCCTTCCTCTCAACATCCTCCGCAGTTCGAGTCGCTCATCCGAGCAGGTCTGCGGAACTCGGAAGGCAGATCCATTGGGAACGGGAAGACAGCAGCCGGGAAGACATGATTCCACAGCGCCTTGGGGGTGTTCGGGATGCCGGGCTGGTATCGATGACTTGGTATTCTTAATAAGGGAGCCCTGCCCCAGCGGCCTCTCATCAAGACATCTAGGCACTACGGCTCATCACATTCTGAGGATCATGGAACGGGGTGAGATGCATGGGGTTAATCGACTTCTTGAGGCGAGAGTTCTCCTTTGTCACCGGCAACTACCGCATCCTGATGATAAGCTGGATAATGGTGGATCTAGCCAATGAGATGCCCCACCCGCAGTTCCAGGCCTATGTTGTCATATCCCTTCGAGGACCTGACATGGCCTTGGGGATAATCGGCCTCGCCACCTTGCTGGCAATGGCCGCCGTTGCCTTCCCCGGAGGCTATCTTGCGGACAAGTACGGAAGGCGTTGGCTCATTACCACCATGACCTTCGGCATGGCCTTGTCTTGGCTGCTCTTTGCACTTGCACCGTCATGGCATTTCGTCCTGTTGGGGTCCATCGTGAGCAGCCTCTGTCTGATCTACCAGCCAGCACTCTTCGCCATGACCCAGGACTCGCTGCCGGAGGAGCGCCGAGGCATGGGCTCATCCCTCATCATGATGATCCATGGCACCTTCAGCACGCCCGGGCCCATCATTGCGTATTTCCTCCTGCTGCAGTTCGGGTTGGAATGGAGCATGAGGATCATCTACCTCCTGATGACCACCCTCTTCCTGATCGCAGCCGTATGGCGGCTCAGACTGAAGGAAGTGGTGACAGAGGTAGACCCCATCCGCTTTCGCTACTTCTTCTCCTCCTATCCGAAGGCCATCAAGGAGAGCTGGAGCGTTTGGAAGAAGGTGCCGAGGTCGATGTTCTGGCTATTCATGTCTCGAACACTGGTCATGTTCGGGATTTCGCTTTATCAAGTGATCAACCAGCTTTACGCATTGGATGTGCTTGGACTGACCGAGCAGCAGTGGGGCCTGGTCTATATCCCGCTTCTCTTGACCATGGTCCTGGCATCGCTTCCAATCGGCAAAGCCGTCGATAGGGTCGGGAGAAAGAAACCAATGGTCCTGGGGCTCTTGATCTTCGGCACTGCCGTAGTGATCTTCGCCTCGGGCAGCTTCCTCACCGTCATAGTTGCCATGGTTCTGTTCGGAGTGGCTCAACTACTGATGATGACGGGTTGGATGGCGCTCGCGACCGATCTTGTGGAGCCGGCCAACCGTGGGAAGGTCGTTGGATTCACGAACTTCGTTGGCTACATTGTGATGGGATTTGGCATGTTGCTGGGCAACTACCTCTTCTTGAAGGGGGGCCATCTGGGGGTCCCCGCGCTTCCCTTCTACGCGGCCCTGGGGCTGATCGGTCCGACCCTCATCGTGGTTCTGCTTCTGGTTCATGAGCCCGGCGTGCGCGTAGGCACTATCCCCGAGCCAGGCGTGTTGTGAGTTCTCCTCGCAAGGCTTTGCATACATCAGTATCCACGGTGTTGTGGGGGATTCCTTCACGAACGACGAAGCCATCGGTCACGACACCTGGCACCGTCTCCACCAAGGGTTCCCTGCCACGGAAGCAATGCGTTGCCCGCCACCGACGCGGCAGACCTGCAGGAAGAGGGGAGGGGAAGAGACCTTGCGGACCACGGCATCACATCAACTGCCAGGGCAAGAACGCTAGCCTTTCCCCCGCTCTCGCTTGAATACTCTGGAGCTCCCGCGGTCGGCGATCATTGTGCATCCGCTCGGGCGCCTTTCTGCATCCCAGAGCGAGTCAAGGCCATCGGCGGCATCCGTGCTCCATGCTTCCGTGAGACCGGAGTCCCGCTTCGAAACCTTCTTCCCCCTGACCTCGACGACGCATTTCCCGCCCGGGAGCTTCTCGACGTCAAAGACCCCCCAGAGGCCGGAGAGGAGCCTCGAGACAGAATCCGGTGGATCCACCCCGTGTATCGTGATGCCGGAGCACGCCAGCAGGTTGTTCTGGCCCCAGACACCCCCTGCAAGAAGGAGGCAGGCCAGAGCCGCCGGGATTCCGATTGACCATCTCCTTGACATCCAATCCCTCCGGGCCGATCGCAGGCGGGAGAGCAACGCTTCGCCGAGAGACCCAGCGAGACATCGACTCGTTCAGAGTGGGTATGATCACCCTGCTCACTGTGTCTGGACAGTCCGCTGTCCCCAGAAGAATCATCACACCTTCCGTGCCAACGCGTAACCAGGGAAGATAAACTTTATAGTCCAGAATATCTACGTATTCCCGGCGATCTCTTGTCAACCATTCTGGTCAAGAACCTCCCTGAAGACCTCGTGAAGGAACTCAAGAGGCTGAAGGTCGAGCTGGGGTGCAAGACCTGGGCCGATCTGCTGGCCAGGCTCGTTGAATCCGAGAGAGTCCTCTCCTTGAGCCCGGAAAGGCTATCTGAGATGAACACCGGTGCCCAGGGGTTCCTGGATCTCGGCACGATGGTCTCGACCAGATGGACCGGCCCGCCGACGGTGCTTGAGGAAACGAGGAGGACAAGACACCATGGCGACCCGTAGCCGCCTGCTAACCCTGGATTCCAGCGTCTTCATAGCTGCCTTGAAGGGAGACGAGCCGTACAGCCAGAGATGCCGTGAGATACTGGGAAAGGTGCCGAAAGCCTTCATCCTGGCCGAGCCCAGCGTCATCTACCAGGAAGTCTGCGGAACGCTGGCAAGGAGGGCCGGACTGGATATCGCCGCCCAGGCCGAGACGCATCTGGACATGATGATCCATCCCAGGCTGCTGGCAAGCTGCGACAGGGCCTTCTGCGGATCATCCTACCCTCTGTGCGCGCACTACGGCATCTACGCCATTGATGCGATGTTTCTCAAAGTTGCCCTGGAGAACGGCGCGGTCCTGGCATCCCTTGACAAGGAGGACTTCATAGACAGGGTGAGGATCAAGAGGTCCGACCTGGAAGCCTACCACGTCTCCGAGTTCCCCTATTAGCGCCGGCAGTTGCCCGCCCTCTTCACGGGAGGAGGTAGGGGCAGGAGGGCTGCCCCCGACACAAGTTTGTGCATGCCATACCCCAGAATCGGAGTGGGCTCGGCGGGACGCGATCGGTGTAGGGGGCGAATACATGCCCAGTCGGCCCCTTGATGTCTTCTTCGCTCTTCTTGATCCCTTCTGATCCAAGGCCATCCTGCGTTTCATGGGCGAGGATGTAGAGGATAGCATGCAGCCTTCTGATGAAGCTGATTCTTCGGCGGGTCCGGGATGGACCGCCTAAGCTTTCACCCTCGCTTCCCCTAGTGGGGCTGGTGTCTGCGAGTAGTTCTCGGGGATTCAGGCTTGTCCGTGCCCAAAACTGGATACACACCAAAGGCCCAGAGGCCTGCGACATCATCCCTGCCATGAGGAAGACGTACTACTTGAACCGCGGATTTGGATTTTTGGGGGTGGGGCAGAGAGGCTTGGTGTCCGTGTGGAGGAAGAGCTGCTTGAAGAGGTAGATAGGGATTTCGGGAACGCGAGACACGGGATGCGAGAGGTGATGCGGCTTGGGGCTTGGATGCTGGCTCCGGGCGAGGTGAGTGTTGTGGGTCTTCCGGCGTGCAGCGTCCGCTGGCGGGGTCTGGGTTCCAGAGATTTTAATAGGCTTGCCTGCGACCTATCCGTGGAAACCATGATCGAGGAGCTGGATCGGGGCGCCATCGGGAGATGCCGGGCGGGACCCGTCCCGGGAATGTCCTGTCGGCATTCGAGGAGGGGGACCGGTGGCAGAGGGCCCTGGAGAACCCCATGGTCGACGCCGGGGAAAGCCTCGGAGAGCCTCTGAGGAGGACTGGTACCGCTTGATGAGGTCACCGATGGCCATCTTCCTTGCGTTGGTCGTGCCATTCACCATGACGATTCCCATGCCTCCAGCGGCGGGATTGGAGGACGGCCGGATAGGCATCCTCTACGTCGGCTGCATCGCGCGGTCGCAGCCATTCTGGAACATGCGCCGGGACCCGATGTTCACCATCAGCTTCGTCCAGGCCACGATGCGAGACTGGGGGGCCCGGGCCACGACGGATCAACTCACTCCGGGAAGCGAGGTGCAGAGGCTTGTCAGGTTGTATATGCCGAGGACGCATTCCCAACTCGTGGAGGGATTCGATGTGATAGTGCTGTCAAACGCGAACCAGTTCGCGGTGGGTCCGGAGAACACCGAGATGCTCGCCCGGGCGGTCGGGGAGGGAGGGC
>CAYVLA010000185.1:0-5746 GCA_964452145.1 Hadarchaeota archaeon (SeqCode)
GTTAGTTCCCAGTCTAGGACCGCCAGATTCTCCTCCAGATGAGGCCTGCTCGATGCCTTGGGAATGACGATCATCCCCTTCTGGAGAAGCCATCGAAGCACGATCTGGGCCTGGCTCCTGCCTGTGGAAGAGGCGATTTCTGCGAGGGCTCCTCTCCGGGACAACACGGCGCCGCGTTCCAAGGGCGAGTAGGCTGTGACGGATATGCCGCGTGTGGTGCAGAATTCGAGAACATCCTGAGGTCTCTCTCCGGGATTGTACCTTATCTGATTGTTGGACAGGGGGACCTCTGATGCACCGAGGGCTTCCTCAAGGTGCCTGACAGTGAAGTTGCTGACGCCTATGCTGTGGGCCTTTCCCTGCTGGACGAGCCTTCCAAAGGCCGAAAGCGTCTCCTCTATCGGTACCCCATCCTCCGATGGCCAGTGGATCAGGAGAAGGTCGACGTAATCCGTCTCCAGTTGCCTCAGGATCTCATCAGCCTGCTTCATGGCTTTCTCGTAAGTGAGACTGTCCCTCCATATCTTTGATGTTATGAACAGCTCTGATCGCTCGATCTGAGTTCTGCGGATTGCCTCGGCTATCTCCCTCTGGTTTCCATAGACGTAGGCAGTGTCGATATGGCGATAGCCCAAGTCAAGGGCCTGCCCCACGGCAGATATGCAGGTGCTTCCCGTTAGCTGCCAAGTTCCAAGGCCGATGACGGGCACTTCGTATCCGGATGGAAGTTTCTTCGTTTCCAAAGTCATCTCGCTCACACTGTCGAATGTGTCTCGGCCGCTTGGAGAGGATAAATGCGATAGTGCTGCAGCGCATATCGCCGGCGGGTGGCGAGTGGCAACAAGCCCAGCAGATCG
This sequence comes from Hadarchaeota archaeon (SeqCode), assembly GCA_964452145.1. GTDB lineage: Archaea > CAYQAE01 > CAYQAE01 > CAYVLA01 > CAYVLA01 > CAYVLA01. Next base: position 858 of record CAYVLA010000185.1, read on the forward strand.
CAGCCATGACGGAATGGCTACCCCGAGCCCACTTGGACATCGCCCACTGTGCCCCTCACGGATTCTTCCCACCCAGGGCATGTGGAGGAAAACCAGACCTCCAGCTTCGCGCCGTCGGACCGTCGAATGCCCTGTGAACTCTCGATGCTCTCAGCGCGCCGCAAGCCTTGTGTACCCAACCTGCCGGTACAGCCGCCGCCGGATCATCAGGGACCAGAGCATCACGCCGCACGCCAGGCTCGTGCCGGTAACGGCCAGCCAATCTATCACGTACACCCAGAAGAGGGCCCTCTTCTTGAGCCTCATCGCCTCCTTCTCGATCTGCTCCATCATCTCGGCGGCGGTTCTGTAGCTTTCCAGGACGTCCTCGAACTCGAGGTTGAGATACTGGGGCAGGGCCTCGGCTGCCACTTGATCCATCTCCCTGAGCATGTTCACGATCCCGTGCATGTTGGCCCCGAAGGACTCGCAGAAATCCAGGAGATACAGGAGCATGGAGCGTCGGGTCGCAACCTCGAATATCTTGGACCTAGCGGCCTGCACCAGGGCAATGTCCTGGGGGACTGGCCGATCATCGAGATATATCAGCATATTGCTGCAGAAGTCGTAGTCATACCTCCACCTCGCCATGGAGAACAGCCGCCAGCCGCCCTCGCTGGCAAAGGAAAACGTTCTGGGGCCGCCTTCTAGCCTCCATGTAACCATAAGGGGAGAGTCGCACCCCGGCGAGACGACGCGCGCAAGCAGCTCGGCTCCGGGCCTCACCTTCAAGAAGTTGTGGTCCCATACCGCACCGTGAAGGGCGGGGTCCCGCAGGTCCCAGGGAAGGCTTCTCATGAACTCGTGCTCCGGCTTGTCGATCACCATGCGATGCATCGTCGAGGAGTGCCAGGTGCCGATGACGTCCTCTGTTGGGAGGAGCGGGCCGATGGCGGTTTCGCCCCACGGCGGGCCGTAATCGGCGTACCCCCCGAAGGACTGCCAGCCTCCCACCATCAACAGGCCCAAGCCTGCCTCCGAGACGGCGCGGGCCAGCTTGTCTATGTGACGCACGACCGCCCGGACGTTCGCCTCGAAGAACACGATCACGTCGTAGTTCGCCGCAACATCCTCCACCGTTCGAGGCATGTACAGCCTGACAAACCTGTGCAGATCATCCATTGTGGCGGCGGGCATGGGGCCGATGAGCATGTGGCCCCGGATCGTCGCCGGGACGATGGTGATCCGGAAGAGTGGATCGGACCTCATCTGCCAGTAGGGCTGGGAACGGGCTTGGCACCCCACGTAGAGCACGCCCAGCCTGCCGTCCTGCAGGCTCCAGGCAGGCGGCACCGCTAGGGCCAGACAAGAGAGACAACCGAGAAGAACCCACCTGCCGATGAGAGAGTCAGGCTCCGACCACCTTGCCTTGATTACGAAGCGCTTCATCTGTGTAACCATCTCGGAAACCTTTGATTCTCCACATCCACTTCACCCTCCTCTCTCTAATAGATTGTGCGAAGAAGGTCGCATGGTCTCTGGGGAGAAGAGCTGCCCGCACACCCGGGATATGGCTCTCGGCATGGTCTAACGTCGCCTTCCCCCATGGGCACCAGCACCCCCCTTGAGGAACAGTCTTGATCGGTCTTCAGGACGCTAGCCCCGGGCCACGGAAGAATCACCTTCTCGGAGGAGGGCAGAGAATACGTGTATGCTCGGACCACTACATGTCGGTCTGGAGCAGGGAGACGGGGATTCGTGAGACCGGGTGGGATCTCGGTCTGTGGGAGAGATCGGCCATGACTTCGTCCGACCTTTCGGCCGATGGTTCTACGGTGACGTTCGTCTACGTCGGGCTGGCAACATTCGCAAAGAGTTCCTTAATGCCTCTTTGGCCTCAACAAGAGTCTTGGAGCGCTTCACCCTCGTCGAGCATATCACAGAGCTGGTTTGGCCAGTCCGGACACGCAAGCTCACACAACTCGCAATCCCTCCCCAGATCGCCCCAAGCCACCGCCAGGGCGTCCATGATCCTGTCCACCAGACCGTTCCCCAATCCCCCAGGAACAAGAGATCTCAACCTCTCTTCCGGGATGTGGTTGCCCTCGGGTTCTGTCGTATCGGCCGAGGAGGTCTATGCAGTCTCGCGGGAAGATTCATGACGCGCTGTTGACTGGATCTTCCCGATTGACGGGAGTGCGAATGTGAGGCTCCTGCCAAGCCTGGGTATTCTCGGCCCGCTCGTTACACTCGGCGCGTGCTGCCTTTCTCTCAAACCAAGCATAGGATGAAGTGGGCCCGTAGGGACTCGAATGCTTGCACGCCGGGAGCTTCTTGGCTTCGAGGGCACTCGGGGCGCTGGGGATTCGTATGCGGCTAGTGGGTATGGCGCTCAAGGCAACAAGAGGAGGTAGTTCAGATAAGCGCTTGTAGACCTTGCCACGACTGTCGGTCTCCAGAACGGTGACGAACGTCACCTGATCGTCGGTCTGATGTCGAACGCCGAAGCGACCAGGCCGGATACGTAGAGGTTGCCTAGGTCCTCAGAACGGGAGTGAGCTGGTCTGCAGATTGTCGGATGACGGACGTTCTTCACCGGATATCGGGTTCAAAGGAAGTGGTGGGCATAGCGGGCTTTCGTAGGAGATGAGCGTGTCCCGATGCTCTGGGCTAACAGCTGGGCTACACTTATTAGTCGCCGGAGGGGTTGGATATGGACTCAGTCTGGCATGGGGTAGGACATGGATAAGGAGATTATCTTCTTGATTGAGGAGGCACCGGAGGGAGGTTACCTAGCCAGAGCCCTAGGTCATGCCATCTTCACCGAGGCCGATACACTGGCGGAGCTGAAGGCGATGGTACAGGATGCCGTCCAGTGCCATTTCGAGAGAAGGGAGAAGCCTTCCGTAGTACGTCTCCACATGGTCAAGGACGAGGTAATCACTGCATGAGGCTGCCCAGAGATCTGGGCGGAGAGGATCTGGTAGGTCTTCCGGCAAGATACGGATACAGGATTACCCGCCAGACGGGAAACCACTTGAGGTTGACCTCCACGCACATGGGCGTCGAGCATCACGTTACCGTTCCAAAGCATACCCCCCCTCAGGGTGGGCACTCTAGGCAACATAATGAACGAGGTTGCTTCCTACTTGGAGATCGATAGGAAGCACCTTATCAAGGAACTCTTTGCATAGTCTGGGTGTGGGCGTGCCCCTTTCTCGGCCGGGGGCTTGTCTGCATCGTGGGCTTCATGGCCTCTAGGGCTCTCCTCGATCTTATCTTGTGGGTCTTCGGAGCGAAAGTACGAAGTGTGCCGCGCTCGAGCAGAAGACGACTTTGTACTTCTGTCACTCGCCGAAGCCGTTTGAAGCCTGCACGGCCCGCTGTTTCCACCGACTTGCGGATAGCCTTCACCTCGGCCTGCTCCGCTTCGTCCAGTTCCTCGAAGCTTGGGAGGTTGTTGATGTCTGCGTTGACTTCAAGCAAGAGGGCTTCTATGCGGTCGATCTTCTCGGTCAAGGAATCTGACATGCATTTCATCTTGGGATTCGGTGCATGAATGGCTCATCGGGAGTATGCCGGCGGGGACAATATTGAGAACAACCAGGTGTGAAAGACCTTTAGGGTGGTTGGGTGCTCGGCCAAGCAGAGGGTTTGATTCGTTGGCCGAGACAAGCAGCAAAGGCGAAGAGAGAGGCCGAGCACCAGAACCTAGGTCTTTCATAGGAGGCAACAGCAATCGTGACGACCTCCCAGATTAGCCTCGGGAGGGGATGTGGAATCGAACAATGGTGGTGTGGGCCCGCAGGTGTTGTTCAGCCCAATTTTGGGGGAAATACCATCACATATGGATGATCGTTGGATTCGTGACTCCATCTCCTAGAGGCTATCGCTTGGCCATGGCAAATGTGAACCCAGAGTACGTGGCCATTCCCGTAACGACACACATAGGCCTTACCGTGGGTGTGGACTCGAACCCGCGCCCCCGGCCCGATTTGTTGCGTCCTCGACCTCCGCACCTCTGAGGCGCGCAACGGCGTCTGGGAGATCCTTCGTCGCCACCCTCCACACGATGTCGAGTGCGACGCCGAAGTAGCGGTGTATGACTACGTCCCGCATGGCGGCCATCTGCTTCCACGGAACCTCAGGATGATTGCGCTTGAATCTTCCCGACAAGAGTTTCACGGCCTCTCCGACGATCTCGATGTTGCGGACGACTGCGTCCTGTGTCTTCGTGTCGCACTGGAATTCCGCGAACGTCATGCCCTCGATATATTCGCCCATACGACGTGCAGCGTCGGAGATGTCGGCGATCAGGTCAGGATCCCTCCGATCAGACATAGACCAGGCTCTCCTTGATCCGCTTCCTGACGCTGGGTACCCTTATCGACTCCAACGCGGCGGGCGTGAGCAGGTCGACTTTGCGCCCGACCAGACGCTCCAGTCGCTCGGCTAGATCGACGAACTCGAACCCGAGCGGGTGCTCAAGCTCCACCACCGCATCCAGGTCGCTCCCGGGCCCCTGCTCGCCGCGCACGAATGATCCGAACAGGGCGAGGCGCTTCACCCCGTAGCGGGCGGATACCTCGGGCATTGCCTTCTTCAGGGACTCAACAACGGCCTCCATGTCTTGGGTCCTTGCGCCGACCTTGACCGTGGTTCTGCAACGCGGGCATGAAGCATACCACTCGCTTCTTCCTTTGTAATCCCATTCGTACCCGCACCGCGTACATCGTAGCATCATAGAGAGTTCAGTATGTATGTCAGTCTCATATAAGAATCTCGCCCTCCCAACGGCCAGACTGGGTCTTCTGTATGGATTTGTCGTTTACCTGCTCCTGGCATCTCTTAGCGCACTGCTGCCCGGTCTTCGCTCCCACTTCATCATCTCTCCCTACTACCGCACGGCT
>CAYVLA010000186.1:0-5732 GCA_964452145.1 Hadarchaeota archaeon (SeqCode)
GCACCGTTTCTGCCTCGGTGCAGAGCGATGCATAATCCCGATGACCAGTTAGCTCATCGCGAAACCACCTAAGCGCCATCCCGCCTGTCGGCGCCCATGCCAGGAGTGCGTATCTTCCCCTGATGCCGTGGGTATGGCAGGGCACCCTCCTTTCAGGATCGTAGACTGGTCCATCGAACGTGGCACAGATAGCTAGGGCAGCCCCTGTTGTCTCGGTGATCATGCCGGGCTCGATGTTCCCGGCTCCAATGGCTGCTGCGATCTGATCCATGGGTGATGTGGTCACCGTCGTCTCTCTGGACAGCCCCATCTGCTGAGCCGCTTCGGCCGAGATCGGAAAGGCTTCCTCACCCGAGAAGGTCAAGGCAGGAAGTTGGTCCTCGGATATCCCGATGTGGCCCAGCATCTCGGCCCACCAGGTGTTTCGGGATATGTCGAAATACAGGGTCGACGGGTTCAGACCGCAATCAGTTATGTATCGATTGGTCAGCCTGTGGATCACGTAATCGCCGGCCAACAGGAACTTCCTGGCTCGCCTGAATGTTTCAGGCTCGTTCCTCCGCAACCAAAGGATCTTGGTGGCGGTCCAAGTTGGAACCACTTCCTGCATTCCAGTTGTTCTGTAGATATCTTCGAGGCCAAACCGTCCTGCCATCTCCTCTGCCTCACGCCTCGACCGATTATCCAGCCACACGATGGCCCGCCTAAGCGGCTTCCCCTCCCCATCGAGAACCACCAGCGTCTCCCCCTGGCTAGTCACCCCGACCGATCTCACGGCCGTTGCGTCCTCTGCACCTGCCGCCAGCACATTGCCTGCCACCCTTCGAGCTGCGTTCCAGTACACCTCGGCATCGACCTCAACGATGTCTGGCCCGCTCCTGGCCAATTCGTACTCCTGAACATCGGCCGCTCGAACCCTGCCATATCCGTCAAACAGGACCCCTTTGACTGAGGTTGTGCCAACATCGAGTGACAGGAACAATTCCATCTCGACCACCCTAACCCGTCCGAGGTCTGCCGTGGACACGGTGGCTTGCCCGCCCAGCCAGCGTCTTACTACGCCCACTGAGGTGCGCCCGTGCCGTGCGCGCGAGGGAGGGGAAGTGTCCGTCCCGCCTGTTGTTGATCATGGATCTGGGCACCTACCCATCCAGATGCTTGATTCCTCGGCAGCCGACGACCCTCACAGCCGGTTCCGCAAGACTCGCATCGGCCACCGATTCCGGCCATCTGTGGATGTCGCGGAGGACTCCATCCGAGCAATCGTAGACCGCAAGTGCCGAGCGCCCGTACTGCCTGAAAACCTCCTCATCGATCATGACCCGCAGGTTGGAGACGCTGAAGCCCCTCACGTTTGCCAGGATGGCGTAGGAGGGCTTCCGGGCATACAGACTGATTCGATCATCCTGGGGATTCCCCCTTCCACCGGCGTGCTTCACCCGATCCGAGTAGTCAAAACCCTTGCTCACCCTGAAGGTGATGTTCTCGAGAGTCAGATCCTCGATGGGACTGTCGGTCATTCCTTGGATGAGCATGCCGTTGTCGCTCTGGATGTGGATATCCCGCATGATGACATCTCTGATTTTTCCAGCGGGGGAGGAATCCGTCCTTTTCTCAACGTCGAAGAAGATCGGGTATATCGCGTTGCTTAGGCGGGGCGCGTTTACGTCCGACGGATCCGCCAATGTTTCTATCGAGATGTTCGAGAATACCACCCGTTCCACCGTGCCCCCGTCCTTGACATATATGCCCAGTCCGACCGTTGAGTTCCTAACCGTGCAGTTGGTGATGAGTACGTTGCGAAAATCTGCAGCGGATTCGGTTCCCAGCTTTATCGCGGTTGCGACGGATTCTGTGTTACAGTTGGTGACCAAGATGTTCTCGCAGGGATGGCCGCCGTGCGCCTTCAGGCAGATGCAGTCATCTCCCGCGAGGATGTTGCAGTTGGATACTCTCACGTTTCGACACGAGTCGGGGTTGATGCCATCGGTGTTGGTCCTGTAGTAGTTGTTCAGAATTGTGATCCCGTCAACCAGGGCATCTTCACAGCGGCGTAGGTGGAGGGTCCAAGAGTCGCTGTTGCGCATCGTCACATCGCGGATGCTCACATGTCGACAGTCCTCGAGCAGAATCAGTCTTGTCCTGAAGCTCGGCCTTCGCTCGCCCTCGCGCCCAGGCTTTCTTCCCAAGTCGCCCGTTGTCTGTCCGTCGATGATTCCGTGGCCGTGGAGGGACACTCTCTCGGCTCCCTCCGCGCTGATTAGAACCGGCCGCTCGGGGTAATCCAATGGATCGCGCGATCCGAGAAGCAGGGCGCCGGCGTCCAGGCTGACGCTCACGTCTGTCCTCAGTGTTATGGTTCCCGAAAGGTATCTTCCTGGCGGGAAATGCACGGTACCGCCGCCCGATTCATGGCACTCATCGATCACCTTCTGCACAACTGCGGTGACCTTAGACTTCCCGTCACCCTTCACACCATAGTCGCGAACGTTGTACATGCCTCTCATGCCCTCGGAGGGATGCTGAATGGGTTGGCTAATTCGCTTGCGCCTCTTCTACCACCGCTGATCTGTAGACAGGGATGGACCAGTCTCGACATGCGGCAAGGCATCCCCGCCTACAGGTGGCCGGCAGCAAGGGCGTTCTTATCTCTTACATTCACCGCTCTCCGCTCGCTTCCGCTCTTGCCCCATCAACAGATGAGTTCCCGCATCACGGTAGATCGAGACTTGATCGGGCATCTTCGGCTAGAGGGCGACCCCCAACCACCGTAATGCCTTCCATCAGCGCCTCATGGAACTCCTAGTTTTAGCTCACCCCTCTCTGTCTCTGGCCTAACCCTCAGCGAAATCCCTTTCTCAGCGCACTGGCCCCTGAGCTGGTGCATCTGGAGGTGTGCCGGGCCCTGGCGAAAATGGGGTACGGGCGGGAGAGGGTTCTCGAAGCCTATGCCGCGCTGCACGAGATGGACATGCTTGGATTCCTGACGTTCAGGCCCACAACGTTGATGAAGGACGAAGCAAGGGATCTTATGGTGGACCTGAACCTGCCCGTTTCGGACGCGCTCAGCCTGGCCACAAGGGTCAACCATGCCTCCGGTCTGATGACAGAGGAAGAACACCTGTTGTAGAAGGAGGTTCGAGAGTCTCTGGAGGAGAAAGGGCTGAAGCTCGTCCGACTCAAAGATGCGCATGGTTCGTAAATGGGGGTCCCGAGTAGTGAGGCGGGCAAGGACCTGCAGACCTCGACGAATGCTAAGCCTGGTCGATCATGTGATCGGCGTACTCTCCGACATGGCATCTGCAAGTCAACTTGGTCGGGTTCACGATGACTGGAATGCTCGCAGGGAAAGCGCTCCGAACCGCGCCGGTGGTGCTCTGAAGCCCTGGATGAGTGTTTCAGCCGTGGTCTCTGAGACGGGTTCCCCTGGTCGGGTGAGGGAGTGCCTCGAGAAGGCATCAGATGCGTCTAGCTTGCGCGAAGCATCCTGGTTGTATGGGCCTCACGGTAGAGTCTTCTCCTCACCATGAGCGTCCACACAGTGATGCCAGAGATCGCAAAGACGCCGGAGGTCAGAGTCCATTCTATGACGTAGACCCAGAACAGGGATTGGCTCTTCAACCTTGCTGCCTGCATGTTCACGTCGATCCACATAGCATGAACCTCCTCGAAGACCTCTGCGGCTCCATCGTAGTCGTCCTCGATGTAAAAGCGCTCAGCCAGCTTTTCCACCTCCTCTATCCGGTCCAGATCCTGATAGAGCCCGACCGTATTTGCCCCAAAGCGCTCGATGAACTCTAGAAGCGACGTGAGCATCGAGGCCTTTGCGATGTGGGTGTTTATCTCCTCCCTGATCCGGTGCGCTCGGTATAGGTCAGCCGGTATCTCCTTGTCCGCCGCGAAGTAGGTCAGATAGATCAGAAAATCCTGGAACCAGTCCCATTCCATCATCCTGTTGCTGGTCCCTCTGCTGCCAAATATCTGGGTCTCGCCCGTTACCTTGCCCTCTCCGTAGCGCCAGTAGCCAATCCAGGGATTGGAGAAGTCCGGCAGGTATGCCTCCGCCACCACCACCGCCCCATGCTTGGCTGTGACCTCGTTCATCAATTCAACGGGACCCGCATGTGACCAGGGCAGGTTGGCCAGGCGATTGCCCTCCTCCAGGAACCTGATCCTGTGAGGGATCGCAGCCGAGTGGGTGAACCGCGGGATGCACTGGAAGGGCAGAATCGTCTCCATCGGGGTATCTCCCCATGATAGGTAGAAGCCCCCCTTTTCGCCTCCCCACGAAGCATCGCCTCCCCACATGGAGAGATGGAACCCCTCCTCAACGGCCCTGATGAGCCAGCCCATCCACTTTGCGTCAAAGTAGACGGCCTGGTAGGCCGGTGCACCACAGGGGGCCTCATGAAGAACGGCCAGATCGAAGTCTTCTCGCAGATGGGAATAGGTCCTGGGCATGTATATCCTCATCGCCCGGTTGATGACTTCCGCATTCATTCCGAGGGTGCCAATGGAATAGTGTCCGGGCATGGGAACGGGATGAGGGTTGATCGCGGGATCGGCGCCGAGCATCCTATCCGTGATGGAGCCTTGGGCCAGACCTCTAGATATGTAGAGCAGATCGATGACCTTGCCCTGAGAAGCGCTAGCGAAGAGAAAGGCAACGATCAGCAACGAAAGGAACCTTGCAGGATTCATATCCGTTGTGCGGAATGCACCCCTACTCAAGAAGGTTATCGAAGCAGGGAGCAGAATCCGACAGATGAGGATGGACGGGGAATCACACCCGGAGCCATACATTCTTCAGCAGCTTCTGGCCCCGAGGGCGACGAAGGATAGGCCCCCGTGGCAGGTGTCGCGCGGGGGCCTGTACGATAGCACAACCCTTTGGAGAGATGTGATGCAATCCCGGGGCCCGGTCAACACAGAGACTCCTTGTCAAGCATTGAACCGAGCGTCGCCACGGACGCAGGAGGTCTGCCATGTGGGTGCCCAGCTACACCTTCACAAAGGCGAGCCCAATCAGACCTATCTGCGGCACCTGCGGGCATTCGTCGAGGAGGGCATGGCCGACTATGTCCTACTCGTTGCCTACTCGCTGGATGCTGGGGCGCGGGACAAAGTGGCCCGCTACCTCAGGGAGCGCGAGGTCCACTTCTTCCTCCAGGAGCACCTCGATCCTCGTGAGTGGCGCTTCAGCCGAGAGGATTTCGCTCGAATGAGTGAGATTGCCGGCGACTTCTTCCTTGGCATCCACTGGGGAGAAATGGACAGCTCGGGGTTGAAGCCCCAGGAATATCTGCCCCAAGAACTCTACCGGAATCCGACGCGCCGTGCGGTCAAGGAGGCCTTTGTGCAGTGCGTCCGCACTTGTGCGGAGAGGATGCATGAGGAGCGCTGCGTCGCAGTGGCCCACAGCTCGGCCTTGCTGTACCACCACCTCTTCGCGGAGGCCGGCGTTGACATCATCTGCAGCGAGGTCGGCGAGAACATCCCCAATGTCAACATGATGGTCGCCTCGAACCGGGGCACGGCCCGTGCCTACGGCAAGCGATGGATGATCGATCACTCCACATGGTGGTCGCCCCGCGGACACGCAGGAAAGCAGGTCTCCCCACGGGAGGGCCACACGCCGTGGTGTTTCTTCACTTCGCTGCTTGGCGCGGCCATGGGAGGTGCGGACTTCGTGCAGCTGGAGGTGGACTGGGCGGCGTATCCCGAGGAGAGCC
>CAYVLA010000187.1:0-5707 GCA_964452145.1 Hadarchaeota archaeon (SeqCode)
TGGGCGTGTACGTGGCCAGCGTGATCAAGTCGGACCCGCGCATCAGGCATTTCTCGACCATCCTGGCCGGAGCCAGCGCGGATGAGGCAAAGGCCAAGAGGAACGTCAGACTGCATTTCCCCAGGACCAAGGAAAGGCTGGTCTCCACAACGGACGTGATCATGTACACCGACTCGCCTCCCTGGATAATGACCAGCCTCCAGCAGCAGTGGATCCATGGCGGGATCAGAGACGACGGGATCGGGCTGCTCCTGGGCCAGATGGGATGGCACACCTGCAACTACGCATACTGGTCGTGCAACTGTCCGGCCGACTGGATGAACACTCTTCTCTACGAGGCATGGCCGATGGACGTCTTCCCCGAGAAGCTGATCAGATACCACACCGTTTCCGGGACGACCAGTCCTCTCGCCCCATTCATGGTCGTCTTGGAGCGGACTCCCATCGTGGATCTGCCGGAGTTCGAGAAGCAGCCCTTCGGGGGTGTCATGATCGGTCTGGAGAAGGCTCGGCTCGGAAGCAAGGTGCACACCAGGTGGTTGGGCGGAGGGGAGGATGCCATCACGAGCAGGGAGTACGGCAAGGGGATCACCCTCAGCGAACCCATAGGGTGGGATGCCGTCAATCCCTATGTCGCAAGGAGTTGGAAGTACTTCGTCGACTTCGTTCTCAACCACCTCTACTTCCTGGCGGACGTCCCCATACCCGATGATCCGGAACTGGCCCACGCGCTGAGGAATGCAATGGTCGAGTTCACGGAGCAGAAGACGATGATGATGTCCCTGCTGGACTTCATCGACAAGTTCGGGGCGAACACGGCCCCTCTCCACACAATGCTTGACGATCTCCAGGCCCAGCGGGACCATGCAAGCGGGCTGTACATGAAGGGGGAATACGAGCAGTCCTTGTCGTCCATCAGGGCCGCGATCGATGGCCTCATCCGGATCTCAGGCGAATCCGTGAAGCTGAAGAAGAAGGCTCTGCTGTGGGTCTATCTGACCGAGTGGCTCACGGTGTCTGGCACCTCGATGGCCTGCGGGTCGCTTCTCTGGATGCTCATGGTGAGAAGAAGGTACTACAGGGAGGTGGGGGGCACCCGGCTGCGTGGGTCGGCCAACGGGGGCTAGCGGGTTCGCTCAGGGGGGCGGGCCATTTCGCATATGCGGAAGGAAGTTATAAGGCACCTTTTCACCTGGGTCTGCGGTGCTACGGCCTTGGGCAACAGCATTACGGCGCCCTGTCCGCGCGATGGCAGGTCGGATGCAACGGTGGACATCCAGAAGCAGCTGGATGGAATGGGGGCCTCCTGCGGAGGACAGGTCTTCCTCCCGGTCGGCCACTACAGGCTCGACGGAGGCCTCCAGGTGCCTGCCGGCGTGACTCTAGCGGGGACGTGGCAATCGCCCCATCATTCCCAGGGCTTGAAGGGAACCGTCCTGCTGGCCTACGGCGGCCGAGGAGACGGGAAGGGCCCCGCTCTGGTCACCCTTGGTCCATCGTCCGCCCTGCGCGGCGTCACGATACTGTATCCCGAACAGATCCTCCCCGACGTGGTCCCGTACCCGCCCTCGATCCGGGGCAGCGGCATGCATTCCTCGGTCCTGGACACAACGCTTGTGAACCCCTACTTCGGCATCGACTTCAGCCAGCCACACGAGCTGCACCACATTCGAAACGTGTTCGGCACGCCTCTTAACAGGGGCATTGTCATCGATGGGTGCAGCGATATCGGCAGGGTCGAGAACGTTCATTTCAACCCCCACTACTGGTTCCGGTCGGAGGCCGGCAACGCGCCTGACGACGGGATGCTGATCAAGTACCTCTGGGACCACTGCGAGGCCTTCACAATCGCCCGGTCGGACTGGGAGTACCACCTCAATACCTTCAGCTATGGATGCCGCGTGGGCTACCGCTTCACGAGGTCCCGCTACGGCGCGTGTAACGGGAACTTCCTGGGCATAGCCGCGGACTGGGCCCACAGGGCGCTCCTGGTCGAACACACACAGCGCCCGGGCCTGCTCATCACAAACGGCGAGTGGGTCGGGGGCGAGGGCTCGGATGCCATGATGGAGGTGGGTCCCGAGTTCGACGGCGTGGTGCAGCTTGCCAACAACAGCTTCTGGGGGCCCGGGGAAAGGGTGGCGTTGATAGGCGGAAGAGGAGTGGTGAGCTTCTCGCAGTGCAACTTCTGCGACTGGGACCACAGCAAGAAGGGCTTCAGGGCCATAGAGGCTAAGGGCGGCTCGGTCATGGTTCAGGGCTGCACCTTCTGGAAGGACGGGGCCCAGATCCTCCTCGCAGAGGGAACAAGGTCGGCAATCGTAAACGGCAACCTCTTCAAGGGAGAGGCCAGGATCGAGAACGCCGGCAAGGCCGATCTTCAGAAGGGACTCAACACTTCAATGTAGTGGCTCTGCATCCTCGGGATCGGGGCATTTTTCAGGCGGCCATGGCAGCGGGGCTAGGATGGACGTCAGGCTTGTGGCTTTCGAGAGCATGGGCGTAAGGTCGATGTGCACCTTCGTCAGGACTCCTGAGCTTGCCGTCCTGATCGATCCGAGCGCAGCCTGTCACGGCAGGTCCGGCCTCAAGCCCCATCCCACTGAATACGAGGCTCTCATCAGGAAGCGCTCCGAGATGCTGGCCCTTTGCGAGCAGGCCGATGTCGTTGTCACATCTCACTATCACCTGGATCATCTGTCCCCGCTCGGGACAGATCTTGTGACGACGTTCAGCACAAGGGCCTTCGCTGATCGCGCCTATGCTGGCAAGATACTCCTCTGCAAGGATCCAAACAGGAACGTCACCGACCAGCAGGGGGAGAGGGGACGGGATTTCCACAGGGCCTACTTGGGGAAAGCTGCGGCATTTGAAACCGCCGATGGTCGGGATTTCGCGTTCGGGAGAACGAGGATCTCCTTCTCGCCCGCGCTCTGGCACGGAAAGGAAGGAACCGTTCAGGGCTACGTCGTGGGCACATGCGTGGATGATGGTGGAGAGAGGGTAGTGCACGCGTCGGATGTGCAACTGCTCAACGGTGGTTGCGTTGACTGGATGCTGGAACAAAGGCCCGAGCTGGCGATAGTGGCCGGCCCCCCGATCTTCGACAGGGAGAGGGTCCAGGATCAGGAGATGGATCTCTCGCTGAGGCTCCTTCAACGGCTGGCCAAGCGGGTTCCCAGTGTGATTGTCGATCACCACCTGCTCCGATCCGCGGACTGGCGCAGTTTCCTGCAGGCGGCAGGTGACCTGGGCAACGGAGTGCATTGCGCCGCCGACGGACGAGGAGTATCCGTCCTTGAGTACGAAGCTCGACGACCGGAGCTCTACGAGCGAGAGAAGGTCGATGTGGAATTCCACCAGGACCTAGAGCGTGGAAGGATGCCTAACAGGCTTCGGCCGGTGGTGGAGGAAGTCGGGATGACGGACGTCTACAAGGCAACCCTCGGATGGTGAGCATTCTGAGATGCGCGGTGCTTCGGAAGCCAAGGGAAATGGCGCTGGAGGATAGGCCCCTTCCGGCTGGACCGGCCAAGGGTTGGGCCCTGATCAAGGTCAAGGCAGTCGGGATCTGCGGATCGGACATCCATGCTTACCGCGGCACGCAGCCGTTCCAGACATATCCCCGAATGCTAGGCCATGAGATGTCGGGCGTGCTGGCTGGTCCGACCTCCCGGCTGAAGAAGGGCCAGCCCGTGACGGTCGAGCCTCTGCTCAGGTGCGGCCGATGCTATCCCTGCAGACAGGGACGGTACAACTGCTGCGTCGACCTGAAGGTGATGGGCGTCCACGTGGACGGGGCAATGTGCGAAGAGGTGGCGGTTCCGGAGCAGCTCGTCTTCCCCCTGCCAGGGAAGATCGCTCTGGATGAAGCGGCCCTGTGTGAGCCTGTCGCGGTTGCGTGTCAGGCCGTCAAGCGGGCCCGCGTGACACCTGGGGATGCTGTGTGGGTGATCGGGGCCGGGCCCATAGGCCTGCTGGCAATGCAGGTGGCCAGGGCCAAGGGCGCCAGTGTGCTCATATCCGACATCGACGCGGATCGCCTCAGCCTTGCCAGGACGCTGGGCGCTGATGCGGCAGTCAACCCAAGCCGGGAGGATCTTCCCACAGCTCTAGACCGGCTGACGCGCGGCGACGGGCCCAACGTGGTGATCGAGGCTGTGGGAAGCCAAGCGACCATCGATCAGGCCGTCCAGGCAGTTTCGGCGGCCGGGAGGGTGGTCCTGGTGGGCCTCTTCGGGGAGAGCATGCCCTTCAAGCCGATTGCCCTGGTGCGAAAGGAACTGGACCTTCTGGGCTCCCGGAACTCGAGCGGTATGTTCCCGGAGGCGATAGGGCTGATCGCGGAAGGGCGGATCGATGTAGCCCATTTGATAACCCACAGGTTCAACCTGGATGAGGCTGCCGAGGTCTTCCGTGGAATCGACGAGGGCCAGATAAGGCTGATGAAGGCGATTCTGCTTCCTGGATCGTAGCGCACCCAGCGAAGGCATTTCTTTCATGGTTCACAGCCAATGAGGCTCCTGAAGTTCCTGTTCCGAGGGAAACAGCGATTCCAAGGCGCATTCTTCTGGTCACCTGTTAGATCCCGTGTTTCCGCTTCCCCCTCTGGCCATGGTTGGCCCCCGTATCTCTGTTTGCAGGTGGATGTCTGGTCAGATGTCAACCGTCATTGAGGTGATCTCGAACTGGCCGGCTCTCACAAGCATTGCTTTGAGCAGCGATTTGGCCCCGACGTATATCCTGTCTCTTGCTCGCACAATGGCTTTGACCGCGACAAGTCTGTCCAGATAATTCCTGAAGTAGGCTGGGGTTGGCGAAGCCATTCTGAGGAATTCGCTTTCTATCCTGTACTCCGAGATGTTGACTGGTTGTCCTGCTTCTATGGAGGGTCTGTATACGCAGGCTTCAGCGTTTACGAAGGGATCGATCGTTGTCAATCCCAGGTAGTCCTTCAGAAGGCTATGTCTTTCGGCAAGCACATATGCAAGGCCAAGCCTCTGGAGTTCTTCAAGCGACCTCTTCTTGGAATGGTCGCCAAGGGATTTCTCATACAGCCCTTGGAAGACGCTTCCATAAGTCAGGTCATCGTCATGTCGTCTGACAAGATTCAGGTCCTCCATGAGAGATATGTACCTGTACATCTTGTCACCTTCCTCTGGGAATATCTGGGTCTCTAATTGGGCTAGGGCGACTGTAGGCTCGTCATAAAGTTCCTTTAGGATCATCGCGAACTTGTTCATCGCCACTCTGACTTCGGGTATCTTGACCAGCCTGGAGGCCGTGGCGTTCACGATGATTGCTTCTACCCGATGGTTCCAGGCGACGAGCCTGTCGGACACGACCTGGGCTAGGGCGAGCCGTTCTTGGGCATCAAGGGTCTTGCCCCTTCGATCAATCTTGATACTTCCGATTCTTGGGAGTTGGAGAAAACGGGTAATTGTCTCTCCTGTCAGATCGTCCTCAATCATCCTGGGAAATGCTGCTTTGAGTTCAAGAACCCAGTAACCCTTCTCGTCTGCCATCACATTAGCAACAGAGACTCTCGTGCCGTAGAGTTGAGCGATCCGTCGCTCACCGACGAACCTGGCGGACTCCCTGTCGACGACCTTGAGCCCCTTTCCAGATTCCCAAGCCCTCCAGTACTCTTCCTCTTTCTTGATTCCCTCAATCTGCGCTTGGGAGAGGCTCATAGGCGACACTACTC
>CAYVLA010000188.1:0-314 GCA_964452145.1 Hadarchaeota archaeon (SeqCode)
GCATCTTGGCCAAGGCCGCACGAGTCATGGGAGGCGGCATGCGGCTTCTACTGCGAGGATTCAACAGCAAGCTGAGCTTGCTGATAGTGGGCATGATAGCGATCGCCTCAGCGGTGTCGGTGGCCGCCAGAACGTCATGGGTCCAGATGGGCCGGAGATCGCGGGGGGGCAGATCCATGGCCGAGAACTGGCAGGGGATAAGGGCAAGGGCAATGACGGGGGTGGTCAACAAGAAGCCGACCTCCACTACATCCGAAAAGAAGACCCCATCAACGCCGGCGCCCGTACGTCATCCCTCCGGAGAGGTCGTGTCC
>CAYVLA010000188.1:324-5685 GCA_964452145.1 Hadarchaeota archaeon (SeqCode)
AGAAGGCGTCCCTCCCGCCCCAGCCCCGTAAGGCGGGTCGTCCTCTCGAGTACGCCGGTTTCCGCCAAGGAGGTGCAAAGCCCGGTCGCCCCCAAGCCACCACCGAAGTGGGAGCCGGAGACCATGGATCGGGTAGCCCACGGCCCGCTGCATCAGGAACAGGCCCGTCAGCAGCGAGACTGGGCGTCGGAGGCCGGTCGGGCGGAGGGCTCAAGCAGGCCCTCGACGGACAAGCCACCCTACGCGGGTGCGCCCAAGTCGGATCACCGGATGGATCTCTCCGCCTTGTCCAGGGCCGACAAGGAGTACGTCCAGGCCCTGATCGATCTGGGATACGGCAAGGAGGCGCAGGACGAGCTGCGCAAGCGATTACCGCGTTCCTAGTGCGTTGAGGAGAAATCGCTGAGATCAACGGATCTCTTCTGGGACCCGTCGAACCATCAGAGGTCACGGGTTGGGTTCCATTTGTGGTTCCTGACAAGGCCAGACCAAGCGCCGCTCCGAGGCCGCCAAGGTGGGAACCCTCAGACGACGGGCCTCCATGTCTCCAGGCGCAGTGATCGTGGGCAGGGCGAGCGATCAGGCCAGCTCGCAAGACGCCGGGGTTTCCTGACCATGGTGGTGGCAGTTATCAGGGATGCCCCACATGGCGTGGGTCGTGGCGAGGTTCGATGGAGACCGCTGAAAGCTCTGAGCAGGCTCGATCACGCGACTTCAATCAGGTAAGGATCGGCAACGAGTACGTCACCTGGGTGATCGCCGAAAACGGCACCAATCTCCACTTCATCGATGGGATCACGGGCCGCGACTACTGTGCACACGTTTCCGGGAACACCTTCGCCAGAGTGAAGAGGAAGGGAGTGGAGTTCGTCGCCTCAAAGCTGACCTGCGATGGAGGCCGCTTGACGATTCATTTCGGGGGGTCAGGGGTGGTAGCCACGGTGGATGTGAGGGGTGAGGAGCGGTACATGGTTTTGCGGGTCGCGTCCGTCGTTGGTGAGGGCGTAGAGGAGTTCACCTTCCTCGATCTTCAGCTGACTACCGGGGGGCACGCCCAGGATCCGTTTGCAGGGTGCGTGCTCGCCCTGAACCTGAAAACGGATGTCCCCGAGTTGCATGGCTCCAGCAGGCGGCTACGAGCGAAGGCATATGCCAGATTCGGCTTCGCGGGAGCCGCGGCGGCCGTGATCGGTTGCCCTGGGAACATGATGAGGGAGGCCATGAAGGAGGTCGTGAATTCGCAATTGGAGCTCCCCCGATCCCCCATCGGGGGCCCCTTTGCCCTGGACCACGGCCCCAACCGCGGATCATACCTTTTCAACTTCGGCGATCTATCCGAATCCAGGGTGGAGGACTGGATTCACCTAGCCAGATCGATCGGGATCACCCAGATAGACTTCCACGGGGGAAAGTCGTTCCGTTTCGGCGACTGTCGGCCCGACCCGGACACCTATCCCCGCGGCTTTGCCAGCATGAGGCAGGTCACGGATAGGCTGCACTCGGCCGGGATACTGGCCGGGCTGCACACCTATGCGTTCTTCATCGATAAGAGATGTCCCTGGGTGACGCCAGTGCCCGACCCAAGGCTGGCCAAGGACGCCACCTTCACGCTGGCCGAGGAGATCTCGGCAGAAACGCGGGTCGTCCCCGTTGTCGAATCCACCGCCGCGATGTCCAACGTGACCGGCTTCTTCGTGCGCAACAGCGTCACCCTCCAGATAGACGACGAGCTGATCACCTATCAAAACGTCTCGAAGGAGGTCCCGTGCGCCTTTACGGGATGCGTGCGGGGAGCCTGCGGTACCCTTCCCGCAGCCCATTCCAAGGGCGCCAAGGTCCATCACCTCAAGGAGTGCTTCGGCCTGTTCGTGCCGGATGGCGAATCCAGCTTGTTCTCCGAGGTAGCTGCGCGAACCGCCCAGGCCTTCAACGAGGGGGGATTCGACATGATCTACCTGGACGCCTTGGACGGGGAGGACGTGGTCGGCGGCGCCGAGAACGGCTGGCATTACGGATCCAAGTTCGTCTTCGAGGTCTTCGGCAGGCTACGGAAACCGGCGATCATGGAGATGAGCACGTTTCACCACCATCTCTGGTACGTGCGTTCCCGCATGGGTGCATGGGATCACCCTACCAGGAGCCACAAGAAGTTCATCGACATCCATGTCCAGGCCAACCAGGCCAACCAGCGCACCTTCCTGCCGGGGCATCTGGGCTGGTGGGCGTTCAAGACATGGTCAGGCCCCCAGGGGGAGCCGACCTATCCAGACGACGTCGAGTACCTGTGCTGCAAGTGCATCGGCACGGATGTTGGCCTGTCGGTGATGGCCATCGATCCCGGGAAGATCGGGGAGGCGCCGGCCCTGGAGAGGCTGGCCTCCGTGGTCAGGGCCTACGAGGAGGTCCGCCTATCGGGACAGGTCCCGGAGGCCGTGAAGGCCAGGCTCAGGATGCCGGGAAAGGAGTTCACGCTGACCAAGGAACGCAACGGACGATGGGCCTTTGCACCCGTGCAGTACTGGCGGCACAAGGTGGAGGGGTTGGAGGACGGAAGCGATGCTTGGACGGTTTTCAACAGGTTCGGGAAACAGCCCGCCAGGTTGAGGATCGAGGCCTTGATGGGAGTCGGCCCCTATGACGGCAGGGACCGGATCATCCTCGCGGATTTCGGCGACCCGTCGGTCTTCGAAGAAGAGAGCGAACAAGGCGTCACGGTGGGTCTGACCAAACGGTCCGAGAAACGGAGAGCCTGGGTGGCGAGCGGCATCTACCGAGCTGAGAACGGGAGGCGGGGAAGAAGGGGCGCATGGGCAAGGATCCGAAGGACCTTCTCGCCACCCTTGGATCTGAGCGGGCATGAGGGCATGGGTGCCTGGGTCTACGGCGACGGAAGAGGCGAGGTCCTGAACTTCCAGCTCAGAAGCCCCAGCCACTTGGTTGCCGGCATCGGTGAGCACTACGTCGTCGTGGACTTCAAAGGTTGGCGATACTTCGAGCTTGTGGAGCCGGAGGGACACCGCTATGCGGATTACAGGTGGCCTTACGGCGACCCTTACTCGATATACAGGGAGTCCGCGGACTTCAGGCAGATCGAATCGCTGAGCATCTGGTACAATGATCTGCCCAGAGGGCGGGTGGAATGCCGACTGGGCCCCGTCCACGCCTTACCGCTCGCCAAGATCGGTCTTAGAAACCCCTCGATCACCATCGGGAAGAGGAAGATCGTGTTCCCGGTTCAGATCGAGAGCGGGAGCTACCTTGAGTTCGCTTCAGTGGATGACTGCAGGTTGTATGGACCGAAAGGAGGGTTGCTTGACGAGGTGACGCCTGCGGGAGGCATCCCCACGCTGAAATGGGGTCTGAACAAGCTCCGCTTCAGCTGCGAGATCGCCGCTTGCGTTAAGCCTCGAGCCTGTGTTACGACGATTGCGCAGGGAAATCCTTTGGGGACTTTCGGCGCACCCTATTGTGTCCAGCCCCACGGCTGACGCGCATCCTGTTGACGGATCCCGGAGTCACACATAATCGGGCGTTGAGGCGAACCGATTGTGTGCAACAACAGCCTCGGGCATGCCCAACTCACATGCGAGTGGCGGAGTCGGAGGCTGTGAATCCGAGGACGGATCGCAAGGAATATCGCGGGAATCCGAACTACCGATTGAGGATTCAGCAATTTCGCGTCCGTCGATCAAAGTCCTGGATTGAACGCTGCCCGTTCGCTTCGACCCGTCAGAACCCTACGTAGGCGTGTGATTGGAATCGGCATTGCATCATCAGATTATTATCTCAATACGTCTTGCGACGTTGGGGGAGATCCCCAACTCGATTGTTCCGATCCACACAGCAAGAGATGCCAAAGGAGATAGTAAAGGAAGATGGGCGAAATCTGCAGGCCTTCGCTGTCTGGTTCCAGGCTGAAGAGATCTAGGATCTGCGTGATCAGCTCGGGCCTGGATAACAATAAGGTCGCGGGTCTGCACCCATTTTTCAAGATTCTGCAGAGGAACCACGATGTCTATCTGGTGGGCACCAGTTACACCGGGGACGTGTACCCTCCCTTCCGGGGAGAGTTCGGAAATCCGGTCTCTGTGCCAAAGGGAAGGCCATCCGTGTTGGAGTTGGCCTCGATCTTCCACAGGATTCGGGGCGATCTGGTCCTCTGCTTCCAGTACGACCCGCCCGAGCTCTTCGCGGCCTGCCTCTACAGGCTGTTGAAGGGAGTCCCCCTGGTCGTGCTGGTGCAGGACTGGGATCTGGGGTTCCATCGGGCACGCAGCCTTCTCCGAGCACTACGTCTGTACTCTCTAAGAAGCAGGTTGTGGTACGAAGTTGCGGAGAGGCTGTGCAGGAAGAGCGATCTGGTAGTAGTAGCAAGCATCTTCCTTCAGAAGAGGTTGGGCGGGATTCGGATTCCTCAGGGGGTGGACAGTGTCAGGGTCCATCGTGAGGAAAGGGTCGCGATGAGGGCTGCCCTGGGAATCATGGATTGGGAGATCGCCGTCATGTGGGTCGGGAAGCCCAGGACCTGGAAGGGCCTTGATGATCTCATCGCCGCGGTCCGGAAGGCCAACGCCGCTGATCCTTGTGTGAGACTGGTGGCGGTGGATTCGAGCCGCCCAGGGGAAGTAACGAATAAGCCGGATATCACCTGGGTTGGGTCGGTACCCAAGGCCCAGATGCCTGTGCTGGTCGAGGCGTGCGACATCTACGCGGTCACCCCGAATGCATCGTGGGTCGGGCAGACCCAGATGCCTACGAAGATCTTCGACGGCATGTCGGCCGCAAAACCGGTGGTGGTTTCCAGGGTCTCGGATCTGCCCCGGATCGTTGACGGGTGCGGACTCGTGGTGGAACCCTCGGACATCGAGGGGCTTGCCGCAGCGATCCTGCGCCTCGCGGCAGACTTGAAGCTGAGGAGGAAGCTCGGAAAGCGGGCCCGGAGAAGATTCGAGAAGAGCTTTTCCCTGGATAGGATGGAGGAGAAGTTTGTGCCGGCCATACGAGCCCTTCTACAGCCTGAAAGGATTTCTAGGGCCAGGGATACCGCTTGAATAGCTCGAAGGGCTGAAGCATGAGACTGATGAACTGGCCTCCCGACACATCTGCAAGGGTCTGCCACTGAGGATCAGGTACCAGTCTGGTCATCTGGGATCGGTGGCAGTTGAGCGCGGCCCTCTTGATCTCGAGGACCCCCTCCGTTGACACCGCCCACCTGAAGTCTCCGACAAACCGCGGCATCGACAGCCAGCTTCGGGCGAGGAATCTCGGCCTCGACCGAGCCCGGATGTGAGGAACCGGGACCCAGGGCCAATGGTACCAGAACCAGACCGGGTACTCGTAGATGGTCGACGAGATCCCGTG
>CAYVLA010000189.1:0-5673 GCA_964452145.1 Hadarchaeota archaeon (SeqCode)
TGGCGTCAGAATATGCAGACTCCGCTTCGCTGGCTGGCGTAGAGGACTGATTCCCTACAAGAAGGTCTTTCGGCAGGAAGGTTTCTCCGATTCGACGGCAAGAAGAGCCAGATCCTGCGTCCTCTATCTCATGAGGAGGAGATACATCGGCAAGTTGATCGAGTTTGCCGCAAGGAGAATAGAACCAGCGTGATGTCCGGGGGATGCCGGGCGGACTTCGAGAAGCTTCAGGACAAAGATCGTAAGATGTGGCCCTGTGGAGAAGGTGAACGGACAGGTCTTCTCTAAGGACCGGCGCTCGGTGGCAAGTTCTCCGAGGTCAACCATGATAAGGCTCAGCATGGAAGGACAGGCGGGCTTCGAACCTGAATCATCCGGGGCCAAATCCCCAGAGTTCCGACGTTGATAATCCATCAGCCTGCCGTGACCCACTGCATGCGGGGAGATCAGAAACAGGTTCCCAGGCCGAACCGTTTCGACGGGGCTCGCCGAATCGCGTGTCCCCGCCCGACACCCAGACGGGATCAGAGATCCTCGCCCACGGGATAACGCTCGGGTTCTCCCAAGCCTTCCTCCGAGAGTCGTGCCAGGACATCCTGACTGCCGCGGAAGCAATAGGTCTGGCCGGACTGTCGGCGACGAGACCGGAGTGCGAACAGAAGGGAAATGATCCTTCCTCTGATGCTTCTGGAGAACGCCTGAACTCCGACGCGGCCACACGAGTAATCAGAAAACGGTATGAGATACTGGTAGTTGGTGAGAAAATCCATCCGAACCTGGCCCTCCGGCTGCTTGAAGATGGCGTCAAGCGCCTTGTAGATGAGGTACGTTCCGGGCGATCCCTCGGAGTAGTCCGTGTCGTAGGCGGTCTGCATGGAGTAGACAGTCTTTCCCTCCCTTAGAAGCAGTAGGAAGGCCACCGGGTGATCGTCCAGACGAAGAACGTGGGCTTCGAGCCATCCTCTCCGGTCGAGGAGATGCAGGACTTCCCCCCAGAAGGTGCCCCTGACGTACTCCAAGTGCCTCTTCCAACTGGACTCGATGATCGTGTTAATGTCCCTCAGCAGTCCATCCATGTCCGACGGATGCCTGTGCCGTTCGACTCGGATCCGCCCCAAGCTCATCAGCTTCCTCTCGGCACGACGGAGATTGTACCTCAGCTTTGCCGATCGGGTGGAGAGATACTCGTCCCACGATCGGTCCAGCCTCACAACGGCATTTCTCCAAGGCATTGAATGACAGATTCGGAAACCGAGGCCTCCTTTCCTCATGGCCTGTTCCACGCTGAACACGTTGCGGGACGCCGACGGAAAGGAATGGAGATCGATCATGTCCGCTTCCGAGGCACCGAAGGCATAACTGACCGCATCGGCAACTTCCGAATCGCGCAGGTTCTTAACGAGGAAGTCCGAATCCAGGTATGACGCGGTTACGGCGAACCTCAAACGTCTGAGCCGGACCCCGCCCTTCCTGGAATCCAGAACGGAAAACGGTAGGAGGCCTAGCAAGCCTTCCTCGGGTGATTCCAAGCCCACAATGAAAGGAATCGCAGATTCCTCCCTGTAGCGTAGCCAGATCTCGCAGAAATCGGGGTCAAGAAAGGGACTGGGTCTCCGCAGGTCCTGCAGAAGAGCGATCCAATCCGGCCTGATATCCTCGAATTCGTCCCATGTTCTAGCTATCGTGACCTTCAATCGAGGCCACATAGGGTCCCCGACATTTAAGTCAGCCAGCGTATCTCAATGCATCTGGGTTGAAACCATGACTTGAGGACAGTGAGCCGATAGACACCCCTTTCTCCCAGAGCCCCCGCCCCGCGCCCACAAGATATAAACGCACAGTACCTTATGAAGGAATGTTGGTCGACCTGCCTGCTGTCTCGGTCATAGTTCCCCTTGGCAAACACGAAGAGCTCCTAGCCAAGCAGATCAGCTCGGTGCTCGCCCAGGACTATCCTAGGTATGAGATCATCCTCGCTCGAAGCTCGATTGGGGGATCGGAGGCCCTGACCGTACGGATAACTGACCCCCGGATCCGCCTTGTCGAGGGACCGGCCCGGAATCCCGCGGGACTCAGGAATCTGGGCGCGGCAAACTCCCGACACGACCTTCTGGCATTCTTGGACTCGGATTGCATGCCCGATGCTGATTGGCTAACCAAGTTTGTTGAGGCCAAGCAACGTTTGGGAACGAAGGCCATTGTGGGAGCGAGCAGATCGGCCAACGAACAGGCCTCCAAGTGGGCCCGAGTCGCCGCAAGACGATACGCGATCTGGATCGAGGGTGCGAGCAGGGGCGAAACCCTGAAGCGCATCGACACAAAGAACCTCATGATCGAGAAGCCCTATCTGGACTCGCTAGGCGGCTTCGATGATCGTTTGGACTCGAAGGAGGACAGGGATCTGGCGCTTCGCGTGATGCGGTCGGGGCACTTGATAGGGTACGCGAGAGATGCATGCGTGAGCCACCACGACCCGGTGGGCCTCAGCCAGATCTTCCGGAGGGCGATGTGGTACGCCAAGGGAATGAACCAGTTCAGGGCCAAGT
This sequence comes from Hadarchaeota archaeon (SeqCode), assembly GCA_964452145.1. Taxonomy (GTDB): domain Archaea; phylum CAYQAE01; class CAYQAE01; order CAYVLA01; family CAYVLA01; genus CAYVLA01. The sequence continues at coordinate 2,547 of CAYVLA010000189.1, forward strand.
ACGGGATAGGACCGTTCTCAGGAAGCGTTGACGAGATATTCTTCAAACGGTATTCGCTCGAGTGCGTCTGGGCACTTGCCTCCATCGCTTACTTCGCGTCTCTGTCATTGCTCGCCGTCTCAGGGGTAGTCAGGGAGATGTCTCTACTTTGGGCCGTGGTGTTTGGACTGGTACTGGTGCTTCTGGCCTTCAGATCGCTTTTAAGGTCCTTTGGGAAGTTCATGCTAGGCAGGAGCAGCTGGGAGGACTTGATCTACGACCTTGCGTGCGACCTAGGGCACAAGATCGGAGGGATCGGATCGATCTTGAGAGGCCGTCTGCGCGGCCCCCCGAGAGGTTCGCCGGAATCCTAGTTGGGATCGGATGTCCAGCGGATCCGGGGGAATTTGTACACAATCCAACCGGTGCGTTTCCCGGGGGCGGGAGCTGAGGATCGGGACCCGAGCCCGGTGCGGCAAGTGCTTAATAGCATGCGTCACAGATCTCGATCCGGATGATCGGCCATCCTAGGCTTCGGTACCGAGAGGTCCGCACTTTCGCGGGTGAGGTCAAGACCTTGGCCCAAGCCGACAGGCTGGACTCAAAGCCGATGGACACGATCAGAAGGAGACAGGCCCAACTCCTGCGCTGGCTTGTCGACTATGCATATCGACATGTGCCATTCTACAGGGATAGCTTCGAAGAGGCCGGGATAAGGCCGGATGACGTCAGATCGCTCGATGATTCGGCCAAGATCCCGGTTCTCACCAAGGAAAAGGTCCTGGCAAACTACCCAGAACGCATCTTGGCGAAGGGCTTTTCACCCAGGAACGCCTATCGGTGCACCTCCAGCGGGACTAGTGGAACCACCGGAATGTACCTCTCAGATTGGGCGACTCGGAACGCGAACTTCGCCCTGCTCTACAGGGCTAGGTCGGCGTTCGGCTACAGGCCGAAGCACCTCGAAGTCGTCTTCACCCCCGCTTCCCCGAGGCCTAAATGGTGGGAGCATATGGGCTTCCATAGGAGGGTCAGACTATCCGTGCTCCAACAGCCCCAAAGGGCGATAGAGCAGCTGATCCGGCTGAGGCCCGACGTGGTGTATAGCGTCCCCTCATATCTGCGAATGATCTGCCAAGAGGACCGGTGCAAGGAGCTGGCAGAGATGTCAACGATGCTGGTGGTCTCCTCCGGAGAGATCCTTGATCCAAGAACGAGGCAAATGCTGGAGACGTGCTTCCAAGCACCCGTGATGAACCTCTACGGAGCGGCCGAGCAGATCTACATATCGTCCGAATGTCCCCTGCAGCGAGGCCAGCACCTGAACATGCTAAACACCCTAGTCGAGGTGGCTAAGGAGGGGGAGAGCTTGGCACCGGGAGAAATCGGCGACATCCTGATCACCACCCTAACGAACAAGGCGATGCCGCTGATCAGATACCGCATAGGGGACGCTGGCAGAATGGCTCCGCAAGAATGCGAATGTGGGCACCATGGCGACATTCTTGAGAACGTTCAGGGACGCTGCGACGACTTTCTAAGGACCCGGAGGGGACGGGAGGTCCCCGCAATAGTCGCACAGGCCGCGGTCTCCAGCAGCCCCCATGTCACAGACTTCAAGATCATCCAGAAGAGCCTTAACAGGCTCGTCATCGAAATCACCAGAGATGTTGATGGGGCAACGAAGGAGGGGATCGCGAGAAACCTGAGAGAGGCATTGATGGACCCTGAGATCGATGTGGACTTTGTCGAAGTTCAGATCCTACGGCCGGACAGGTCCGGCAAGAGGAGGTCTGTGGTCCGCGAGGCCTAACCTTCGCGGTTGTCGGAGGCCGCCCGGCATTTGGCGCCCATCTAGTTAGGACTCATCGATTACTCGCGCACGGCGCTTGACGGTCTCCTAGGACCTAAGCTGAGAGCGAATCACTCATCACACGGGCAAGTGTTCGAAGGACGCGGAGAAGGGGGAACAGCCTCAGCAGGTGACGCCTCCCCGAGATCCTCAGGCGCCTCCTTGCAAGCGATACAAGCATGGACCGGAGGTTGGCCGACTCGACCTCCCCCTCGACCAAGATGTCCGCAGTAACCTCCTTCTCACTGACGGAGAATCCCTCGTCCTCGATACTTAAACAGAAAGGCACGATCCCGGACACATCCACTCGAACGTGAATCGGCCGGCAGAGCTTCATCCGGATACCTGAATCCTTCGACTTCGCCTGAAAGCTGGCCAGGGATTGTTCAAGGACCCTTGTCGACAAAATCTTGGTGAAGGTAACCCCGCAGTCAGGAACCACAGGGGAACCAGAAACCCGAGACCAGAAGAGCCGGCGGGTCTCGGGTGAAGCGACCCCGTACCCTAGAACAGCCTCCTTTCCCGCAGGCAGTGATCGTCTCCAACTGTAGAGGTTGGTGCCGATGCCCATTCTTCTACACTCGGGGTGAACCACGACCAGGCCGCTTCCGGCCCGGAGGAAGAACCCAGGCGCTATCTTCAGATCCTGCACGGAGGAAAGCCAACAACCAACTACGTTGCCCCCGACCTCGGCTACTGCCGACAGATCTTGGCGAAAGATGGGGCTCCTCCGAAGGGCCCAGCCAAGCGAGTCATCCGAGCGCGCTCCGTATCCGGCCCTGATGACCGACGCAACCCCAGCCATGTCCCGGGGCTCCAGATGTCGGATCCTTACAGCATCGTGTATGTTCGTCAGAACATCGCCCCCCTGGGCACGAACCACACCGACCCGACCCGCAGCGCTTTCAGGAACCTCATCACTTCCCGAGCTCTCCACAAGGGCGAAAACGACACTCTTCGATGGACCCAGTCCCGGAGGCCGGGGCCCCGGGTGAAGATGATGCGGGAGAGAGCGCCTTCGTCGATTGTGATGCTGATTCCTGCCGAACAGCCTTCGGTGACGGTCACGCCTCGCTCGTCGATCCTTATCACAAGGCTCTGGGATGTCCCGTTCTTCTGGATCACGTTCAGTAGATACGTACCCTTGGGCGGGTCGCCTCTCGCCAACACAAGCCGCAACACTTCACTTCGGTTGGTTAGAGAAATCGAAAACGTCCGGAGAAGCTGCTTTCGCCTCATCTTCAGGGCCGTGCAAGCTGCCAGCATGGGTGCGTTGTCACTCGGCACGTTGATGAC
>CAYVLA010000190.1:0-5479 GCA_964452145.1 Hadarchaeota archaeon (SeqCode)
TATTTCTCGTGGATGGTTGCAACAGTCTTCGGCGGTATCATCCATCATACTCGGTGGCCCAAGTATAAAAAGCTGATGGCTTATTTATTTACGACCGCTAAGCCTGTAGATGGTGTAGGAGCCGGGACCTGTCTTCCGGCTACGCGTCCTGCTGGTCGACAGCCCCATTGCTTCCAGGACAATGGAATCCGTGACAACAAGGTGATGGGCTGTAGGTCAGCCTGGAAGACCCCCCTGCCGAAACCAGGCCTCGCTACACCCGCTGAGGTCTTAGCTTTGCCGTGAAGCGGTATCGTCCGGGCGACAGCCGGACGATGACCTCGCCGCGCAGAGTCTGGATCCCCCCTACTCCCTCGGCTTCACAGACGGCTCGTCCGCCCTCCTTGACGCTTGCCGGATCATCGGTCGGCACGCGGCAGGTCGCCGTGGTATTCGGCGGAATCTCGACCCTGAGGTCCAGCAGGTCGCCGTTGACCGCCCACCCGACCTCTATCGGGCCGCTCATCGATTCGTATCGACCCAGGGCCCTGGGGATCATGAGGGTTGGTTGGGGCCGTATGGTGATCTCGCGGAAGCCCGGGAGTCGGGCATCGATCCCCGCGACCGTGTCGAACAGCCACTCGCCGACCGCCCCAAACGCAAAGTGGTTGAACGAGTTCATCCCCGGATCGTGCAAGCCGCGGTCATGGGTCCACCCATTCCAGCGCTCCCATATCGTTGTCGCGCCGCTCTTCACGGTGTAGAGCCAGGACGGATAGGTCTCGCGAAGCAGCAGCCTGTACGCGACATCCGAACACCCGAACCTGGAGAGGACGGGGAGAAGCATCCCTGTCCCGACGAATCCTGTTGAGAGATGCCGACCCCTTCGCCCGATGTCCTGGACGAGGCGTTCGACGGCCTTCGGTCTAAGACCCTCGGGGAGGAGATCCATGTAGAGCGCGAGGACATAGCAGGTCTGGGTCTCCCCCTTCACCCGTCCATCCTCGGAGACGTAGGCCCTGTTGAAGGCATCCCTCACCTGCTCGAAGAGCCCCCGGTACCGCTTCGCATCCTCGCCGCGGCCGATCACAGAGGCCATCTCACCCATGAGACGGATTACATACGCGAAGTATGCGGTTGCCAACACATCCTTGGGCGTTTCGGATGAGGCGGGAACCCAGTCTCCGTAGCCGATCCCAGGGCGCAGCAGGTCTTGGGCGCTCCTGACCAGGTAGTCGATGTACCGCGTCATGGACATGTAATGGCGCTGGATGATCCCGGTGTCCCCGTAGGTCCTGTACAGGTTGTATGGGATGATTATCCCGGCATCCCCCCATGCCGGCGTTCCGAAGCCCGCGCCAACCACGGGCGCGACGTCCGGGTAGGCCCCGTCCTCCCGCTGCCCATCGTTTAGATCGATGAGCCACTTCGTCATGAAGGCGGATATGTCCGCGATGTAGGATGCCGTCCGACAGAACGCCTGGGCGTCACCGGTCCATCCCTGTCTCTCATCCCTCTGGGGGCAGTCGGTGGGAACCTCCAGGTAGTTGCCCCTCAGGCTCCAGACGATGTTTTGGAAGAGGCGGTCGAGAAGGGGATTGGAGGAAGAGAAGCTACCAACCATTGGGAGCTCCGAGTGCACCACCACGCCGGTGATGGCATCCGGCCGAGCTTCACCCGGGTAGCCCGTGACCTCAACGTAGCGGAAGCCCCTGAAGGTGAAGGCTGGCTCCCATACCTCCTCGCTCAGACCCTTGCATATGTAGGTATCTGTGTTCCTGGCTCCGCGAAGGTTGGCCGTGTAGATCGTCCCATCGGCCCTCACCGCTTCGGCAAATCGCATGACCACCCTCTGGCCGGGACCGGCCCCCCTGATCTTTATCCTTGCCCAGCCGACCATGTTTTGACGCACGTCGAAGACGTACACCCCTGGAGCGACCTCGTCGACGGCCTTGCAGGCCAGCTCCATGATCCTTTTCACGGGGGGCCCTGGATGCCATGTCAGGGCCGGGCCAACGCCACCGTCCACCACGACGGAGTCCCAGAGGCTATCGTCAAAACCCGGTTGGTCCCATCCGGGCATATCGACTCGAGCGTCGTAGGTCTCGCCCATGAACATGTCGGATTCCCGGATCGGGCCGTATGTGGCCTTCCAGGACTCCTCGCTCACTACGCGCTGCGTTGATCCGTCGACGAACTCAATCTCAAGCTGGATCAGGAGCCGGGGTTCACCGCCGTAGAACCCGCGCCTGCCCCAGCCCCCGCAGTAGCCCGCATACCATTCATCGGCCAGGATGGCTGCAAGGGCGTTTCTCCCCCTGCGCACCAGCCCTGCGACGTCGTAGGTCCGGTAGTAGGCCCTCTTGCGAAAGTCGGATCTGCCGGGAACGAGGAGATCGTCCGTCACAGGCTTGCCGTTGAGACGCACCTGGCATGTGCCCAGGGCAGCAACGTGCACGTATGCCCTTTTCACCTTCTTGGAGACCTGGAAGCTCTTCCGCATGAATGGAAGGGGGCAAAGCTCCAGCCCGCTCGGCTCGATGTATCCCCAAGGCGCATGCCCCGCAGCCGTCACCTCCCTCGCTCTAGGCCATGGCGAGTCGTCCAGGCCCGGATCGCTCCAACCCGGGACAGGTTCCTTTGACGCCTTCCACTCCCTGTCCGTGGCCAGCTCGATCTGTCCGTTGTCGAGCTGGACGATCAGCTTGCCGAGGACCCCTGCGGGCCCGGCTGCAGCGTTTGCGGCCTCGACGGCGAAAAGGTTTTTCCCCGGCTTAAGCACACTCGAGAGGTCAAGAATAATGGGGCTCCTCCAGGAATCCTCCTTCCCATCGCTTTGCGCTGCCTTGGAGCCGTTGATGTAGAGGGTGAACCGGTCGTCAGCGGTCATGAGGAGGCGGGCGTTTTTCACGGGGCTGTCCGTGGGCAGGTCCAACTCTCTGCGGAGGTAACAGGCACCGGGAGGGACGCTCTCCCGGGGCTCCCCCTCCGGGTACCAGATCCACTTGGAGCCCCAGAAGGTCAGCGGATCCCTGGGCGCTCGCCTGGGAGGCGCCTCGTATCCGATCCACCTTGCCTTCCAGTCCCCCCGGTTCAGGGGCCCCATCGACCACCGCCCATGCTCGCTCCACCTCGAGGGTCTACCCGCCTCATCCCAGACACGTACCTTCCACCAGCACTCCACCCCGGATGAAAGGGTGCTGCCCCCATAGGGGATCAGGCAACATTTGCTGGAATCGACCTTTCCGGTATCCCACAGATCGGCCTTGCCGGCGCTGAGGCCCTCACGTTTCGCCGACACCAGTATCCGGTATGCGGTCTGGCTCTGGCCCCTGGCCTTTGGGTTAAGGGCTTGAAGTCTCCAGGAAAGCCGCGGCTGGGGCTCCTGGAGGCCGAGGGGTTCTTTTCCATGCTCGCATCGCGGATCCACGGGTTTGATCGAGCAACCGGATTGGTTCTCCTTGGGCCGCATGCTTCCTTGGCAGGCAGCGACCCATTAAAAGGGTTGCTCTTGCCTGCCTCTCGCCGTCTTGGCGCTTGGCGGCGCCCAGCAGTGGGACATAGTGGCAGCTATCGTAGAGAGAGCCCTGCACCGAGAAAGGCACCGTACCCCGGCACCGTTTGTAGGCGATTGTGGGGTAGGTCAGGATCGCTCCGGTCGATTGCCCGGTTGGTGCGGAAACCTGTCGAAGGAGCATAGGCACACAGTCCCTATTCCGGTTCTAGCCCAGTTCCCCAAGCCCGGCCAGGGTCCTGAATGGTACCCCTTGGGCATAAGTGGTAACGAATCCTCCCACTGCTGCAACCCTGGGTCAGTCTCTCAGTAGCCCTCCACCGTGATTCCCTCGATTCTGTTGAAGTGGTCAGGGTCCCTGGTCAGGACGGTTTCTCCGTGGGTGACCGCGATGCTGGCGATCATGGCGTCGATCAGCCCGATCCGTTCGCCTCTCGTCAACAGGTTTCCCAGGATCTCCCCAGCTATCCTGGCTTCGTTGTAACCCAGGTCGGCGCGACCGTAGCTGGTGGTGAATTCCTCGACTCTCCGCCTCTCGCTCACGGGGGCATCCGATCGAACCACGCCCACCAAGAGTTCAAGTACCACCGGTGTCGGTATGATGACTGCCTCGTCTCTATCCTCCAGTTCCCGGGCTTTCCTCTCCGCCCTCTTCTCTCCCCTGAGCAGATCTATGGCAAAAGTCGTATCAAGAATCATGTCATTCCAGCTCCTCGGAGAGCTTGGCTATCTCGCTCTTCTCCACCTCCGACAGGGTCTCCAATGCATCCTCCATCCGTCTTGCCGTAGCTTCAGATATGGTCCCGGAGAATCTGGTGAGCGGTGGTTTCCCCCATCTCAGCAGCCTATCTATCACGTCGGTGAAGCTCTCATCAGGCCTCTTCTCGACCCTTAGTTTCTCGTAGACGTCCCTTCGAAGGGAGATGTTCTTCGAAGCCATATGTGTACTATGTGTACACAGATCATATATTGATTTCTGTGTACGTATTTAGCTGCCCCGTGAACTCACGCCTCAGTCAGGCCCGGGCCAGACTCCAGCTTGGAATCGGGGGTTAAGCCCCACTACCTCGACTCCTTGAAGGAGACTACTCCCAATCCGGGGGTTGCGCGACTCTGTGATCCCCCTCACGCTCACCGCCCCAAGAGACCACCTCCCTTCGCAAATCCGCGGATACCATAAGGAGGGTCAACCAGTCCCTGGGCGTGTGAAAGGCACCCATCCCCGGCGACCTGGCACCTCTCCCTCAAAGCATGCCCCGGCCAGCCGGCCAGCAGGCGATGTCAGCGGCCGGCATGCGCACACGGCCGGGTAGATATATATCCGGGGAAGCGCACCTGAACGCGGGGCCGGGGGCCACATCCCGTCTCAGGCCTCGGCGGGGGCCGTGCCGGACCCCGGCTATGAAAGGTATGGAGGTTACCCGTCTGCACTTCTGGATAGGCTGGGGGGCAACGACCCCTTCGGAGCTCGCCATCGGCATGCTGATACTATTGGTCATCGGCCTGATCCTCGGCTACCTGATAATCCGGGCCGGGAACAAGGACTAAGCCCCCTGAACCGGGCGATCACGCGACCACCGCACAGGATATCCGGTATCCCCAGAATGGAGCCCATGGATTCCATGGGCATGAACCTCCCGCCTCAGACAGGCGTTTTGGGTCTCCGCCTAACTGGCGGCGACCTTCTCCAAGTTGATCGCGGCACTCAGATCACGATCAATCTCCAATCCGCAGACAGAACACCTGAATATGCGCCCCGACAGCCCGATCTCCCGGCCGCCGTCGAGCCCGGAAGGGGAGTCGGACTGAGGGAACTCTACACAGGTGAGGTATGCTTCGTGCACGATGTCTCCGCCTCAAGGGCCCTGGTGAGGTGGGACGTTGCCCTTGCACGGGTGCTCCCGGCTGGGGATCGCTTCACAATGGAAGGAGCGGCCGCGTACGCGTCCTGGGCCCAGAGGGGCGACCTGGTGGGGCTGGGTGAGG
>CAYVLA010000191.1:0-5477 GCA_964452145.1 Hadarchaeota archaeon (SeqCode)
CCGAGCGCAATGGAGCAAAAGACCTTCCGAAAGGATCTCGCCCCGTTGAGGCGTGACCCACCCGGGCAATCCCGCCATAGGATGGGTCCCAGGGGTGAGCAAAGGAACAGGCCTCCAGACCCGAGCCTCAGAAGAGGACTGGTGGCCTGTTTGGTCTGCTTCCCTGCAAGCCTGCGGACCGGGAGCGGCAAGGAGGCGGATGACGCCGGGAAGGATACCGAGCCTCGCTCGGTATCGAGCGGTCGACATGTCCGTGCGAAAGCACGGACGTGTGAGCACGTCGGGAGCAACTCGTCTTCCCCGAACTTCCATCGGGAAAGACGAAGAACGGCGGCATCCCGTAACTGGGACCCCCCCGTTGAGGAACGAACCGTCCCGAAACTCCCGGAAAGGACGGATTCGGGGGTGAGCAAAGGGATGGTTCACCAGGCCCGATCCTCAGAAGAGGACTGGTGATCTGTTCCGTGTCCGCCTCCCCGCAAATCCCCATTTTAGATCGGTTCTGCTTGCCGTTTCGCTATTCGAGAGATTTTAAAGCGGACGGCGTTTGGGCTTCCCATTGCGGGTCGAGTTCGAAGCCCTGAGGGAATGTGCCTCCGCACTTTACTGGCGCGCATTGACGGTGCTGCCGCATGACGTCGTCGCTCTCTTGCAGAGCTCTTGCGCGGCGGAGGACGATCCCCAGGCGAGGTCGACGCTGGAATCCATGCTGCAGAGCTCCCGCATGGCCGCGCGCAGCCGGCAACCCATCTGTCAGGACACGGGCTTCCCCGTGTTCCTTGTCGAGTTCGGCCCATGCTGCCAGTTTGCCTGTGACCCGGTGGAAGCACTGTCATCCGGCATAGCAGAGACAACTCTGTCGCACTCTCTGAGGGCAAACTGCGTAGATGTGCTGAGCCGGGCGAACACCGGCAACAATCGCGGAGAAGGGTATCCCATCGTCCATCTGGTTCCGGGCGCTGAATCATCTAGGATCCGAGTTACCTTGCTGGCAAAGGGATCCGGATCGGAGAGTCGAAGCAGGCTGGCAATGATCGATCCCATCAAGGGGCTGGATGGGATAAAGGAGTTCGTGCTGAAGACCGTGGCCGAGGGAGCGGCAATGTCCTGCCCGCCGGTGGTGGTGGGCGTGGGCATGGGGGGTTCCTTCGACTCGGTGGCACTCATGTCCAAGAAGGCACTGGCACGTCCTTTGGGATGCCCCAACCCGAGAAGCGAAATCGCCGCCATCGAGAGTGAGCTTCTTGCTGGGGTCAACTCCCTCGGCATTGGCCCGATGGGGCTGGGCGGCAGGACCACGGCGCTGTGGGTCTCCGTCGAGGCTTCGCACACCCACATGACCTGCAATCCGGTGTCGGTCAACCTCAGTTGCTGGGCACACAGACGGGCGAGTGGCACCATTGATCCGAAGGGGTTCAAGGTGAATACGTGACCACGGTCGAGCTGCGGACCCCCTTACGTGAAGGCCGGATTCGCAGCCTTGTGATCGGGGATGGGATCGTTCTCTCCGGGACCCTGTTTGCCATGAGGGACCAAGCCAGCCTCAGGGTTCTCCGAATCCTCAGACAGGGGGGACAGATGCCGGTGGGTCTCGAGGAGGGAGCCATCTTCCATGCTGGCCCGGCAATCAAGAGGACGGCCGGGGGCATCAGGGTCATCTCCATAGGGCCAACGACATCGGCCAGGATGAACCCAGTCATGCCCGAACTCATCGACCGCCTGTCCTTGCGGTGTGTGATCGGCAAGGGGGGGATGGATGACGGTGTTTCAGCCCAGATGGCAAAGACCGGATGCATGTACGCCTCGGCCCTAGGCGGTTGTGCACCCCTCTATACGCGCGCAGTCAAATCGGTTCGGCGTATCGTCTGGGACGAGATGGGCCCGGAGGCCCTGTACGAGCTCCACGTCGAGGCGATGGGGCCCCTCGTGGTGACGATGGACGCCCACGGGGAGAGCCTGCACAGACAGGTGCGCCTGGAGGCCGAGGCAAGGCTGAAAGCCCTTCTGGAGACCAGCCGGTCTCGGCGGGGACAGATTTAAAGAATGGCATCTAGCCGGAGGAATCCGGCAAGGCAGAGATCCGGGAGATCCGGGTATGAACCCTCAGATAGTCAAGAACCGGGAGGATCTGATCCAGAGAGGAGTCGATGCGATCGAACGGAAGGCCAGGTCGGATCTTATCGACATCGTGGAGACCACGATCCGCTCGGTCGATCCTGAAGCGCTGGTGAGACGCACTCTCCGCCTCGAAGGGGAGAGCCTGGTTGCGGGCCGGAGGAGGATTGATCTATCCAAGGTGGGGAAGATATACCTGGCCGGCGGAGGCAAAGCCTGTTTCCCCATGGCGAGGGCGGTCTCCCAGATCCTGGGCGAGAGGGTCGCAGCCGGAGTCTTCAACATCCCCCAGCCCCCGCCCACTGACCTGGGCAGCAGGTTCCGCTTCCACGTCGCGGGCCACCCCAAGCCCGACGAGGAGGGCATGGCAGGGGCAAGAGAGATAGTAGCCTTGGCCGAAAGAGCCGGCCCCAACGATCTCATCATCATGCTGATATCGGGCGGCGGCTCGGCGCTCCTTCCCTACCCGGCGGGGGACATAACCCTGCAGGACAAGAAGGAGTTGACCTCGCTCCTTCTGGCCTGCGGAGCAAGGATAGACGAGATCAACGTGATACGCAAACACGTCTCGCAGATCAAAGGAGGAAGGCTGGCACAGGCGGCCTTCCCCGCCACGGTCGTCAGCCTGATCGTTTCCGACGTGGTTGGGGATCCCGTGGAATCCATAGCCTCGGGGCCAACATCACCCGATACCTCGACGTTCTCGGACTGCTTGGAGATACTGAAGAAGTACGACATACTCGAACGCATTCCCTCGAGGATCAAGGACAGGATCAGCGAGGGAGCCGCTGGCGGGGTGCAGGAGACGCCCAAACCGGGGGATCGCGTCTTCAAGCGGGTCACCAATCTCGTCATAGGCAACAACATGGTTGCCCTGGAGGCAGCCAAGCAGAGAGCCGAGCAGCTGGGATACAGGACACTCGTGTTGACAGACAGGATGGAGGGCGAGGCCAGGGAGATTGGCATCCTCGCGGCCTCCATTCTGAACTCCGTTTCGGCTTCGAGGATACCGGTCCCACCCCCGTGCTTGGTCATGATGGGTGGTGAGACGACTGTGACCCTGGTGGGACCGGGGGACGGGGGAAGAAACCAGGAGCTGGCCCTCGCGGCGTCGCGCAAGATCGCGGGAAGGGGTCTGATCCTCAGCCTCGCCACCGATGGGCGGGATGGCCCAACCGATTCCGCCGGGGCGCTGGTTGACCGCACGACCTGCAGGGCTGCAGAATCGCTGGGGATGAGCCCTGAGAGAGCCGTGGCCGACAATGCCGAGTACGAGCTGCTCAAGCGCCTAGGCGCCCACATCTTCACCGGGTACACCGGTACCAACGTCTGCGACATCGTCTACATCCTTCATCCTTAGGAGGATGTCATGGGTCATGAACCCCTTCCAACGGGCGGCCGAGGTTGCAGCGAGGCTCCGGGCGACCTACGGAGCAAGGAGGCGGAGGACCGAGGATCCACTGGATGTCCTGATCAGGACGGTGCTATCCCAGAACACATCGGACGCCAACTCGCACAAAGCCTTCGCCAACCTCAAAGATAGATTTCCGACCATCCGCGATCTCGCCGCGGCCGAGGCCGGGCAGATAGAGGAGGAGATAAGGATCGGTGGCCTGTACAGAAGGAAGGCCCGGATCATCCAAAACCTGGCCAGAGGGATCTTGAGCGAGGGGCTCGACCTGGCGAAGATGGATGACTCGCAGGCCAGGAAATGTCTCTGCTCTCTGGATGGCGTGGGGCCTAAGACCGCCTCCTGCGTTCTGCTTTTCGGCCTGGGCCGGGATGTGATGCCGGTCGACACCCACGTCTGCAGGCTTTCGCGCAGGATCGGTCTGTTGCCGGACAAAGTGCCGATCGAGAGGGCTGACGTGGAGCTGGAGCGGGTCGTCCGCCCAGACCTCAGGTACGGCCTCCATCTGGACCTTATCCAGCACGGGAGAACGGTCTGCAGGCCGGCGAGGCCCCGCTGTGACAGCTGCCCAATCATTGATCTGTGCCGGTTCGGCCGATCCAGAAAACCGGCCCGGGCCCCTAGATGAGCGGGTCACCTTAGCGGCGGGGATGGGAGTGGGGAGGGAAAGATATTTTTCTGCTTCCCCAATGTCCCCCCGCGTGACCCGGGCCATCCTCATCTACCTGATTCTGGCTCTGGCGATGACCGTGCCCGTTGCCGTGTGTCAGAGCGGGGGCAGCGACGGAACATACATCTTCATGGACCTGTTCGTGTCGACGGCAGGCAAGGTGGCTTTCTACGGCGAGACCAACAAGCTGCCCCTGAACCTTGATCCCGCCCTTGGCAGGATCGTATCCGAACGGGGCTATTTCTCCAACACCACGGACGACCTGACAAGCAAGGCCGGAGCCAACTGGAGCCTGAGACTGACCATCATCGAGGATTACTCGGACGGCTTGATCAGGATATACCTGCCCGCTGATGCAACTGTCAGGCCGCCGGAGGGGACGCTAGTATACGAAGACGGCGGCAGTCTAGTAGTGAGTTTTCCGGGCCCCTTCAGAGCCGGGCGGACGATTGGCTTGGAGTACGTGCTGGGCGATGTGGTGGCAAAAAGCATCTGGGATCGGGCCCTTCCGATGATGATTCTTGCTTCGGTTGCTGCCGGATCTGCCTGGTTCCTGAGAAAGGCGTGGGCAAGGATCAGACCCCAGCACGAGCCGACGGGCGCCTTGAGGGCCCTCGACCAGACCAAGATGGACGCCATATCACCCACGCTGAACGACAGGGAGAGGATGGTCTTGGAGGCGATCGTGAAGGAGGGGGGAAGGGTGTCCCAGAAAAAGCTCAAACACATCTGCGACCTGCCGAAATCCACCCTTTCCAGGGTCACCGATGAGCTTCAGCGAAAAGGGCTCATCCGCAAGATCCCCGTGGGGCAGACTAACGAGCTGAGGGTGGACGAGCGGCTGCTGAAGGGACAGTAGGCTGCTTCCTGCTGCTTCCACGACCGAACCTTTTTCAGGTTCCATCAAGAAGGGAGCGGTGTTGCACACTAGCATTCAGGCGATGGTGCTGCTGGCTTCGATGTTTCTTCTTCTCAGCTCGGCGCAGGGCGCCCTCCCGGATGAGGCGGCAAGAGCGCTGGAAGCGGCCGTGGGTTATCTTCGGACCACCCTATCCTGCCGCGGAGGGTACCTGTGGAAGTACAGCGAGGACCTGAGCCAATGGTGGGGTGAAGGACAGGCGAACCCGAGCCAGATCTGGGTACAACCACCGGGCACTCCTGCCATCGGCTTGGCGCTTCTGAAGGCCTACCAGGTGACTGAGGATCCCCGGTTCTTGGAGGCGGCCCGGGCCGCAGCCGATGCCCTGATCTGGGGCCAGCTTGAGCCGGGCGGGTGGGACT
>CAYVLA010000192.1:0-114 GCA_964452145.1 Hadarchaeota archaeon (SeqCode)
CTTGCCCGCGTCTTCGGATGGTCCCGGTAGGATCGGGGCAACGCAGAGCAAGGCCGCAACGAGTATGCCGCAGAACAGTTCGGGTATGGGGAACCACAGGGAGTTCGAATGGGC
>CAYVLA010000192.1:124-5447 GCA_964452145.1 Hadarchaeota archaeon (SeqCode)
CTCCAAACCTGTGGCAGTCCTCCTTCCGACATATAACCTAGCTCCGGTTCTTTCTTGGTGTTCCGTCCAAGGATCGACATGTCTGGGCTCACTCCCTTCCCGATCGGTTTGTGGTAGGTCTGCGCAGAACCTGGCTCTTCTCTCTTGCCCGCGTCTTCGGATGGTCCCGGTAGGATCGGGGCAACGCAGAGCAAGGCCCCAATGAAGACGCTGCAGAACAGTTCGGGTATGGGGAACCACAGGGAGTTCGAATGGGCCGATTTCAGGCTCAGCCAGTCCTGCCGCTGCTGGTACTGTGCGGGATAGGCGCAGTGATGGTATTCTGGCCAGGACGATCTTGCCGGGAAACGACCCTCCATTGTTAGACAGTAGATCTGCGTTTTGGGATGGGACTTGCCATTCACCTCGCAGATCCACTCCGAGATGCCGTCGCCTTCGACGTCTCCCCACCAGCCACCGTTCTCGGCCCTCATACCCACGTTGATGTGCTCATTCAGATAGTAGGCCTTGACCGTGCCCGTGGCTGCGTCGGTGACGACCGGGAAGGGAAGCATCCAGAGTATGTCCAGCTTGCCGTCCCCGTCGAAATCGGCTATGATGGGGTAGTTCGACCAGTCGGTCGCCAAGACCCCGGCTGGAACCAGTCCCTGCTCGCACCACTTGGTCACGTTTGCCTGCCATATCGTTTCTGGAGGGCTCTTGCCGATGTTGATGACGTCCACACCTGCGCTTGAAACGAACGCCATGTCCATGCTGCCATCTCCGTTCACATCGCCTATGGGCTGCACAAATCTGATGCGTGGCTTTCCGGGCAGGGTGAAGTTCCATATCTGGGCGCCCCAGAAGCTGAGGCAGAACAGGCTGCCGATATCGTTCCAGACAAGTGCTTCGTATTCGTTGTCCGAGTTTGTGTCCGCGACAATCACGGGGGATTGGATGTTGGAGCTTGCGTTGAACCTCCATTTCTCGATACCGTTTTCCGCGGCCAGGCAGTAGGTGCATCGATCAACGCTGGTTACTAGGAGTTCGTAGGCTCCATCGCGGTCTATGTCCGCTATGGTTGGTTGGGATTCGATGGCTCGGTGTCGGTCGGTGACGGGTGACGACCAAACCGTTTCACCTTCGTGGCTCAGTCTGTGGACATGTCCTGCCGAGTCGGCGACGAAGAACTCGACGTATCCGTCCCCATCAACATCGTAGGCCTGTGGAGGTCCTCGCATGTATGCGCCGATGTTTGGATTGTCCCAGTACCAGTTGAGGTGTCCGGCCCCGTCCAAGACGTGGAGCCTTCCTGCTGTGTCCAGGAAGCAGAGTTCGTATTGGTCGTCGTTGTTTAGGTCGATCAGGGAGACCTTGCTCATCGGGTCGCCGCTCAGGCCGTCTCGATCCATGGGTGGATAGATCCATTCGAAGTTTGCGTGTGCGTCGAAGCACCACAGCCTCCTGCTGTTTCCTCTGCGGGTCCCGAAGACGATTTCGTTCACCCCATCCCCATCGATGTCCCAGACGGTCTGGCATCCCTGGTGGCCCGCTCCGAATGTTATTCCTGTGAATATGTCGCTTGTGTTGATGGCCCATTTGACTTGGAGCTGGTCCACCGACCATGCCCGATCCGCAGTCATGGATGCCAGCAAGCAGCCGGCTAGGAATGCCATGGTCAGAGACATGTGCTTTGTGACATCCATTTGGCTACTCCTCTCCCGCTTCCCCAGTGGTCATTCGCCCATCAATGGTGTCGCCTTCCGCCATATCCATGCGAGCTGGTGCAAGAGGATCGCATATGTGTTCCTCTGCTAAGCAGCTTGGCAGCAGGCATGACCTGATGGGCCCAGAGGCTGGCCACGGTCTTTGCACAGAAAGGAGGACGTGTCTTCTGAAGAAGAAAAGGATTAGTGTTGTCACTGAGCATATCTGGATGAGAGCCCCACCTTCTGGAACCGGTTGGGGAGATCCCACCCGCCAGATGAAGACAACGCCGTCGCTTGACCCTCCCGCAAGCATCGAACCGTCAGCCGACCAGCTCACCGAGGTCCCCCACCTAGCCAGGCCAACCAAGGTGGGCAGACGCACCAGGCCACCGCCCTGCACGGCCCAGACAACCACGCAAGGCTTTGCAGGAAGATTGCAGATCTCAAGGCTGCTCGGCATGTAGAAATCCGAGGTGCCCGTGCTGGCGGCCAGCACAGATGAATTAGGAGCCCAGGACAAGGCCCATTGCACCGATACATCCCCGCCCCGGGGCACCAGATCCATACCCAACAAGACCAGCTCCAAGGAGGCCTCGTTTCTGGCACCGACCCGCCATACCACGACCTTGGAGATATCCCAAGCCGGGCACCCCGGCCCATGGCCAGCGTCGACGGACTCGTCAAACCCTGAAAGGTAGGCAAGCATGGATCCGTCAGGAGACCAAGCAGCACAGCGAGGATACCTCCACGCCTCCCGAGAGGCAACCAGAACCGGCCTTGACATATCCCAGACCTCGACCCTGGAGGCAAGGCCCACCGCCAGGAGATCTCCCTCCCCAGACCACGCCACACAACCCACGGACGTCTTCGGGTCGATTCGCCCCAGCACGTCGGCCTCCGGATGAGAAACATCGACCACGACTACTCCGTTTTCGCCTCCCAGCGCCACCACGCCGATCCGCTCAGGGTGCCAGGCGATACAGGAGATCGGGGCAACGTCCAGTCGCGTTGCTAGAACTCCGAAGCGTGAATCCCAGATGGTTACCTCGCCTCTCTCGGTCAAGGCAGCGATCATCCTGCCGTCCGGCGAGATTATAGCTCCTTTCAGATCGCCGCTCCAACCCGGGTCGATCCGTAACTTCTCATCGCCGTCTGCCCCGAAGACCCTTATCGGGCCGCCTCTGCCGTAGGCTACCGCGATATCGTGTCCCTCAGGGCACCACAAGGCGGTCCTCACATCGCCTCCCCACCCCCTCAGCACCCGCATCTGCTCCAGACTCCCCCTACCGGCGTCCACCATCCAGAGCCTCACAACTTGGTCCTGGGAGGCGGATGAGCCCGAAGAGGCGGAGGCAAGGATCGAGCCCCTCCATGAGACAGACACAACCGGTGTTGGAGCCGATCCCATTGCCGAAGCGTTCCCGACGATCTTTGCAGTGGCCGCATCGATCAGGAGTATTCTCCCGCTGCGGGTTCCAACGGCTAGGCATCCAGCATGTTCCGCATCGCCCCATGTTAGGCAGTCCGGTGGGGAATGTGTTCTGACCGATCCAGTCATCAGGCCTGTGGAGGAGTAGATCCTGACCCATTCCCCATCGATCGTCGCCAAGGTGAGTCCGTCGCGAGAGTAGGCCGAAAGGGAACCTTCCAGATCCGAGTTGTGGGTCAACGTCGACAGGTTGTGGATCGATGTGCCTCTTCTTGTCGAGATCATGATTGCTTGGCCGTCAGGCGACCAGTCAATGGCCTTGACGCCCTCCAAGGGCTCTTCGATGCCGAATGAGGTCCAGTATGCCCTGTCTGTGAGGTTGAAGATGTATCCTCTGCCGTCACACCAGCCGAGAACGATCATCGAACCATCCGGAGACCAGTCCGAAGGCCACGGCTTCACTCCTTCCTGAGGACCAGCAGTTGTGTAAAGCGTATAGGTGTGACTGATGCTCCAGAGCGCTGTAAGCTCGGGAACCTTCAGCACCTTCAGCCGTCCGAGGCAGTCAAACAGCGCAATCATCGATCCGTGAGGAGACCACGAGAAACCCGCCAAGGGCACGCCATCCGCGTAGAACGTTGAGGCCAGGCTGCCGTTGATATGCCACAAGTGCAGCGCTGACTCGCTACAGGTCGCCAGCAAGGCCCCGGCCGGGTCAAGCATGCTACTCTGAAGTGAGCCCAGGCCGATCGTCCACTCCGGCTCGCTCAATGCAAGTGCACATACAGGGCCAAGAACTGCCAAGACAAGGACCATTACCCGCATGATAGGCGCTAGTCCAGCCAACCACAGCCACCCGTAGTTCTGCCCTGATAATCCAGACTCTCTATCATTTCCTCCCAGGAGATGCGTTGGGCATGCATTCTCTTGGCTCGGGGGAGAAGGGTTCTCGCCACCGACGATAGCGACCGGTCCACATGCCTGCGGTCAGGAGTCAACGGCCTCTCCCTCAACCCGGAAAGGGAACTAACCTGGGCGCAGATATCGCTGTGGCCTGTCGGTTAGGCTTCCTTAAAAACGCATCGATATTCACGCTCAGCGTGACCAAGAATCGCTCCTATCAGGGCGATTTCACTGGCGACGTGTACCAGTGGACGGATTGGTTCCAGCCGGGTCAGGGTACAGGGACCTATGAAATGAAATGAAGATATGAGCGAAAGCATACGCGAAGGGTAACCACAACGGAAGCTACTCGACTGCTGATTTCTATGACGTACTGGTCTTCGATGTGTGCACTTTCTATGTCATTCGAGATCCGTGACTCAGGAAGGAGGTCGTCTGAGCTATACGCCATGCGCTAGGAACGGGAGCGAGGTGTCTGCGAACTCTCGACTCGAGGAGTTCGTTCGTAGTATTGCTGGTGGGAGTTGCGGCAATACTCGTCGTTGTCCCGAGTCTTCAGAACGAACGACATAACCCGATTTCAAACCAGAACTACTCCTTCGAGAAGCTCGAAAGGTTTTCCGTAGTGCTGTTAGACCTTGGGACGGACCCCACCATATCTCCGCCGTTCAACCTCTCGGCAGCCAAAGCAAGCTCAACATGGCCAACGCAGCAGAGTCGCCCGAACAAGGGGTCTGGCTTTCTTGTCGCAATAGGAAAGACGTCCTATCGGGTTTGTTTGCCATTTAAGGGTTTTGCCTCCTTTTCGTTTTTCGGGTGTGGTTTCGGTATGGTGCCCTCTAGTGTGCTGACACTGACAGTTGTCGGTTTATTGCGACTTTTCTGAGGATGTCGTCTGCTTTGGCCGTCCAGACGAAGGGGCGAGGGTTCTCGTGATAGACTGCGAGGAACTCTTTGATCGCTTTGATCAGTTCCGGCACGTTGTGGAATGTCCCCCGCCGAATACGTTTCTGGGTGAGCTCAGAGAACCATCTCTCCACCATGTTCATCCATGAGGATCCTGTTGGCACGAAGTGAACATGGAAGCGGGGGTGACGCTTGAACCATCGCTGAACCCGTTCATGCTTGTGGACGCTTAGGTTGTCCAGGATCAGGTGGACATCCAGCTCGGGCGGAACACGCTCATCCAGGGCAACCCAGACAGGAGATGCGAACAAGAAGAAGAAAAGGCACAGGAAGAAAGGCCTACAAGAAGGCCAGAAGAAGAGCCAGAAACCAGGAAGCCAACACAACCAGAGGGCCC
>CAYVLA010000193.1:0-5429 GCA_964452145.1 Hadarchaeota archaeon (SeqCode)
AGTCGGGGCCCTCCGATCCTATCCTGAATCTAGAGAAGCGCCCATGCCAGACCGATGCCCCGCACATCTCCGGCTGGGTCACGGTGCTTTGGAGAGAATCCTTAGAAGCATCTCCAGATTGAGCATCGCTGGGACTGCGTTGTGACAGCCGCACGAGATGCAGGCCGTGATCGCCTCACACTTGTCGAACAAGTCCTTGGCCAGGAAGCGGCTCGTTTCCTCTGGGAGGTCTCTCCTGTCCGAGAGCTCCTGTCTGAGCAGGTCTCTGCACTGTGAAAGGTGGTCGAACTCCAAGTGCCTGACAACATCGTATGCGGCGGCCGCGGATCGGCCGGCAGCCAGCTTCTCCGACGGGTTGCAGAGGGTGGCCCTTTCGCCGTAGGAGGTATGCTCCCCGCCCGAGTGTCGTCCGCTCAGCCAGGGACATTTCGCCTTCATGTCCGCGGTGAGCTCTTCCAGAACGCTTAGATGCTCCCTCATGGACGCCATGCCCCCGTGAGCGTGGACAGATCTGATACGTCTTTCCAAAGCGGCTGCAGAGCGCCCGTCCGTCCGAGGTGCTATTTAAGAATCTTCGGTTGCTGGGGGCACTGTCCGGCCGTCCGGATGGCCGGCGCTGCTCGTGTTCTGCGCAGCTTTCCCGGAATGGAGCATTCTCTCAGGTGTACCAATGGGCAAGCGACCGAGGAAATGGAAGAAGAAGGGGCGAATGCGGTGGAAATGGAAGAAGAAGCGCATGCGACGGAAGAGGCGTGCGCAGAGGCGGAAGTAGTCCACCGCCTAGCGGGGATAGCGGTACACCTTGCCGCAGAGCTTGCAGGTCACATTTAAGCGATTCCTCCTTAGCCGGATCACGCAGGTCGTCCCCGCGACCAGGGGGCTGTTGCACCTCCTGCACAGCCTCCTCCTCCACCTCCCCGGCATCCTGACCTTGCACCTCATCGCTATCCTCCGGGCCAGATGAACGTATCTTCTTGCCATCTCTGGGTCCGATGCCGCCTCCTCGGCCATGGAAAGAAGCCTGGAGATCCTCGCCAGGGCGATCCTCCGCTGATCGGTTCTGGACGTTCTATGGCGCCTCAAGTTCTCTGACTCCCGATCGATCTGTAGGCGCAGATGACCTCGTTCACCACGGTCCAGGCATCCAGAGGATGCTCGTAGCAGCTTACCAGCCTTGCGAACTCGCACACCGGGCTTCGGAATCCGCCCTCCGGGAACCCGCCTATCATCGCCATGACCGTCCTCCCGCCCGAAAGCTCCGAAGAAAGGTTCGCCTTCTCGCCCCTCCTGGTCAGCCCAAGGCAGACGTCAGGAGCCAGTCTCCTCCACAGTTCGCGCAGGCTCATCCTCCGTAGGGTGATCAGTCCTGTTCCTCTTCCCTCGGAGACCAGGCCTTCCAGAAGCCCATAGAAGCGGCTCTGCGTCCTCGGCAGCCGGGTCCTCCTGTCGAATGCCAGGACGAGGTCCTGTCTGGTGTGCAGGTAGACTCTCAAGGCACCCTCCTTGCACGGAATCGAGCCGAGCGCATTGAGCAGGCAGAGATGGGCTATGTCCGGTCGCCCCCTCCGTCTGTAATCCGCCAAGCCATTCATGGCCCGGTAGTCGGCACTGGAGTCCAGCAGCAAGGCTGCTGGGTCCTTCCCCCTTTGCCTTGCCCGGCGCACGATGGCCGGGTGCCCGGCTATCTCTGGGGGAACAAGTTCGATCTCTGCATCCACGATGGCTAGGTGCAACATGATCCGGTCATCCGACCCGCGGAGCTAACATAGCTTAGCTTGCGAAAAGATTAATTAGGATTTCTCATCTGCGCAGGCCAAGGTGCGCCGGTAGTCCAGCCTGGTTAAGACTCAAGCCTGCCAACCGCCCTGCGGGCCGAACGCTTGTGACCCGGGTTCAAAAGGCATTCGCCTGGAAATCCCGGCCGGCGCATATCCGGGTCCTACTTCACCTTGAACTTTCCCCGCCTGACCACTCTTTGCTCCGGCCTCCTCATCGGCTTGCCATCCGTGATCCTGAAGCGCCTCTCCCTCTCGCTCGCCATGCCCTTCTTTGGAGGATGCCAGGCCACGAAGACCGCGGTTGGTACGCACACGATGACCAAGACGACCATGATGCTCTGGTTCCGGCCTATCCGGGCGGCCGCGGCCCCGGACCGTAGCGTGACGGATATTTCGGCGGGGGCCTCCCCTGCCTCGCCGGCCGAGAAGTACCAGTAGTACGATACGACCTTGTAGGGGTCCGTCTCGAAGAGCACGTTCACCACCTTCTCCGCACCCCTGGGCTGAATCCTGTGGATGTTGTACTTCCAGTTCGGCCAGTTGATTGAGACCGTGAGTCCGCTGAGGGGTCCTCCCAGCTGCGGGGTCTTGAAGGCCAGATAATGGTCCCGGCTAGATCCCACCTCCCAAGCCCGGACCAGGGCGTAGTACCTCAGCTCGCACGCAGGGGAATCCGTGGTCAGGGTCAGCCTGATGCCCTGGTCGGTCTCCTCTTGATCCATCCGTACGAAGGATTCGTTCACGGACGGGTAGAGTGAAAGACCCCCCACCGGCTCCTCCGCTGGGGGGATGGTGAGCGTGAACGTCCGGTTGGCGACCGCGGCATCCGACCGGGAAAGCTCAATGTTGAGCATGTAGAAGAGGTAGTAGGAGTTGTAACGAGGTGATTCGTGGATCTGGATCGTCAGGCGGACGGTGGGGGATCTCTCCTGGGCCCATGCCGGGGCCACCGTTATCAAAGCCATCACGGCTAACGTCACCCAGACCCTCCAAGGAGACATTCGCATCGCCCCGCCGAAACGCTTCTGCCCGGGATCTGATGAATCTTTCCCATGCCACCACATGGTGGACGACCTTGGTTCTCTGGTTCCATTTATATTGTTCACATCCGCCTTGGCGGAAAGGTGTGGGCTTGAGGATAGAGGAAGTTGACATAACCCGCTCGATCCTGCAGGAATACTTCGAGGAGCTATCGTCCTGCCTTGAGCTTGATGTCGCGATAGCGGGTGCGGGCCCGTCCGGAATGGTGGCGGCCTACTACCTCTCGGGCGCCGGGTACAGGACGGCGATCTTCGAACGCAAGCTGAGCGTTGGCGGCGGCATGTGGGGAGGAGGCATGATGTTCAACAAGATCGTCGTCCAAGAGGATGGTAAGGCGATACTGGAGGAGTTCGGGGTCCGGGCCCGGCCAACAGGCACCGGGCTGTACACCGCCAGCTCCTTGGAGTCTACCTGCGCCCTCTGTCTGGGAGCGCTCAGGGCCGGGGCGAGGATATTCAACCTGATCAGCATCGAGGACGTCGCCATCCGAGGCGATAGCCTAGCAGGCATTGTGGTGAACTGGAGCGCTGTGGAAATGGCCAAGCTTCACGTCGATCCGATGGTTGTGATGTCGAAGCGAACCGTGGACGCCACCGGCCATGACTGTGAGATATGCCGAATAGTTGAGCGCAAGGTCGGCCCAAGGCTGAAGACCCCGACCGGGAGGGTCATGGGCGAGGGCTCCATGTGGGCGGAGAAGGGCGAGATGGCCTTGGCCGAGAATTCCCGGGAGGTCTACCCGAATCTCTACGTCGCCGGGATGGCCGCCAATGCAGTCTTCGGAAGTCCGAGGATGGGTCCGATCTTCGGCGGCATGCTGTTGTCCGGAAAGGCCTGCGCCGAAAGGGTGTCTGAAAGCCTGGGATGAAGGAGTTGAAGGTCATCGGTCTGGTGGGAAGAGCCGGGGCCGGCAAGGACGTCGTCTCGCAGATGATTGGGAGCAGGTATCCCTCGGTGAGGATGGGGGATGTGGTGATCGAGGAGACCAGGCGCAGAGGACTTACCGTTACGGATTCAAACGTCGGCATGGTGGCGTCCGATCTGAGGCGCAGGGAGGGCATGGATGTCATCGCGAGAAGATGCACCGAGAGGATCCGGTCTCTGGATGCCCCAGTTGTGGTCGTGAACGGAGTCAGGGGGCCCGATGAGGTCGTCTTCTTTCGCATGAGCCTCAGGGACTTCTATCTGGTCGAGGTGTGGGCCCCCGACCGACTGCGCTATGAGAGAATCAGGGCCAGAGCAAGGGAAGATGATGTGTCCGGCTACGAGCAGTTCCTCGAGAGGGATCGCCGCGAGGACTCGTGGGGTCTTGGCAAGGCGATCGCAATGGCAGATCTTAGGATCGCCAACGACGGCACCCTCTCGGACCTGGAGGTAAGAATCAGGGAGCTGGTGGAAAGGATCGAGTCTGACTGCTAGTCTGTCCGTGTCGATCTTCCCTCCTCGTCGACCTCACCTCTTCGAATGCGGGTCGATGAAAGGGGTCCTCCATCCTCCGCGGTGAGGAGTGGAACAACGAGCACATCCAGCGGCGTCATCCCCCGGGAGACCCTTCTTGCATTAATTTTCTGTGCGTTCGGGAGGGTAGCCTCAGTCACAACTATGGCTTGAAGGCTCTGGAAGTCTGCGGCAAAGCCGTACTCATCCTCTATTCTGAACACATGCGCCCGGGTCGACCATCCCATGTCGGCAAGATGCCCCAGCAGACGGCTCTTTCGAGTGCCGTAGGGGGGTATGCCCTCGTTGCCTTTGCGTTCGCTGACCATCCTGTCTGACGTGAGGCCTATGAAGACCTCGGAGGACTCCGCGAACGCTCTGTCGAGGAGGGCCTTGTGCCCGCGGTGCAGAGGCCAGAATGTGCCGCCAAGGGCGGCGCGCCTGTAGCGGCGCATGATAGCGTGACTCACACATACATATTTTAATGCTATTTGGCTGGCTCGCAGGGGGTGTTAGACTTTGATTAGGATCATTCTGTCCGGTTATGGGCGGATGGGGAGGAGGGTGGCAGCCCTGGCCTCTGCCACGACGGACATCAGGTGCGTGGGCGCCTTGGAGCACCCCGGACACCCGGACATAGGCAAGGATCTGGGCGAGGTTGCTTTCATCGGTTCCCTGGGGGCAACGATCCGGGCCGCTTCCGAGATCGAAGCGGTCGTGGGCGACAGCAACGCCACCGTGCTGGTTGATTTTGCCAACGCCGAGGGCTCCACTTCCAACGTCACCCGCGCCGCTAGTCTTGGGCTGGCGATCGTAATGGGGACCACCGGGCACAGCGCGGCCCAGATGGAGGCGATCCTGGGATCAATACGTGGCAACAGCGTTGCCGCCGTCATCTCTCCTAACATGTCCAAGGGCGTGAACGTCCTCCTGGAGGCCTGCGGATCGGTGGCCAGAATGCTGCCGGACTATGACGTCGAGGTACTCGAGATACATCACAACCAGAAGGCCGATGCTCCGTCCGGCACCGCACTCAAGTTGGCCGCCACCATTGCCCAAGCCCTAGGCCGCGATCCGCAGAAGGATGTCGTCAGCGGGAGGCGGGGCATGGGGAAGAGGCGCAGTCCCTGATCCAAAAACACAACCCTGACGTGGCAGTGTTGGATATCCAAA
>CAYVLA010000194.1:0-5348 GCA_964452145.1 Hadarchaeota archaeon (SeqCode)
TCGGTCTGGCATGGGCGCTTCTCTAGATTCAGGATAGGATCGGAGGGCCCCGACTCAGAACCGGGGATGGCGTGGCGTAGCGTTGCATGGCATATGGCGTGTGGCGTAAGATTTAAGTTGAGGCCGGCAAGCCATTTCCAACCATTCCGTCGTTGCGGAAAGTGTCGGGATGGACGAAACTCAAGCAGCGAGCATCTGGTCGGTGTTCGAGGAGGTAGCTCCGAACCTCTGCTACATCAGCAGGACGCGGGACAAGCTCGCCTCACTGCTGTCGATGACAGATGATCCGGAACGCCTCATGGAGTCACTTGCCTATGCTGCATCGGAGGCCGAGAACGCTTCCTTCAGGACCGATCTGAGGATTCTGCATGAGAGGTTGGCCAGGACAGCCAAGAAGCCCTTGCGGGGATGACCCCATGTATCCGATGAGGGGAATGAACCAGAGACAGATGGAGAGAATGATGCGCCAGATGGGCGTGAAGATGGAGGAGATAAGGAACGTGAGCAAGGTGGTCATCTTTAGCGAAGGAGGGGAGATAGTCATAACGGGCCCCCAGGTCACCAAGACCCGGATGATGGGCCAGACGATGTATCAGATTGCCGGTGGAGAGGAGGCCCAGAAGGCGTCCGGCGAAGGGGCGGCAGCGGGTCCCAGGCCCATATCGGAGGAGGACATAGACCTCGTTGCATCCCAGGCCATGACATCAAGGGAGAAGGCAAGGCAGGCGCTCATCAAGACGAATGGGGACATAGCCGAGGCAATAATCTCCCTCACGCAGTGAGGCGGTTCTTTCAACTTCGGGTTGTGATTCCGCGTGGCAACGGACTACCACCGACTGGAAGCCGAGATGCTGCGGCAGCTATCCAAAGGGGGCGAGAGGAGTCTGGAGGATATCGCCCGGTCCGCTTCCCTTCCCCCGCAATCCGTCTACTACGGATTGTCCCTCTTGAGGGATAAGGGTCTGGCCATCCTGCGCGAGTCGAGGAAGATCGTCTACGCGCTCACCCCGAGAGGCAGAGAAGCCCTCCGGAAAGGCCTGCCCGAGGAGCTGCTCCTTGAGGAGGTGGTTCGCTCGGGAAAGGTTGATCTCCGCAAAGCTCTGGAGGGCCTGGACCGGGAGATCGCGGCGATCGCGCTTGGCCAAGCCAAGTCCCGAGGGCTGGTCAGGATCGAAGGCCGATTCCTCGTCCCGACCCCGAAGGGGAGGACTGAGGCTGACAAGCGACCCGTCCATGCCGACCTCGAGGCTGTGCAGAGAGGAAGTCCTCCAGAAGATCTGGACCAGCTCCTTAAGCGGGGCTTAGTGGAGTCGGTGGAAAGGATCGAAAGATACGCCTCTCTCACCCGGGAAGGCATCGCGATGTCCCAACATGCCGTATCCGAGGAATGGGTCGTGGACCTGGATCCCGAGATGCTGCGAACCGGGTCCTGGGCGACGAGGAGGATCAAGCCCTTCGACATCCATGCCCCCGCTCCGTCGATATGGCCGGCCAAGAAGCAGCCGTATCGTCTATTCCTGGACAGAACGAGAAGGAAGCTCATCTCGATGGGATTTGTGGAGATGACGGGGCCGCTGGTGGAGCTAGCCTTCTGGAACTTCGACGCCCTCTTCCAGGCCCAGAACCATCCGGCAAGGGAGGTGCACGACACATTCAGAGTCAAGAATCCCTCCCATGGGACCCTCCCACAGGCACCCCTCGTGGCGAGGGTGAAGGCAACCCATGAGAACGGATGGACCACCGGCTCGACCGGCTGGGGCTACCGTTGGTCGGAGGAGGAGGCCTCCCGGCTGGTTGGCAGAAGCCAGGGAACCGCCCTTTCGGCCCGAACCCTGGCATCAGGCATAGAGCCCCCCGCCAAGCACTTCTCCATAGCTAGGGTGTTCAGGCCCGACGTCCTGGACAGGACCCATCTGATCGAGTTCAACCAGTGCGAAGGGATAATCGCCGACGCCGGCCTCACCTTCCGCCATCTCCTAGGGGTGCTGGAGATGTTTGCCCTGGAGATCGCCCATGAGACCAGGTACGCATTCGTCCCCAGCTACTACCCATTCACCGAGCCCTCCGTCGACCTTGTTGCCTACTCGCAAGGGCAGGGCGGGTGGATCGAGCTCGGCGGGGCAGGGATATTCAGGGACGAGGTGACCAAGCCACTGGGGGTGGACATCCCCGTCATAGCGTGGGGCATGGGCATCGACAGGCTGGCCATGTTCAGCCTTGGGATCGATGACATCAGGGAGCTATTCTCCCGCAATCTGGAGTGGCTGAGAAGCAGCAAGGTGGCGATCTAGTGCCGGCCACCACCGTTTCTGCCAGCGACCTCTTCTCGATTCTGGGCCGAACGCTTCAGGGCGAGGAGCTCAGATCGGCCATGCTTGGATGCAAGGCCGAGGTAGAAGGAATCGAGGGGGATGAGATAAGGCTTGAGATCAAGGACAGCAACAGGATAGACCTCCTTTCCACCGAAGGCGTCGCCAGGACGTTGGAGGGGTACCTCGGAATCGAAACCGGCCTTCCGAGATACCGCGCCCGCTCGTCGGGAATCCGGATCCTGGTCGACCCCGGCGTAAAGGAAGTCAGGCCCTTCGTCGTGGCCTGCACGGCCAACGGAGTGAAGTTGAGCGATGAGATCATCATCTCCTACATGAACCTTCAGGAGAAGATCCATACAACCTATGGCAGGGGCAGGAGGCGGATGGCCATAGGCTTCTACGATCTGGACCTGATCAAGCCCCCGGTGACCTATGCCATCACCAAGCCGGATGAGAATGCCTTCGTGCCTCTCGGATGCGAAGAGATGATGACGCCAGCGCGCATACTCAGCGATCACCCTAAGGGACGCGACTTCGCCTACCTGCTCGAGGATTTCGACCGCTACCCGATCCTCATGGATTCCGAAGGCCAGGTCCTGTCCATGCCGCCGATAGTGAACTCCAACTCCCTGGGCAAGGTTGGGCCCGAGACCGAGAACCTGTTCGTCGAGGCGACCGGAAGCGATTTTCAGGCACTCTCCCTGGGATTGAACGTCATCGCGACGGCGCTGGCTGACAGGGGGGGAAGAATAGGAAGCGTGAAGCTGGTCTACGGCAGGAGAGATGTCCGTCTGACTCCGGACTTCCGCGTGCACACGGCACGGCTGAGTCCAGACAGGTGCAACAGGCTCCTCGGCATGCAGATTGGGAGAAGCGAGATGGCTGATCTGCTGAGAAGGGCTCGATTCGGGGCTCGAATGGTTGGGTCCGAGATCCATGTGCGGGTGCCTCCCTATCGCGGGGACATAATGCACGAGACCGATCTCATCGAGGAGGTCGCCGTCATGTATGGCTACCACAGAATGGAACCCATCGAGCCCAAGATACCGACGATCGGGCGCTCGGACGAGATTGAGGACTTGTCCGATCTGGTCCGCGAGCTGCTGATCGGCTTCGGGTTCCAGGAAGTCCTGACCTTCATTTTGACAAGCCCCGAAAATGCGGTTGTAAGGATGGGCAAGAGGGAGATCGGGGTCGTGGAGATCGAGAACCCCACCACGCAGACCTTCTCGATATTCAGGCCCGACCTCTTGCCATCCCTTCTGGAGTTCCTCGGCCACAACGCCCATGTCCCGTATCCCCAGATGATCTTCGAAGTCGGGGACGCTGTGGAGCTCACAGAGGAAGGATGTCGAACCACCCGGAAGGCATGCCTTTGTTGGGCTGACTCGAAGGTCAACTTCACAAGGATCAAGGCGATCGTGGAATCCATCCTCTGCGCCCTCGACGTGTCCTTCGCCCTCCAACGCGCTGAGTCCCCTGCCTTCATCGAAGGGAGGATGGCATCCATAGGCACGAAGGGGACGGAGCTTGGAGTGTTCGGCGAGCTACACCCCCAGGTTCTAGGTGCGTTCCAGATCCCGGTTCCGACTCTGGCCGCCGAGCTGAGACTGAACGCCCTTCAGCAACCAGGGTCATCGAAGTGAGGCTTGAGTGCCGGCCCTAACCGGCCTACTGGGCTTCGTAAGAGTTTTATGAGATGCCTAGGACCCAACCCGTCAAGCAATGAGACCAGGTTTGCCGAGGCACAGGGTTCGGAGGCTTCCCAGGGCCCTGGCCCCGGCCGCCATCGGGGTGGCTCTGACCATTGCCGGGACGTTCTTCTTCCTGCACGGCCAGGTGAGAGCCGATTACTCCCCGCTCATCGCTCTGGATGGCCAGGGAAACGACGTCTCATCTCTCCTATTCTCCACCGACGGACAGATGATCCCGCTCGGGGGCCCCTGGACCGCAGGGAGAAGCCTAGAAACCAGCCTCTGGGATGGCTATGTGCCCCCCGGATCCAAGCCCATAAGGGTAACCTTCAGGATTCACATTCCAAGCTGCACCCAGGGCTTCCGTCTTGACATTAGGCTCAATCTCCAAGACCAGCAGATCGGCAGAACCGAACTGAGGGCGGCGGGATCGCCGAAGACCCTCGCATGGGACATAACCAGACATGTCCGGGATCTGACGAGGGATCTTGACAACGTCACGTTGGGCTTGTGGCAGGCCGACGGATCGCAGGTGGAGACGGCATGGCTTGATCGGATTTGGATCGAGGTGGCCTACAGGGGGCACTGGTGGGATGCCAGGTGGCGCCATCGCCGGCCCATCAGAATCTCTCGGGTTGGGAATGAGATCCTGTCTGACCACCAGGTCCTGGTCCGCCTTGACACCAGGGCACTGATCTGGGCCGGGACGATGAGCGCCCGCGGCGACGACATCAGATTCCTTGACCAGGATGATCGAACCGAGCTTGCCTACTGGATCGAACACGGCCTCGGCACCAACGACACCCACGTCTGGGTCAGAGTCCCCGATCTGCCCCCGGAGGGCAGAACCATCTTTCTATACCACGGGAATCGGAAAGCCAAGCCCAGATCCGACGGGGCCTCCACCTTCGTCTACTACAGTTCGTTCGAGAGCGACCGCCCCTCGAGGCTGGGTGAGGCTTTTGTGAGGTACGAAGGCAATCCCCTGGATATCGAGATGTACAACGCCAGCGGTGTCGTCCACCCCGACGTGCTCTACCTTCCGGAAAGCCCAGATGGCTACCGCTTCTGGATGTACTACACCCCATATCCCCCCGACTCCGCCGAACTCCCCTGTCTGGTGCGCTCCAAGGATGGTGTCGTGTTCACGGACAAGGGAGTGGCAAACCCCCTTCTTGAGGCCGGGGAAGCGGGGCAGTGGGACGATGGGCTTCTGGCCGACCCGGACGTGTTGAAGGTGGGAGACACCTGGTATCTCTACTACGCGGCCCGTCCCCTCAACAAGAGCTGGCAGAGCATCGGGCTCGCCATCTCCGATGATGGCAAGCGGTTCAGAAAGGTG
>CAYVLA010000195.1:0-5292 GCA_964452145.1 Hadarchaeota archaeon (SeqCode)
GATGGCTTCTGGACCGTGCCTGGGCGAGCTCCCACAGCCTGTTGTCCCTGATGGCCTGTCGAACCCTTCTGAGCTCCTCGAAGGTAGCATGCAGGTTGTGCATTGCCAGAAGCGGGACGCCCCCCGGGCCAGCCAGCTGCTCTGGGGTAGATCGGCTGCAGACGGGGCAGCTGCAGGGCAACTCCGTCAGGCCATCGAGTCGCATCGTGCCATTCGGAGTAAGGTAGCGTCCCCCCTCCGCCGAGAGGGCGTACATCGCGGAGTCGAAGATATCCCCCCCGAATGCAACTGAAAGGGCCAGAAACATCGGATGACCTACCCCGAAGATGTGACGAGGACGCTCTGGGGACAGCCTCTTGGCGGTGTCCATGACCCGATCTATCTGGGGCTCGAACCTGTACTCCACCAAGGACCCGACGCAGCTGCCCAAGGCGAATACGTCAAAGGGCAGCTTTGCGATGGCAACCGCCTCTCTTCGTCTGAGTGCGGCGTGGGGCGTCAGATGGACCACTCCGTACCAAAGGGGCCCCTCGGGCATGGATCGGGCGAGGCTGCGGGCTCGCCTAATGGATTCCTCCACGCAGAGCCGTGAACGCCTCTCATCCATCTCGTCGCTTGGGGGGACGTCCAGAACCACTGCCAGGTCGGAGCCGATCTCGGCCTGGAAGGCGTGTATCTCCTCGGGCCTGACCGCCACCCTTTGGCCCCGGTAGATCTGGTAGCCGCCGGAGTCCGTTGCCACAGGGCAGTCGACGCCCAGGTAATCATGGATGCCGATCTCAAGAACCCTCCTCCTTGCATCTGGATCTCGGAAGAGGATGAAGGCATTGGTTATCAGGGCCTGGGTCCCTGTCGACTCCACTATCTGCGAGGGCGGAATCGTCTGCTTGAAGGGATTGATGACCGGCAACACCGTAGGGGTGTTGATGGTTCCGTGCTCGGTGCGCAGGACGCCGAGTCGGCCGAAAGCGTCCCGGTCGATCATCTCAAACAAATGCTTTCCGCCGTCTCGGCTTGGTGGCAACATAAAGATGTCTTCCCAAGCTGCCGTGTACCCTCTGATAGACGAAGGCCTCCAACCGGAGTCCGGCTGACGCAAGATCGTCCGAAAGATCCAGGGTGGATGGTGAGGCAAAGCACATCTTGCCCCCTTTCCTCAGCAGATCGTAGGCCACGGCAGGGAACGCGCGTAGCAAATCCTCGGCCTCCATCCTAGCGGGAGACGATCTTCCGTAGGGAGGATCGGTCACGATTCCGTCGAAGCCTGACCCTTTCACGGGCGTTCGGAGGGCGTCCGCCCTGACCAGGTCAGCCCTCAGGCCACAACGGACCAGATTGCGCCGAGCGCCATGGATCATGGCCGAATCCGAGTCGTGGCCGAAGATCCTGGCGCCGACCAGGCCCGCCTCGACGAGGAGGCTTCCCGTGCCGCAGAACGGATCTAGAACCGTCTCTCCCTCCAGGATCCCGGCCATGTTCACCATGGCTCTGGCCATGGCAGGATCGATGGCAACCGGGTGCTTGAAGGATCGGGACCTGGCACGCGATGCGTAGGCCGATCTGGAGGATCGATGCAAGCTCAGCGAGATCGCGCGCCCCCCCGAAACCGGCTGGACCAGGTAGACAATGTCCGGGGATTTCACTGATACCGAGGTCCTGACCCCGCGGAGGGCAGCCTGACTCAGTATCGAGGCACCGAGGCGCGCCTCGGTCGAGGGCGCATCGACGCCGAATCCCCTCGCGCGGACCAGAAACGTTCGTCCCTCCATCCTCCTCAATGCGTCGATGGGAAGAACCGGATCGGAGGCCCCTTTCTCCGCGGAAACCAGCAATGATGTCTCCCGGGTGAGTGATAGCCGAGCACATGCGGCCACGGCCACGCTCTGCTGGAGGGAGGTCTCAACGAGCAGAAGGCCCGACCCTAGGCCCTTCGTACGACTGGTAGGATCAAGAGCCGAGAATAGCCTGTCGGCCTCGATGCGAGGCAGGTTTGGATGCTCGCCAGATAGTCGCAGAATCAGGCTCGGCAACTCGGCACCAGGAAAAGATTTAATCAGGGCCTCCGGGAGTTTGGTTGGGCCCTTGCCGAAGCGGTCGGCGGTTGATATTAATTGTGCCGACGAATATTGGGCAACGTGCCTCAAGCGGGAGTGTAGGAAGCCTTGCAGGAGAAATCATACCTGGTCGCCACACTCGACGCTCTGCTGCTCGTGGACGAAGACGCAAAGATCATCCGGACCCTCCAACTGGCTGAGGAAGCAGGTTCAAGGGTGCAACAACTCCGCAGCCTGGATGAGGGCAGGCCGATCCCGGGCATGGACGGACTTCTGCAGGGCCTTCCGGCGGATGTACTGGTGGTTGAGAAGGAGGGGCTCGGAAAGGCAGCTGCGGCCGCGGGCTGGAAGGGCGCGGTGGAGGTCGAATTCCCATCGCTCGGAGGCAGAGCCATCCGCCGTCGTCCTTCCCTGTCCAGTTCTCAGCGATCTTGGGAGACGGCGAGGGAGCTGGCATCGGAGAAGACGCGGGAAAGTTATGAGGAGTGGGACCACCTGGTCATCCAGGCGGTCGGGGCGATCGATGAGCTCGACAGAAGCATGGCCAATCTGTACGCTAGGTGCAGGGAGTGGTATTCGATACACTTTCCCGAGCTTGAGAGGATAGTGAAAAGCGAGGAGGAGTACTCCAGGATCATCCTCTGCTCGGATCCCCGGTCGGCCCAGGTGCCCGAGGAGCTCGGCCTATCCCAGGAGAGGGCCCGCCGCATAAGGGAAGCCGCGAACAAGTCGATTGGCATCGCTCTGGGAGAAGACGACTTGGATGGGGTTCGCGAGCTTGCCAGGTCGATCCTTTACCTTGGAGAGAGAAAGTCAAAGCTCGTATCATACCTATCAGACGTGATGGAGCGCCGCGCGCCCAGCCTGAGCAAGGTGGCAGAGCCCGGGACAGGAGCACGCCTCATCGCGAGGGCCGGGAGCATCCACAAACTCGCAATGATGCCCTCGACATCCGTCCAGACCCTCGGTGCCGAGAAGGCCCTGTTCAGACACATCACCAAGGGCGCCAGACCCCCGAAGCACGGAATCATCTTTCAGCATCCCTATGTCAGGAACTCGCCCAAGGAACTCAGGGGCAAGATCGCCGGCATCCTGGCATCCAAGATATCTCTTGCGGCACGAACCGACTACATCACCGGGGAGAGCAAGGCGGACGAGCTGAAGGCCTCCCTGGATGCCGCCGTGGAGAAGCTGAGAAGCAGGCGCAAGTAGAGCTGGGAGGGCCGTGGCCGAGATTTGAACTCCCGCGTCTTTAGGACGACTCGGGCTAAAGGATCCACAGTCCTTTGTGCCTCTGTCAGCCGCCAAGAAACGGCTGATGCCAGGCTACACCACCACGGCCGCTGACATCGTCTCGGCAGTCCGCTTTTAATATGTAATTCTAGGCGGTCCTGGAAGCAAGGCGACGCTTCCTGGCGGCAAGTGCCCATCCAACCGCGAAGACCGACGCGGAAAGGAACATGGCCAACAAGACATAGGGGCTATCCAGGATCGTCGTCCTCCTCACGACGAAGACCATTGTCGCAGATCTAGAGCCCAGATCGACCACAGCGCCCGATGCTCCGGGTCTGTAACTGCCGTCCAGCACCTCAATCCTCGAGATCGTGAAGCCCTTCGGCAGCTTCAGGCCCAAGGCCTGCTCGCTCACGTTTGCATCCAGATCCAGGGTTCTCACCTCGAGGCGGGAGCCATGCCTTATCTCGGTCCCCCCGACAAGTGAATACTGAAGCGTCAGGCTTACCATCTGGCCAACTCGGACACGGGGAAGATTCACGCAGACTTCGGTCGCATTGCCCAGGTCCGTGACAGCCGGCTTGACCACGCTCTTCTCCATAAGGATGGTCGGGCCGGACTCAACATGGCCCTGGGGATATGGAATCCTCAGCGTCAGACTCGACAATCCGGGGTCGAGAGCAACTACCTGCATGCTGCAGGTCACGTAGGTCTTGAGCGGCGAAGTCTCAAAGGAGTAGGATACGGACTCGTAGTAGTACTGATCGAGGGCCAATCCCCGCCCGATGAGCAGGGACAGCGCGAGCCACAGGGCCAGGGTCCGCAACATGTATTGCCGTGAAGGATCGACGAGAATCTGAAAAATGTCATGTCTGTGCGCGGCCCGGCTGAGGAGAACATGCATCGCTGTCCTCGATCGAGAAGGGACCCGGGTCACCGTCGGTGAGAGGCCGCCTACCGATTCATGCAGCGCGGCATCATGGCCGCCAATCCACGGCATGCTCGATCTGTGAACCCAATGTCGACCGATTGGGCTTCGCACGGCGGATGTTCTGACAGGTCAACCTAGGCCACGAGGCCGCCCGCTGCCTTGTTGCCATCCTTCGCCGTTCGCATCCGGGGGCTACTCTCGCCTATCTTGAAGCTTCTTCCCGCACTTCCCGCAGACGAACTCGAACTCGCCATTCTCCTTTGTCAGCTCGGTTTCGATCTTGCAGTCGGGGCAGATCGGATACAACATGTACGGTATCCCATCCTCTATCTTGTAGCGAAGCCCACAATCCGAGACGAGTTCGCGGCCCTCGAGCCTGATGTCCTTCTTGCAGAACGGACAAGCCAGTATGTCCAGCAACTCCTTGCTGATGATCTCGTCTTTCCCGGCCATTTCCTACTCTCCCAACACCTGAACCATCATCTTCCTGGTGCTCGGTCTCTTGCCAAGGTCAAGAAGGAGTATCTGCTGCCAGGCCCCGAGAGCGAGGTTACCGTTGACGAACGGCACCGACAGCGTGCTCCCAAGCACGGCGGACCTTAGGTGGCAGTGGGCATCCTCGTCGATGGTGTTGTGCAGATATCCCTCAGAGCGGGGTACCAGCTTGGCGATCATCTGCTTGAGATCCTGCATAAGGCCATGCTCATACTCCATGATCACGAGCGCGCAGGTCTCCTCGGCGGCGAAAACGGTGGCGATGCCGTTCAGAAGCCTGGATTCCGCCATCGCCGCAGAGACGTAGTCGGTGATGTCAAGGATGTCTATCTCGCCTTTCGTCGCGAAGATGTACTCCTTCGTGAACACGCCCAAGGCTCAGCTCACGGCATCAGGACCCATGCGGTGATCTATTAAATCTTAGTTTTGTATTTGTATCGTACCGTACTCGCACTTTCCGCGAGGCTATCTGGTCCCCTGAGGCTTTGTTGGTGAATTGGGGTCTATTGGTCATCTTTTGTGCTTGGGGCTGTCACTCTGGGCTTCTTCTGCGGAGTGTGATGGTTTCCCTATGCGCTG
>CAYVLA010000196.1:0-5206 GCA_964452145.1 Hadarchaeota archaeon (SeqCode)
TAGATGGGTAAGCTTCGAGCAACGGTTCTCGACTGATTCATCTCTGACGCACCTCTAGTGGCATTCGGGACCAGTTGCCGGGACGCTGCCAGATGGCAGGCCTTGAGCCGGGTGGTTAGTGCGGGCTCAGAGCATCCTAGGTGGGTGGGATTCCGGCAACTTGAGCCGAGCCGCGGGAGGCGACCAGATCGCCATTTCCGAGGGGTTGTGGGAACACGGGGGGCTTTCCCCGCTTTCTCGTGGATTGCCCTTGACTGGCATCGCCCACAAAACCGCCTTGGAGGCCCCCCGGAGCCATACGCCATATTCTTATAGACATGGCGCGCGGTAATGTGGAGCGGGAGGGCTTTGACCACTTCGGCCGCCATGGTGGGTCTGACTTGGAGGTCTGGCCAGTACGCAGAAGCTCGGGGCAACACTCCCCAAGCCTTGGAAACAGACTCACGGTCATGTGCGGGCGGTTCCTCAAGGGGTTGACCTGCCCGCTGATGCTGTGTGTTCTGGGGTCGATTGCCGTGGGTTTGACCGGAGTTCAAGAGCCGTGGAATCTGATCCGGGACAACCCCGATATCTACGCTGGCATCCCTCTGGACTACCTCTGGGTCGTGAACACGGTGCATCCGGACAGGATAGCGAGTGCCGCCATGCCTCCCGAGCTATTCGAGAGGTACGGAGACAAGATCATCGGAAGCTTCCAGAGGCTGGTCCACGCAGGCCCAGACTATATGGATTGGCTGCGTGCGAACTATGGCGTGAACGAGCAGCAGCGCCTGGATACCGGTGCCGCCCATGAACCGTTCGCTCCCGGCAACTACTTCGTTGTGCCCACGGATCACAGGATTCAGTGGCACTGGCTATTGAGCAGCAGGGCCATCGACCTTGGGGCAAGGCAAGTCATTTACGAGGAGCCCGAGTTCTGGCAGGGCACCGGCTACAGCGACGTCATGAAGGAGAAGTATCGCCAGCTATACGGCGAGGAGGTTGCCTGGAGTGACAGGACATGCACCTTCCTGCAGAGATGGCGGATGGAGAGGCTGAAGGAGAAAGTTCTCGGCGATGCCTACGCCGAGCTGTTCCGAAGGGTCAAGAACAAGGATCCCGGCGTGGCGACGGTGATCCCCATGCACGATATCGCAAGCTACCAGCTGGCCAAGATAACCTCCTGCTTCGTTCAGGCCATCGAGAATCCTCTCGTCGATGTGATCCAATCCCAGACATGGGACTGGGCCTTGGAGTGGGCCGGTGATGAGAAGGTCGCTGCGTACGTCGATCTTGCCTACTGGGTATTCAGCTCCAAGTTCCGCGCCGACCTCAAGGTATGGCTGCTGTCCGATCCCGTGGACGACCCCTTGAACGTCGAGATGCAGAACGTCCGGGACTACAGGGCGACGGTCGACGCTGGTATCCTTCTCGGCTACTACACGCATCACATCCCGTGGCCGGCCAGCCGCATCAACGCGATACGAAAATCGGGTTGGAGCAAATACGAAGCGGAGGTGGTGCAGAATTTCAGGATTCACCGCTCGGGTCTGAAATTTGCGGATTCCAGGCTTTCGCGCCAGTCCTACCCGAAGCTGGGCTTCCTCTACTCCCAATCGAGGAACTACGTCACTTACCCGAGTAGACAGGGACTCGGGCGGGATCCGCTGCGAGACGTCACGAAGCACTTTGCCCAGGACATGCTCAGGCGGGGACAGGAGTTTCAAGTGATGGAGACCGAGCTCATTGACCACGCCGGGATTCTGGACGACCTTGCGGTAATCGTGGCGGATGGCGAGGCAGGCGGGTTCATACCGGCTAGGTGCTGCGCCGACGCCTTGGTCAGTTGGATGGGTTCGGGGGGAACCTTGCTTTGGCTCGGTCATCCTGGGAGCTTCCATGGAATTCCCGAATACGCCTCGTCGTCACTCGCCTACGTCGCGGACCGGATCGGCGTCGAGGTCGGCGATGCGCGGGTGACACATCCCGGCGCACTGAAGATCGATATCGAGAAGGTGGGAGGTGACTTCGACATACCGACACAGATCTACCTAGCGGAGCCCGTAAGCTTCTCCGAAGTCAAGGGGGCCGAGATCCTGTACAGACTGCCGGGCGGCAGGATATTTGCATGGTCAAAGGCATTCGGAAAGGGGAGGCTGGTCTACTTCGGCTATCCCCTGACTGAGATGCGCTACAGGCCCACCGAGCACTGGTCCATAGTGGCCAGGCTGCTGCGGGATCAGGGTGTCGAGCCCAGCCAGGACGGCCTGATCCGTTTCGACAGGGAACTGAACGATTTGGAGAGCTACGAGGTAATATGGCTTCCACTGGGACCCGGCCAGTCTCAGGTGAGGATCATCACGCAGGCCTGGGCATCCGAGGGGGAAGCCGAGTTCCACGCGACGGTTTCCGCGGGCAAGGACTTGGTGGTGATGAAGACCCCATACTTCACCGTTTACTCACAGGATGCGATACCCGTCGACACAAGATACCGAGCGAATGTGGCCGAGATCCTGCTGGAGTCAAGGGGAAGATCGTGGACGGTGGGATCGGAGTCTGCCGGGCCGGAGACGGCATATCTCTATCTGCCGGCACCCGAGAGGATCCAGAGACTACTAATCTCGGGCGTCCCCGCCGAGCCTCGTAAGCTTGTGAGGATGGATCTGCTTTCCGCTGAGACCTGTGTTGAGATCGGCTTCAAGGACCCTATCCAGCGCTTCCCGGGGGGTCCTGGGCAGCCGGTGCCCGAACGACTCCTTGGTGTTGCATCCACTCTTCTCGCACTGGGCGGCTTCCTCGGTCTGCGCGGAAAGTAGGCTTCCGAAGGCTCGCATGGACGCTTGGGGACATCAACAGAATCCTCTTCACGTGCAAGGACGATCTGCGTGATAGTTCCTTCGGTACATTCACGCTGTCGATCCGTGGCACCCACTTCAGGATGGACCAAGACCTTCGCTTCGCCCTGATACCAGCGGGCGGGCCGCTTTTATGTCCCTTGAGATGCTCCGAAGCGCAGTGATGCCAGGGGACAGCGAGACCAAAGATTTATGGCCGCTCACGCAGATAACCTCCTAGGATGAGGAACTACTGCCCCCGCTGCAGGATGTGGCTTCCGGACGGGCTCAAGGAATGCCCGATCTGTCGCGAGAAAGGCCAGAAGAAGAGGACGACCATCGAGATCATCTTCTATGCTGTCCTGGGCGTTGCGATCGCCGTCCTGGTCCTTTCCGTCGCTTTCCCGGGTCATATGTATAGTTACATACAAGCGATCGAGGTCGAATTCGTGGAGATCACAAACGGAAGCCAGGCCCTGATGGAGAAACTCGGACTGGATAACGACACCCTGGCCCTCCAGGAATGGCAGCGCAACGTCTCTCAGATCATCTCCGATCACGTCAACTCGACACTCGTCAGCCGCATAGCGGCGTCCAGGGTCGGGGACAGCTTGGATTACCTGCGGAAGATCGACGTGCTTGCGAACTACGTAGCAGCGAGCATAGCCTACAGGGAGAAGAGGACCTACGTGAACATCACCGACATAATGTACAGGTTCTCGGGAGATGACAGATCCCACGTCATCCTGCTTGCCTCTCTCTTCAACCAAAGCGGCGTTGACTTCAGGCTGGATATTGTGGAGGATGGCACGAAGGGCAGCCGGGGATATCACTACAGGATGCTTGTTCTGGTCACCTCTTCAGAGGAGGAGGTGCGCAAGAACATCGTCAATCGAATCAGGAAGAGAAGATCGGGCATGGGCGCCACGAAGGTGAAGGTCTGGTACGTGAAGGACGGGGACTTCAGATGGTATGTCATAGACACCACCGGCGAGACCAAGAAGAGAAAGAGTGGCCTTGCCGACACTTCGTGGACACACATTGGGTCCTCCCACCCGTACTACGCCAACAGGTCCCACTACAGTTTCTCGCTCCCCCTCAACTCCGGTGGGCCCTGATACCAACGACCGTTTTCCGACCGCCGGCCTCGGACCCGGGCTATTGCATGCCTCATGCTTCCGACATGATCGATCCGCGTGTGGCGGACGAATCCCCTTCTTCCAAGGCGTTGTCGAAGCAGCGGTTCACCCGAGATCGCCTTCCACGAGATGAAGGACATGGTCGCAGGATGATCGTGACAGGAACTGGCCAGGCGATGACCCAGTGAGATCGTTGCCTGCAAGAGGTTGAGGCTCTTGCACCGCAGTCTGCGGAATGAGGGGCCCGGGTCCGACCCTGTGATGGGTAGGCCCGCGGGGTCAGATTAATCTCTCCTTGTGTCTGGGGTTAGCTGATGGGCAAGAGACTCCATCCTAGCTACCTGGATCTCTGCTTCTCCGAACTTGAGGATCGAATCGAGTCAGCCCGGTGCCTCCTTGCGTCCTGCTCGGTCTGTCCCAGAAACTGCTCGGTGGATAGGCTCTCGGATGAGAGGGGCATATGCGGCTCGGGAAGGCAAGCCATTGTATCGAGCTTCAACCCTCACTTCGGCGAGGAAGCCCCCCTTGTCGGCCGGGGTGGGTCGGGGACGATCTTCTTTGCCAACTGCAACCTGAAATGCATCTTCTGCCAGAACTATGAGATAAGCCACCTGGGAGACGGGGAAGCGGTGGATTCAGGCAAGATCTCCATAATCATGATCTACCTTCAGAAGATCGGCTGTGAGAACATCAACTTCGTCAGCCCGACGCATGTGGTTCCCCAGATCCTGGACGCCCTTCCCAAGGCGATCCAGAGCGGTCTGAGAATCCCTCTGGTCTACAACACCGGAGGCTACGACTCGCTGAGGACTCTGGGGTTGCTGGACGGCATAGTAGACATCTACATGCCTGACATGAAGTACTCGTCAAACTCGGTATCCAAGCGGTTATCGGGTGTGGAGGATTACGTTGAGCGGAACCGGGAAGCGGTCCTTGAGATGCACCGGCAGGTCGGGGATCTTCAGGTGAAGGAGGATGGCGTTGCCACAAAGGGGCTTCTGGTCAGACACCTCGTACTCCCAGAGGGTTTGGCGGGCACTTTGGAGACTGCCGAGTTCCTGGTCGGAAAGGTATCTAGGGATACCTACATCAACCTGATGGACCAGTACAGGCCCTGCTACCGAGCAGGGGAAGTCCCCGCCCTCAGCCGAAGAATAACGCCAGAGGAGTACCGCGAGGCCGTGCGGCTGGCCAGGCAGGCCGGACTCTGGCGTTTTGACTCTCCTTCCGTGCGCAGGTTCTTTCATCTCTAGT
>CAYVLA010000197.1:0-5171 GCA_964452145.1 Hadarchaeota archaeon (SeqCode)
CTGTCCATCTCGAACAGGGCAATGGCCAGGTTCCTGTCCTTGGATTCCGAGGTGCGGGACCTTGCGTCCCATCTCCGCAGACGGTCCATGTTGCGCGCCATCTCGGGCTTCAGAGGCGATCCACCTGCGTCGTAGTCACGGGGATCGATCACCGTTGACAGCCCCTTGTCGTGGAACCTGAGGGTCGAGGGTGCACCAGTTCTCTGCCTGCGGTTTATGGAATCGGCATCAAAGGCCCTCCACTCAGGGCCGGTCTCCAGCATGCCCTCCTCCAGAACCAAACCGCAGCTGCCGCACACTATCTCCCCCCTTCCGGGGTCGCTGAAACGTCTGGTCGACCCGCACTC
Source organism: Hadarchaeota archaeon (SeqCode) (assembly GCA_964452145.1). Taxonomy (GTDB): domain Archaea; phylum CAYQAE01; class CAYQAE01; order CAYVLA01; family CAYVLA01; genus CAYVLA01. The sequence continues at coordinate 348 of CAYVLA010000197.1, forward strand.
AGGGCATTGAGGTCTTATCTCAATCTCTTCTGCGACGGTGGATGACATTCAGGCTCCTCCTGACATTCGGCGCACAGTTGATGGAAGCAGATTCGGTCGTACGGCTAGGAATCGTGGTTCATTCTATGCGCCCCATCTAGGTATATAGATCCACCTCATCTATATAAATGAATCGGTTTCAATATTCCAGAGTTGTGCCATGTCGCTGAGCAAATGGACCACATGCCTCCCACAAATGCCTGGCCTGACAGCCCGATTCCGGGGCGTTGCGGTCGTTGGCATCTGCCGGACCGACCAGGCCCCGATATGGCGTCATGCCGCCTTGGTGATCATTGCTCCACAACTCGGTTGCCCTGCCACCAGCGGCCGTCCAGCAGGGGAGTGGTCGGGGCAGGGTTGCCCTTAGTCAGTACAGCAAGCTCGTGTTCTGAGTACCTGCCAAACCATCGGTTTGCTCCAAGGTGTCACATGCCGCAAGGAGTGGCAATCTTTTAATGGGGTTCAGAAGTCGACAGCACCGAGGATGAAGAATGCAGCTTGTGGAGGTGGCCCCGAAGGTCTACTGGGTCGGGGCCGTTGACTGGAATGTCAGGAGATTTCACGGGGCCCATCACTCAACCTTCGAGGGCACGACCTACAATGCTTACCTTGTGGTCGACGACAGGGTAGCGCTCATAGATACCGTCTACCACCCCTTCGCTGACGAGATGCTTACTAGGATCTCCGAGATAGTCGATCCGGGTAGAATCGATTACCTTGTGGCCAATCATGGGGAAGCCGACCACTCCAGCTCCATCCCCAGGGTCTTGGAGGTCGCGGAGAAGGCTACAGTGGTCTGTACCAAGATGGGGGAGAAGTCGCTCAGAACCCAGTTCCACTCCGATTGGCCCGTCCGCACCGTCAGGACAGGGGATAAGATCGAGCTGGGCGATAAGACCCTGACATTCGTCGAGGCTCCCATGCTTCACTGGCCGGACTCCATGTTTACGTACATCCCCGAGCTAGAGCTGCTGATGCCGAATGATGCCTTCGGGCAGCATCTGGCCAGCTCGGGTCGTTTCGATGACGAGGTGGATCAGTGCTCGCTGATGAGGGAGGCCAGGAAGTACTATGCCAACATACTCACCCCCTTCAGCTCCCTGGTCTTAAGGAAACTGGAGGATGTTGGGAGACTTGGCATCAGCATCAAGACCATTGCGCCCAGCCATGGGGTGGTATGGCGGAGGGAGCCCGGCAAGATCATTGAAGCCTACCGCAGATGGGCAAGCGGGGAGGCGTGCGAGGGTTCTGCCGTGGTGGCCTACGAGACCATGTGGGGAGGCACCGAGGCGATGGCCCGGCGCATAGTGGAAGGCCTGTCCAGCAGGGGCGTCAGGGCCAAGATGTTCAAGCTCTCCAGTTGCGACCGTTCCGATGTGATCGCCGAGATATTGGAGGCCAAGGGAGTCTTCCTAGGCTCGGCGACCCTTAACAACGGCGTGCTGCCTCAGGTCGCCGAACTGCTATCAGAGCTTAAGGGACTGAAGTTCAAGGGCCGTTTGGCCGCGGCCTTCGGCTGCTACGGATGGGGAGGGGGAGCCACCGAAGTCATCGAGACCGCTTTGGCCGAGTCCGGCATGGAACTGGCAGCGCCGGCCCTCACTGTCAACTGGCATCCGGACCGTGATCAGCTGGACCAATGCTTTGATCACGGCGTCAAGCTGGCGGATGCGATCAGGGCCAAATAGGGGGCGCCAAGGCGGGTCGGTCTCGGTCCATCAGAAGAGGCAGAAGCCCCCCTTCAGGGCTGCCGCCTCAAGCCAATCCTGATTGTGGCAATCTTCTTGGGACCCAACTCGATCTGGATGGCGCCGTTCTTGGCAGGAAGCTCCCTGATCGGCTTCTCCTCCAGGTCGGTCAGCTTGGCCGATTCCACGGGGAGGGCCAGAGTCACCTGAGCCTTCTCCGAGATCGGAGCGGGGTTGTAGATCCTGACCACGAGTTCGCCGCCGTCCTCAGGTTTCTTGATCGCACTTAGCTGGACCGTTTCGGGGTCGATCTTCAGGAAACCCCAGCTCTTCGGCAGATGGCCTTCGTGCCTTCCGACCTGGGCCACCATGAGGGGCACGTTGAGTCTCTCCGCCTCGCCTGCAACCCTTGCGGTGTGCCAGTCGCCTCTGTGAGGCATGATGGCATAGCGGAAGCGGTGAAGGCCCGGACACTGTGAGAGTAGCATTTCCGGATGTCTCTCCCATTGCCAAGCAACGGTGCTTAGCGCTATCTCATAGGCTCGCATGAGGGTCAGGTATATCGTCCTGCTCGGATCTTCCGATACTTCGTATTCCCTCAGGCCTTCGTTGAGGATCGCGAGCCCTCTCTCGCCGTCGCACACATCCACGAACCGCTGCTGGGGGGAGCAGGTGTTCCACGGTCCCACCCAAGGACTATCCAGAGCCCTCACCACCTGTCTTTCGACGACGTCGAAGGCGCTCTCGGCGTGACACACCTCGGTCTGGATCATCGATGGGAAAGCTACCCTGAGCCTGTGGTCGCGGCATTGGTTGTCGAAGACGGATTCGATCTCCACGTATCTTGCGCCCTTGCGTAGGGTGAGCACCGACGATATCTTAAGTTCTCTTTCCTCCTCGCTGCGGCAGGCCTGATCCCCGTTGCCATCTAGGCGTCTGACCTCATCCGACCCGGCCTCGTCCAGCCGGTACGGGATTCTCATCACATGCTCGATCTTGAGCTTGGATAACACCGGCCCACTCTCCAGCACGGAAACCGTCTTAAGGGATCCCCGGCTGGTGACTACCCGATCGAAGGCAGGAGGTATGTGCCGCCAGGCCATGCCCGCTTCGCCGTCATCGACGAAGAGGTTCAGCTCCCCGTACTTGGATCGGGAGTCCTTGTCGGTGACCTGCAGTGTCCCGTCGGATTCGACCTCGACGACCAAGTGCTCGTTCTCCAATCTGTCGGTCCCCGTCACCATCGAAGGTTCTGATATGGGTTCGGTTTCCTCCTGTGCGAATACGTAGGTGCGATACCCGAGAGGAGGCACCCTCATGGCGAGGAAATGGACCCCGACCCTCTCGGAAGCCATGCGCAGTGTCGCATCGTTGAGCTGTCTGAGAACCGGGTTGGCAGTAACTCTGCTGAAAGTCTGGCTGGGCATCCTCTCCGCAGTCTCGGCGTCGCGAATCGAGAAGAACTTGTACACACACCCGACGGGCAGATCGACGTAGGCCGTGACGACCTCGGATCTCTCGAAAGGAGAGGGGTTGAAGACCGTCACGACAACCCGATCATCGGGTATGTCCGAGTTGTCCACCATGAGCTGCAGGCTCTGGAGAGCCCTCCTCGCCGCTCCGCGCGAAATGTTCGCGACCTGATCCAGCCTGTGCATCATGTCCTTCTCGATCTGGTCGATGCCCGTGCCCGCGATGCTGTCATGCGGGTGGGATCTGAGCAGGTACCTCCAAGCAACCTCGAGGAGCTTTGATGGATACGATCCGCCCAGGGCGTACACGATCGCCGAGAAAGGTTCGGCCCATCTCTGAAGCAAGTTCTCGGCCTGACAGTTCGCTTGTTTGAGCCTTGTCCTGCTTGATGTAACCTCATGGTACAGATAAGCAGCCCGGCCGATCATCCTCGGAGTGCGTCTCTCTCCCCGAAGAATCTCGAGATCCTTCACCTCGGATTTCAGTCTTTGCACGTAGTCCTCCAAGCTTGACATAAAGATGCGGTCGGGGGTCACCAGTTCCTTGGCCCTCTCGACAAGTCTGAGCTCTATCGGATCCGGCGCGTAGCTGTCGTGACCAAGCATGTATGCGAATACTCTGGAAGAGCAGGCCGCCACCTCCTTTCCCTTAAGGATTTCCAGGCCCTCTTTCAGCTTCGCCTCATCGAGCCTCTTGGGCGGATCAAGGAGGAAGTAGTGACCCATGTACTGGTCGGGGCCACAAAGGTGGAATGGCAGGCCCCCATCCTTCCAGGCGTAGTCCCGTTCCAGAGTGGTCTTGCCGTAGACCGTTGGCCTATAGACGTCATAGAAGAAGTTGTATCTGGCGAACGAGCCCATCCGGGTGCCCAGGAGCCTGGTCCCGTCAGCCCCCTCCAAGATGAACTCCGACCGGACTTCGTCCAGGGTCACGCCGTGGTAGAACAGAATGGTATCTATGCCGAAGCCAGCGTAGATCTGGGCGATCTGCGAAACCTGGCCGTAGGAGAAGGGGCTGTATCCTATCTTCATGGCCCGCCCGAATGCCTTGGCAATGCCATGGCCGAAGAGCAGATTGCGTACGAGAGACTCCCCGTTGACGTTGAACTCCTCGGGACAGGTGTACCATGGCCCTATCAAGAGCCTGCCCGATTGGACGTGTCTTCTCACCCTTTCGCGATTCTCGGGCCGTATCTCCAGGTAGTCCTCCACGGGAGCCACCTGCGAGTCCATGAGAAACGACTTGTATCCTGGCTCGGATTCCAGCATGGTAAGAAGACCATCGAAGAGCTCCACCAGCTGCATCCTCGTCTCTTGGAAGTCGTAGAGCCATTCCCTATCCCAGTGGGTGTTGGGGATGACGTGCATCTCGTATTCATCGCTCACGGGGAATCCTCCCCAAGAGACGCGAGGGTGCACCTAATAATTGCTTGCATGCGATTTCCCCATTGGCCGATCATTCAGCTTCTGTGGATGCGCGACGAACCGGGCAATGGTCAGCCGAAAGGAAGAAGCCTCCTCTCCTCCGCAAGGTGAAGCCTTGGCAGTAGCGGGAGCAGAGCCCCGCCATCCCCGGAACCTTTTTTCAGACTACTCGGTCAGGTATAGGCGAACCTCGTGGCCCC
>CAYVLA010000198.1:0-5152 GCA_964452145.1 Hadarchaeota archaeon (SeqCode)
GCTTTTAGGGTTCCTCCTTCTTGAGCATCTCGAGTCTCTTGATGAGCGTGTCGATCAGTTCGGGTGAGTAGCCCTTTTTTCTGTGCAGGACCTTCAGAACCCAGGCATCCCCGCCTTCTTGGCCGTAGAAGATGCGGTAGTCCCCGACTCGCAGGCGCCATATCCCCTCTCCCAGGGGCGAGGTGTCTCCTTCGCCCCGGTCCCTGAGCGCCCGCAGGGCCTGGACGATCCGGCTTCTCGCCGACCGGGGGAACCTCTCCATGTCGCCGCGGGCCCATCGGGTGATGTACAGGGTCATAGTCCTTCGCGCTCGGCATACTCCTCAAGGGTCAGAAGGTCGTTTCTGTTCTGCCGGGCCTCCTCCCAGATCTTCTTCAGGTCGGAGACGAAGGCTTCACGCAGCTCCAGCAGGTCGCGGATTATCTCGTCGTAGGATCTCCCCTTTCCTCCGGCCCTCCGGAGCAGGTCACGCGTGTCCTTGCTGATCTGGACCGTGGTTGTCTCGGGCATGGCTATAGTAGCGCATAACAGCCATATATCTCTTCCACTTGTTCGGCATACAGCCTGTGCAACTCCCCCCATCCCTCTTGAGGCCCGCATTTCCGGGATCATCTCGGGCCCACAGGGGCCCGGGTGAGAACAAGCAGGTTCTCTGCAGATCTGTGTTGGTAGGTGGATTCCGGTCGACCTCGAAGGCATCGGGGAACCCTTCCTTGCCCTCCTCCGCGGCTTCCCTATCCACAAAGCGGGCGTAAGCCGGAAAACGTGAAGAGTTGCTGCAGGGGCCATGTGACGGAAGGGCCGGGGCGTCGGGATAGGTGAACCCGTTCGATAGGTCGCGGGCAGGGCCACGTGGCATCTGGATACGAGGCGTCGTGCCAAGTGCCGCGTCGTAGGTGGTCCCGGGCCGAGCGTGATGGGCTTTAAATGCATGCGAGGCGCTGTTGGCTTGGGACAGGAAATGAAGAAACGGTGGACAGGGAGGAGTTCAGGGGATACCCGGAGGATGTCAAGCTCCTGCTGGCGATTGCGCTGTACGAGGTGACCCCGTGCTCCTGGGACCGGATCTCCGAGATCTTGGGCTTCGGCCCGGTCGTCCTGAGGGAGAGGCTGAAGGCCATCGGGGTACCGTTGCACAGATATGCCAAGCGGGAGATGCTCATTGAAACCGAAGCCGCGCGCAATCTCTGACACATCGTTCCTGAGCGCCATGCACCAGATCGGCTACCTGGAGGCGTGCGAGAGGATCTTTGAGCAGCTTTACATATCGAAGTCCGTATGGGATGAGGTTGGGCGGGGAGAGATAGCCCCGCTTGCCGCCCGTCTTGGGGAGATGATCGGATCGGTAGGGAGTTCGTCGTTTTGAAAAAATGCAGCAATGCTCCACTGGCAAACTCGTTGAGAACGTTCCTCGGCTCAGGCGAGGCCGAGACCATAGCGCTTGCTCTTGAACTGAAGGAAGCCGAGTTCGTCATACTTGACGATCTGAAGGCCAGGAGGCTCTTCAAGAGGTTGGGGATCGACAAGAAGCTTATGGGAACGATAGGCATCTTGAAGGCCATGATTGCTCGGGGCATCGTGGAGGAAACGGGCAGCGAGGTTGCGGCCAAACTGGAGTATGCGGGGTTTCACTTCAGCAGAGATCTTCTTCGGGATTGTTGATGGACTGCCTTTGAACATCTCCCTCCGAAATGCTGCTGAGGGGCCTGCGTTCCCACTTGGAAGTCCTGCCCTTCGATGAGTGGGGAAGTCGCCTTGCCGCTCCGCCGATACCTCCTCCTCGGCCCTCGGGCCTCCTTCGCTCCGGGTGAAGGGGGCGAATGGCAATATTTTTCTTCGTGGCATCGAAAGAAAAGATGGTGTCGATACGTCTGTAACCATAAAGACGCTAGATAGGCAGGGAAGGGTCGTCCTGCCAAAGGAGTGGAGGGATATGCACGGCGGGGGGAGGGTCGTTCTCGAGCTGGAGAGGGACAGGATAACCATCACCCCCCTGGAGGAGGTCGACCTCACCGAGTACTTCGACTCGATAGAGGTCGATGTGGAGGTGGATCTGTCCGACTGGCACGCGGTGAAGAGGGAGCTCTGGGAGCGTTCCCGATGAGGTTCGTGGATGCGAGCGTCTTCGTTCATGCCTACATGCTTCCCAGGAGGGCCCTGAAGCCCCACGAGGTGGAGATCAAGGACAGGGCGAAGGCGATCGTCAAACGGATAGACGAAGGGGAGTTCGTGGTCACCTCCGTGGTCCACCTGGGCGAGATCTTCAACCTCCTTGAGAGCCACCTGCCCCTGGATAGGGCCCTGCTGGTGGAGAAGGGGATGCTTGCCCGGGAGAACATAGACGTGCTGCCCGTGTCCAGGGAGGACTACGTGGCCGCCGCGATGAAGGCTCGCGGCAGGGCCACCGGCCTGAATGACCTTCTGGCGTGGGTCCTGATGGAGAACGAGGGAGTCTCCGAGGTCTATTCATTCGACAAGGACTTCGACGGGATGGATGGCCTGGCGCGGATCTGCGCGTAGATCCAATCGATCGCACGCTTGACATACATGGCCTCACCCGGGCTTCGGGCTGGCATCTTTCCGAATCGGGGCCCCTCTTCGTGTATGTGTGGAAGATCGGGGTCCTGGGCAGGGAGGAATGCCTCGGACTCCTGGAGAGGCTGAGGTCCATGGTGAGCGAGGAGGAGTACCAGCTTTCGATGATGGAATTGAAGGGAGGAGATTGAGTGGATTCGGTTTCAAAGACTGTGCGGCTTCCGCGGAGGCTGTTGAGGGCGATCGAGCACAAGGTGGAGTCCGAGGGTGTCAACGAGTCCTCGGCGATAAGGCACCTGTTGGCCCTACCGGCCTTCGGGGCTACGGGAGATGACGCCGCCTGCGGCCTCGACCCCCGAAAACGGATTGGGGGCCAGTGAGGCCAGTCAATGGGCGACAAACCCGATGCCGCGCTTGGCATCGACCCCGCCCGCCAGGGTCCGCGAGGCAGGGACCATCGTCAGGACGATCGGCTTGGGATGACGTTGCGGTCGGTGGTGACGGTTCGGACGGACGACAAGCTCATCGGGGAGATCGATGGGATAGCCGGGCGTGAGCGGTGCGACGGGGCTTCTGCCTTCCACGATTCGATTCGTTCATCGACTCGAAGTAGTTTAAAGGTCTGCTGGCGATATGGTGCGTGGCCAGACCTCCAAGTCCTCAATGGTGTCTGTAGATCTCGTCGTGGTGCGCGAAGTCCTCGATCACGACGAGCCTGTCCTTCTCGTCGATCGAGTAGACCAGGACCCAGCTGCCCAAGTGTACTCGCCTCAGGTGCTGCAGCGGGGCCCTCAGGGGCTTGAAGTGATGGGGGTCGGCGAGTATCTGCTCTATCTTCTTCTCGATCAGCCTCAGGCGGACCGGGTCTCTCCTGGCGAGCTTGGAGAAGAGGCCGTCCACGCTCTTCCTGATCGCCAGGGAATGGGTCACTTGGCTTCGTACCGCCGCGCGAGGTCCTCCACCCGGATCGCCTCCTCCTTGCCCCGTTCCTTCATCTTGTCGACGAACTCGGGTCGCAGTTGGGGTTCGAGGAAGGCCTGCTCGTAGTCGAGGATGATCTTGTTTATCGCCTGGGACTTGTCCCTGAGCCCGTGTTTCGCCTTGACTATGTTCACCAGCCTGTTCGCCCGCTCGTCAAGGTCAACTACGGCTTTCACCATGTAAGTCTATGTTATGCGGAATTACGCAAGATTATAAATGTAGTTTCTGGCCGGGGGCGTGGGCCACGCCATCCCCGAGATGGGCCTCTGGAGAGAAGATGCCGGGCTCTACCGTGCCGAGAGGAATCCTGGTTCGGGCAGTCTGGGAGATGCCGGAAGCCATCCTTTCGCCATATCCATGTCCATGCTTCTCATGGCCCTCTGCCTTGGCCTTGCCCGCTGCCCTTGCTCTTCTGCGGGACCCGTGGCTGCGGGGATTCCCGAAGTTGATCGCAACTGCTCTCTCATGGGCCCCATGGGGCGGGACGAGTTCCTGGTCACCGCCGTTGACAACGCATGCTGCCCGGTTCCCGGACGCTCCCCGGATCGAGCGGAGGCCAAGGATGCAGAGGAGCAGGAACATGATGTAGCTTGGCCTTGATCTCGCACCGGGACATCGTGAAGCCCCCCGAAGATACGATACGCGTTTTTGTGAGAGCCTTGGCAGGGCCAGACAATGCTTTTGATTTCTTGGAGGAGAAGAGGTGGTGCCGGGCACTTGCTGGGGTGACTGAGTGGTTGAAAGTGTCCGGCTGAAGACCGGATAAGGCTCATCCTTCGCGGGTTCGAATACCGCCCCCGGCGCCTGCCCGGCACCGGTTCAGGTCATCCGGAATCAGGTACTTGACTACTGCCTGACCTGGATCTTCAAGATACAACCCACGAAAGCTGGCTGATGGTGTCCAGGCCGCTGTTCTCGTGGCCTGTTCCGGTTGATCTGCCGAGGCACACGAATCTGCGAGCCTCGGCGAGCCGAGGAGAATATCTACTTAAGGGTCAGGGGCAAGAACGGGACCAGAAGGGCAGATCGGCGACGGTGGCCCCGAGCCGGTTGCGTGTCTGGCGACCTGGTCGAACCTGAGGGAGTTCTTGGCATGGACAGCAGGCGATTCCCGCGGGAACTGCGGGACGAGATCCTCCGCATCGCGGCAAGATATGGTGCGCGTAACGTGCGGGTCTTCGGTTCCTTCTCCCGCGGCGAGGCAGACGAGGAGAGTGACATTGACTTCTTGGTGGAACTGGAAGCAGGCAGGTCCCTGCTGGATCTGGGGGGGCTCCAGTATGAGCTGGAACGCCTTCTTGGCTGCGGGGTGGATGTGGTGACCGAGCGTGGGCTGAGGGCACGCATCCGTGACCGTCCCGGTTTGAGGAAACACCAGGGAGCGACTACTCGACATGCTCGAGGCAATCTCGGCAATCGAACGCTACCTGGACCGGGGCAGAGCAGCCTCTGAGCAGGACGAGTTGCTCCAGTCGTGGTTTGTGCGCCATCTGCAGGTTATCGGTGAGGCCGCCCGGGCACTCCCGGAGGGGGTCCGAGCAATGGCACCGGATATCCCATGGCCGAAGATCATCGGCATGCGGAACGTCCTGGTGCACGGCTATTTCGAGATCGATACCGCGATCGTGTGGGAAGC
>CAYVLA010000199.1:0-5145 GCA_964452145.1 Hadarchaeota archaeon (SeqCode)
AAGACCCCAGGATGCTGGCCCGCTATTTCGTCTACAGGGACTGGAGGGACAGGGGGGTGTTTCCCTTAGAAATCCACCGCGCACCCCGAGTCCTGCCTCGGGGCAGGACCCAGCCCCTGGCCTATCCCACGGAGACCATCACCTTACCCGAGATAGGGCAGGTCATCTGTTACTTCTTCCGCGAGGTCGAGATATCCATGATCTTCGACGAGGAGGCCGCACGCAAGCTGTACTACGAGGCATGGATCGGCCAGCTGGGGAAGTACAAGCAGGAAAAGGCAGGAACGAACCTCGCCCTAGACATCATCGAGACCCTGCATCTGATGAGGCAAAGGGGCATCCGTGCCAGGGTCGTTGATGCCTCTTCGGGGAAGGATCTCTCCTACGACGAGATCTTGGGATTCGCCTCCGAAAGGCATCCAGGCATGCACGATCTCCTCGAGGTGTACGAGGACTGGAGGATGTCCGGATACATAGTCAAGACGGGGTTCAAGTTCGGGGCCCACTTCAGGATCTACTTCCCAGGGGCTGGAACCGGGGCCAACAAATGGGTTCACTCCAAGCACATCCTCCACGTGTTCCCCAAATCGTACAGCATGCTCATGAGCGAATGGGGCAGGATAATAAGGCTCTCGCAGAGCGTCCGCAAGACGTTCATCCTGGGAGTGCCCGCCATGTCGGACAGCGACTATGACGATATCGAGAGAGCCGATCTGCTTCTGTACCACAGGACCAAGGACTCGGTTGAAGAGCCGGGAATGGCACAGCCAACGTTCCTCTGCATCGCCATCCCGGAGACCCTGAAGATGAGTGGCTTGGAGTTTGCCAATGCCCTCAAGGAAGCGGAGGAGAAGGGTCTCCAGCTTCTGATAGCCGTGATCGATCGTGAAACGGACATCAACTACTATCTCGCTCGGAAGATCCAGCTCAAGGGAAGGCGCAACGAGTACTATGAGATCTACTGGTACAGGCCCTAGGAAGATCGGGGGAAGCTGTGGCTCTGTTGGCTGGAAAGAGATAATAGAACCCTGACTGGTCCAGCCCTTGTCCCAGCCACATGCATCGGCTGGTGAGTCCGTGAACCCAAAAATCAAAACCGCCTTCACGCCACCCAGAGGCATGCGTGACATCCCTCCTGAGGAGATGGCCAAGAGGGAGTACATCTGCGGGAAGGTCAGGAACGTCCTCTCGCTGTTCGGCTACAGCCTAGTTGAACCCACGCACATAGAGAAGATAGAGACCCTCCACGCGAAGGCCGGGCCCGGCGTCGAGAAGGAGATATACGCATTCGAGGACAAAGGGGGTCGCCGTCTGGGCCTCCGGTTCGACCTGACGGTCGGCATGGCCAGGATGATCGCAAGCAATCCTGACTGGCCCAAACCCGTCAGGCTGGCCGCCATCTCCAACGTCTGGCGATACGATGAGCCGCAGTACGGCCGGTACAGATCGGTGGAGCAGTGGGATGCGGAGATCTTCGGCTCGGAGAATCCTGCAGCCGATGCGGAGATAGTTGAGATCAGCTGCAGGATGATGGACTCCCTCGGGCTGGACAGGTACGAGATGGTACTCAACGATAGGCAGGTCGTGGACGCCTTTCTGGCTTCGATCAGCGTGGATGCAAACAGGCCCGAGGTCCTGCGGGTAATGGACAAGAAGGGCAAGATCCCGCCGGAGGAAATGGCCGATCAGCTTGCGGCCCTTTCCCTGAATCGAGGCCAGATAGACTCAATCTTCCGGTTTGCCTCAACCAGGGGGAGCATCTTCGAAGTCTGCGATCTGCTCAGAAACGACCCGAATGTCGGCAATCTCAAATGCATGGATCGGATGGAGGAGATCGGGAGGATCCTGGAGAAATCGGTGGGGTTGGACGGCATATTCTTTGATCTATCTCTGGTGAGGGGCCTTGACTATTACACCGGCTTTGTCTTCGAGTGCCTCGATCCGGATGATCGGGATCTGGGGTCCATTCTCGGGGGCGGAAGATTCGATGGCCTGGCGGGAATCTATGGACGTGACTGCCCGGCGGTTGGATGTGCCGGAGGCCTCGAGCGATTACTGCTGTCGCTGGAATCCAAGCACCTCATTCCGAGGGATGTCCTGCCCGCCCCACTGGCCTGCATAGCGCCGGTCACACAGGGCGAGATGCCGGAAGCCATGAAAATCGCGGCGGGCCTCAGAAAGGCCGGGATCTCCGCGGTCGTTGAGATCATGGATAGGAAGCTCAGAAAGACCCTTGAGGTGGCGAACAGGGCGGGGCACGCCTATGTTGTCATAGTGGGCAGGCGTGACTTGGCGTCAGGTCTGGTGACCGTGCGCGAGATGAAGACGGGGAGGGAGAAAAAGGCGGCCGTCGAGGATGTGGCATCGATCCTTCTCAACGCGCAAAGTTGATCTGTGTGGACTCAAGCGTTGACAGATCGACTAGACAGGCACCGCCGGATCCCTTCTCCCTGTCCGATTCCTTCCACGAGGAGCAACTCAGCAGAACCACTCCCCTGTAGCTGGAGACACCCCTGAGATGGGTGTGGCCGACCTGGAAGATGCGCGGCACGTTGCTGACGAGGAAGGGGTCTCTGCTCATGGGGGCTATGGCCACGTTGGAGCCATAGATCGGTGCCAGATGCCTCCTGATCATCATCTGCTTCATCAACTCGCAAGGTTCGTCCGTGCCGAGCGCCGAGGACCAATCCTCCATCGATCTTCCATGGTAGAGCAGAACGGGAACCTGCGCCAATCGAACCATGCATGGATTGCCCCCGTGGTGCAGGTTGGGGACTCCCGAAAGGATCTTCGCGGTTTCGTCAAGGAACCCCGGCTGGGGCTCCAGGATCCCGGCAGTATCGTGCTCTCCTGGGATGGCGACTATGTGGTCGTTGGCCGGCATGCCGCTCAGCTTCTGGACTAGGCCACCGTATTTCTCAAGCAGCTTCTCTCCCCCCTCGACAAGATCCCCGCACAGCACAACGTACCTGGTCGCCGCACCCAGCTCCCGCATCGCTTTGTCGCCATACCTTCCGTGAAGCCATTCGATGAAATTGGAGAAGGCCTCCTCCATGAAATCCGAACAGCCGTAGTGGAGATCGGATAGGAAGACTGCGCAAACCCTGCGGGGGGCAAGAGGCGTCCGCTGTTCTTCTATGTCCGGGAACGCCACATCCTTGGTCAGGAAGATCTTCCTCTGGGCATCGTATCTGCCGGTCAGACCGATGACCTCGTCCTTGATGATGTCTCTGGCGACCTCAAGCAACGGCAAACCTTTCGGGACCACGGCCCTCATTCGGCCGGTTCCATCCTCGACAGCGAGGGCCACGTATCCGCCCGAGGTCACCGCCTTATCGAAAACCAGGCCGACCGTTGCGGTGGGCCCCTGCACCGACTTGACTTCGCGGATGGTCAGGCTCGATGAGAAGGGGGTATGCCTCTTGACAAGAGAGGAGAGCCTATCGAGGCGATTCTGGAAGTACTTCATATACTCGACTCTGGACTCCGATACGGGTTCCGTTCCCGCCTGGGTGGCTGTAGTGTCAAACAGAGGGGGCTCGGAGGGCAGCTCGGCCGGGCTCAAGACTCCTTGCTTCCCAGCGCCCACAACCGAGAGATCATCTTCCCCCGCCACCTCCGTCCCCCGGCCCTTCAGATCGGCCAGCAATCCCTCAAGAACTTGGGCTGGCAGCTCGAGGGCTCTCTCTAGTGCTTGAGGATTCAGGAGGATGCCCTCCCTCAGGAATCTCTGCACCATCTCCCGTCTATCCATCCCTCTCAGCTGCGTTCGGCTGATCTGGCCAGAATAGCTCATAGCTCGTGGATCCTCGCATCGGAGGTCCCGGTGTCCAGTATCGCTACGGTCGAGTGCCCGAAGAGATATCCGCATGCCTCCCCGGGGTTGACGAGCAGCACATCGCCCCTCTGTTCGACGGATGGGACGTGCGAGTGGCCAAAGATGACCGTGTCAAATCTCGCCGACCTAGCCACCGCATCCACAACGGCCGGGTAGGTTCCGTGCATGACGGCAATCCTCTGACCATCCAACTCGAGCTGGGTGAATTCCCCCTTCACGACGGCGTCCATCTCGCGGAAGACTCGGGAGAGGCCCAGCGTCTCGCCGTCATTGTTGCCAAAGGCGCCAAAGAGCTTGCCCTCGTAGGCGACGAACTTCTTGGCGGTGAACGGAGCGATCCAATCCCCCGCATGGACGACGTATTCAACTGCACTTGTCTGGAAGAAGCCCAGCGCCCTGTCCACTAGCGGCAGATTGTCGTGTGTGTCGCTGATCACTCCCACCCTCATCTCGACGACCGGACCCGGCTAGGCCTCCCAAGCTATTTATATGTGATTTTGCCGTCAATGGCCTCGCACCGGGCGTTTGCGGCCTTCTGCCCGGGTCTGAGAAGGTAGATCGAATGAAAGGCTTCAAGACCCTCGATGACTTCGATGTATCGAACAAGACCGTCCTAGTCAGGATCGATATCAACACGACACTCGACGCGAAGGGCATACCTCAGATGAGCGAGAGAATCCAAACCGCCGCCGAGACCGTCAGGGAGCTGTCCGACAAGGGCGCCAAAACCGTTGTCGTTGCCCACCAAGGCAGGGCGGGCGACGAGGACTTCTCCTCGCTCCAATACCATGCAAAGCTCCTGTCCGAGTGCATCGGCAAGGAAGTGAGATTCATTGACGACATCTTCGGGCCCTCGGCTAGGCAGGCGATAGGCGAGCTGGATGCGGGGAATATCCTCCTCTTGGAGAATGTCCGATTTCTGGCTGAGGAAGGCCTCAATCTTCCGCCCGAGAAGCATGCGGAGAGCTTCCTAGTCAGGAAGCTGTCTCCCCTCATCGACATATTCGTGAACGACGCTTTCTCCGCCGCCCACAGATCCCAGGCCTCCCTGGTGGGCTTCACCGTGAAGCTGCCCAAGGCCCTTGGAAGAACCATGGAGAGGGAGGTATCCAACCTCGCCAGGGCGATGGAGAATCCCGAGAAGCCGTGCCTGTACATCCTGGGCGGTCTTAAGCCGGATGAAGCCTTCAAGGTCATGGGACACGGGCTGAAAAGGGGAAGCATCGACAGAGTCATCACGTGCGGCATCATCGGCAGGATCTTTCTCATGGCGAAGGGCGTCGACACCGGTCCTTAAGAGCGGAAGT
>CAYVLA010000200.1:0-5036 GCA_964452145.1 Hadarchaeota archaeon (SeqCode)
CGGCTGGGGACGCTTCACAATGGAAGGAGCGGCCGCGTACGCGTCCCGGGCCCAGAGGGGCGACCTGGTGGGGCTGGGTGAGGAGCTCTTCGAGAGGTACCGGAGATCCAACCCGGGGGCCTCTTGGAAGCAGTTCATGAAGGAAGAGGGGCACATGCTCAACTCCTGCGGCGCGAGGGCGAGGAAGAGGCTTGAGAACATGAAGATCCTCACCTTCGAGGGGGACTATTCGCCACAAGATGGAACTCAGGCGATCCATCCTATTCCGGCGAACTGTCGAATAAGCTTGGTGATGTCTCCCTGAGTCTTCTCCCACGGAATCTTGGTGGTTTGGTAAGGTGTATACGTCGATCTAGTCATCATCCAGCCTCCCGAGTATCCGCGCCCCTCCTGCTCGGGCGCTGCTCTCCCCCTGCAAACCCAGGAAGGTGCTTCAGGTCAGCATGCGGGTTGTCGCGACCTCCCTGTAGAACCTTCTCCTGATCATCAGGGTCCAGACGCCGAAGCCGGCGAGGAGAAAGACCCCCGTGACAACTAGCCACTCGACCAGGTGTATCCACAAAAGGGCCCGATCCCTCAGCTTGAGGGCCTCCACCATCAGCGTCTCCATCCAGGCCAAGGCTTCCTCCATTGCGGAGAGGGCCGCGCTGTATTCCTGATCGAGGTAAAGCCCCCTGGCCTCCTGGGCCGTCTCATAGGCCCGTATCATCCGTTGGGCGATCGGCGAGGTATCCGCCCCGAACCTGTCGATGAACTCGAGGAAGGACATGGCCACGGAGCTCGCGCTGGCATACTCCCAGAACCTGCTGCGCAGGTTGTGCACAAGCACAACGTCATCCGGCAGCCTCCTGCCCGCGCTGAAAAGGATCTCCGCCATCAGCATGTCGGGCCCGTATGGATTGTGAACCCAGTCCCAGTACTCGGTGGTCCTCTCCGCGTGGCTCCAGGTAGTCCCGTTTCCGTATCTCCAGAACATGGAGTGGGGCACCCAGCCGGGCGTCCTGAAGCGCGGGTCGGGAAGGGAGCCCGGATAGCCGAGATTGAAGTCGCCCACCATATAGGTGGTGACCACGGCCCCTTCCTTCGGGATGGTGATGCAGGCCGTGGAACCCTCCGCCGGGAAGGTGTACTCGGATCCCTGAAGCCCCGCGTAGGCGGCATACACGGGGGGCACCCCGGGGTTGGTGTTGATCACGTAGCGGACCTGCCTCATGAGACACCAGGTGCCCAGCCGCACAACCGCATCCGCGTCATTCGGGAAGGTGTCCGAGATGATGGATTCGGCCCAGGGAACGGCAGTCTCGGTGTTCGAGCTCATCACCGAGCGCTCCGCCATGGCCCCGAGCCCATCGCGGTGGATGGCATCGTAGAGCATCCGTGTCTGCTGGGGGCTGAAGAACCGCACATCAATTCCCAGGAACATGATGAAGCCGAACTCGACCAGGTCCTCGTAGCTCCGGGGGAAGTAGAGCCGCATCGACTTGGCAATATCCGCGGCATCATAGCCCCCCCAATCCCTCAGCAGGACCGCCGTTGGATCAGTCAGGGGATCCGAGACGAAGATGTTGAGCAAGGGGTCAATGCGACTAGGCCTGCCCATGACCAGAACGCCCACCCGCTCCCTTCCCTCACAGAAACCCAGATCCAGAAGGACCGCCAGTAAGACGAGCAGGCACAGCATCGGGCGTCCTTCGCGCACGAACCACAGAGAAGCGATCCTCTTCATCAATCTTTGCGGTGTTGTGTGTTGTGTGCGGTGCTCCCTGTTTGTCTGCGGGTATGGGAAGTCGATGATGTCCAGGAAGGCTGTTGTGTCCGTCATCTGGGACAGTTCGACGTAGTGTTTCAGGTTGCCTTTCTGCATTTCTTCGAGGTTCAGCTTGTGTTGGGGGGTTGTCCCGATGGTTTTGACGGTTTTGGCTCCGCAGTTCCAGCAGAATCTTTCGTCTTTCTGGCGCGGAACCTTGCAGTACGGGCACCATTGGCTGTATCGGGGTTCTTCTTTCATTCACCCCACCTCTGGGTGTTTCTCTTTCTGTTTTTCTTCAGTCTGGTTATTATGGCTGCTGATGTGGCGATGCATGCTGTGGTTATGGCGATGACGAGGTTTTCGAGTTCTGCGTGCCAGGTAATTTTTCCTTGCATCTGGTCTGTTTTGTAGGTTTCAGTGTGGTTGTTGGCGTCTCCTTTGAGGGTGGCTGTGTCTGTTTCTTGGTCTAGTTTGATGATTCTCCGGAGGTTTTTTCTGCGTGTACTATGTCTTCTTCCCGGATCTTTGCCGGTGGGGTTTGTTGGAGTATGCAGAACAGAAGTTTGCGTAGGGCATGGTTGGTTCCATTGATTGTCCGAGCGAGATGCGTGGGTAGTATTCTGTGTGGAAGTTGGCTAGTTGTATCCACTCCTCGAACACATCCTGCATGATACGGTTCTTGCGCAGAACAGAATGTAAAGCATATCGTTTTCTTGCAGAACAATGTGGAGAAGGCGAGGCCCAGCCGCTGGCTTCCAGCGCGCTGACACCCCGGTCCGTAGGCTCATAAGGAATTCCTCCAGGAGGCTGTCAACCGAGGGAAAGGTCGTCAGGGATGGAGATGTAGCCCTGGGAGCTTCCGGACAGGCCCGGGCGACGACCTTCACGGTGGCCTTGGCCGGTCTTCCATGGGCCCTCTCCATCCAGCAACATCTCTGCAGCAGCTCCCAGCCCACATAACCCTCGCCCCGCCCCCACCCCGGGGCCGATAGCTTTATAGGAAAGCAGGACTGGTCGAAAAACCCGGCAGGCAGACCGCCATCACCAGCCTCGGCCACGCGCATCGAATCCGGATCGCAACTCCACGGAGGGCGATCGCCGGCAGGTAGTGATCGAATCATCTGTGACGCGTGGCGTTCGGGTCACTCAGTGGACGGAGGCAGCGTGGAGGTCAGCGGGAACCGGTCTTGTGGCGGTGTTGGATAGCTAAGAGAGGCGTAACGTGGAAAAGGAGGAGGCAATGATGTTTCCGAACCTATGCCCCGGCGCGGCCGGAATTCGGCCAAAGGATGTCGCCGACGCGGTGCGGATTGCGAGATCATCCGGGTTTCGCGGAGTTGACATCGACATAGAGGACCCCAAGCGATACGGCGTGGAGCAGACGAAGACGCTTCTCGCCGAGAGTGGCATGAGGATCGGTGGCTGGGTGCTCCCCGTCGACGTGGGAGCTAACGACGAGAAGTTCCACGCAGATCTGAAGGAACTCCCCAGGTGGGCATCGCTGCTACCGCAGCTCGGCTGCAACGCGTTCATCACCTACATGATGTCGGGCTCAAACGAGTTCCCCTGCGAACAGAACTTTGAACGGATGCGGAGGCGCTTCAGGGAGATCGGTCTGATATTGAGCGATCACGGATGCGTGTTCGGCATTGAGTTTCTCGGCCCGAAGACGATCCGTTCGAGCTTCAGGTATGAGTTCGTCCACGACCTTCCCGGGATGCTCGAGCTCTGCGATGCCGTCGACACCGGGAACATGGGCGTTCTGCTGGATTCTTGGCACTGGTACACCAGCGGGGGCGATCTGGCCCAGATCCGGAGGCTCCGCCCCGAGCAGGTCGTGTACGTGCACATAAATGACGCCCCCAGGGGGGTGCCTCTGGACAAGCACGTTGATAACGAGCGCGCGATGCCGATGGAGACCGGGGTGATCGACCTGCCGGGTTTCCTGCGGGCACTGAACGAGATCGGCTATGCAGGCCCGGTGACGCCGGAACCGTTCAACAACGCCCTCAGGCGGATGCCTCCGGATGAAGCCGCGCGCGTGACGGCCGCCTCGGTGAAGAAGGCGTGGGAAGCCGCCGGGCTGGAGTGGTAGCACGACCCTTACCTGGCGAAGAAGGGGACATCGTGATCTGAACGGTCCCGCCTGCGCTCGCCGGAAGGCGTGTGACGGGTTATCCCGTGCCGCCGAGGGTGGCAGGTCTGGGGCCAGGCCGGGTTGGTGCTGCTCATTGCTGCGTCGATCAGCCTGAGGGCGGAGGAATGCACTGGGCGCCCGATCTCTGTCGGCATCGGGCTCTATCGCAGCTCACGGACAAGGACGCCCGGGATGCCGGGGCCTCGCTGTCCAGGCTGCAGATCGCGCTGCTTGCCCCGGAAGCTGGGAGGGTCGCCCGCACGACGGAGATCGCGAGGAAGAAGGAGGCAACCTTCCACGATGCTGCCCATATCCAGGGGGCGGAGGAGTCCGAGGCACTCTTGATCACAGCGGACGAGGCCCAGCTTGAGGCGCCCGGGGGCATGGTGCGAGCGATCCACCCACGCGACACGGCCCCAGGCCATGTCACCGGATTCCAGGATCGGTGAGAACACGCAGGCATGCCGCGATCGCTAGGCCACGGCTTGGTGCAGGGTGACTGGGCTCGTGACGGTGAGATCTGTGCAGTCTGGCTTCACCCATCCCCCAGGGCGCAGACGGGGTGTACAACCCCACCCAGTGAAGAGATGTCTTCAGCCTTGGGGGCCGCCGGGAAACCCTCGCCGCAGCCGTTCACCTCTTCTTCTCCTGGATTCCCTGCCGCTGCCTAACGGAAACAGGATGAAGGCCATCGCCAGTGCCAACCAGGAGGCCTCGCCGACCCGGATGCTGACCGGGCTCTGCCCGCCCTGGGGAAACTCCATGGCTATGCTTGAGACGCCGGCCTCTCCCACGACTCCGCGGGCGATCTCGTGGCCCTGGGCTGTGACCACGTACTCGCCGGACAACAGCGCTCCGGGAAGCGTGACGTTGACGTGTCCCACCATCCCGTCGCGGCCGGAGGTCAGGAAACAGATGGTGCCGGCGCCGGTGCTGAGTCCGATCCGCGTCACAACGCAGTCAGACCCGATGGTGAGGTTGTAGCGATGGCCATCCTCGAACACCGTGTGCGTGGTGACCGAGATTCGATCCGTCGCCGGGGCAAGAACTGCAAGGATCGCGACGCTGACGCCTTCGGACACGACTACGACCTCCCAAAAAGCCTCGCAACCCTCCCTCCGGACGAGGATCGAATGTGGCCCAGGCGCA
>CAYVLA010000201.1:0-5026 GCA_964452145.1 Hadarchaeota archaeon (SeqCode)
AGAGAGCACGCTGTCCCCTGAGTCCTCGCAGCCACCGCTTTCCTCCAATAAGCCTAGTAGGTGCAAGCTTCCCGAAGCTGAGCGGGGCGTAGGTGAGGCACTCATCGGGACATATCGACCTGTCGAGCCGCTCCCCGACTTTCCCGCCATGGAGGGGAAGATACTGGAGTTCTGGGAGCGAACCGATGCCTTTCGAAGAAGGCCTACGCGCAGGATCCCATGGTCCTTCATCGATGGGCCGAAGACCGCGAACAATCCGATCGGAGTCCACCACGCATGGGGCCGCACGCTGAAGGACCTCTTTCAGAGGTTCTGGGCGATGAGGGGACGCCGGCTACGCTGCCAGAATGGCTTTGACTGCCAGGGCCTGTGGGTCGAGGTTGAAGTCGAGAAACAGCTCGGATTCCGATCGAAGAACGACATCGAACGCTTCGGTGTGGCGCGGTTCGTCACGGAATGCAGGAAACGCGTCCTACGATATGCATCCACGATCGTGGACCAGTCGAGGCGTCTCGGTTGCTGGATGGATTGGGATGATACCAACTATCTCTCCCGGCTATCCGAGCTGCTGGATCGGCCCAACGAGACGCTGGAGATCCAGGGGCCCAAGGGCCCGCTGCGCGGCACCCCGGAGGAGCTGGTCGGGATGCTGGGAAAGCCCCAGGTGGGAGGATCGTACTTCACACTCTCCGACGAGAACAACTACGCGATCTGGACCCTCCTGAAGCGGTGCCACGAGAACGCCTGGATCTACAAGGGCACGGATGTGGTGGCCTGGTGCGCCCGGTGCTCAACCGCAATCTCCGAACACGAAATCGCAACCGACGGCTACCGCGATCTCACGCATCCCGGCCTTTTCGTGAGGCTGCCCCTTAGGGACAGGCCGGGCGAATACCTCCTGGTGTGGACCACGACGCCCTGGACGCTGACGTCGAACGTGGCCGTCGCTGTGCATCCAAGCCTCAACTACTCCAGGACCGAGCTTCTGGGTAGCGTCTACTACGTGGAGCAAAACAGGGCGCCACAGGTTCTGGGGCCGGAGGCGAAGGTCCTAGACAGTCTTCCCGGCTCGGAGATGGAGGGATGGACATACCTCGGCCCCTACGACGAGCTTGGGGCTGTTGCCAATTCAGCCGTGCCGGACAGCCACAGAGTCATCCTGTGGGATGAGGTCTCCGGTGAGGAGGGAACCGGCCTGGTCCACATCGCTCCGGGGTGTGGCAGGGAAGACTTCCGGCTCGGGAAGGATCTCGACCTTCCGGTGCTGGCCCCCCTGAACGATTTCGGCGCATTCGTAGAGGGCTACGGACCGCTTTCGGGAATGACAGCCGGCGAGTGCACCGACACGGTCATCCGTGACCTAGAACGAAGAGGCTTGCTGCTGAAGCAGGAGAGCTACTCGCACAGGTACCCGGTGTGCTGGCGGTGCGAAAGCGAGCTGGTCTTCCGGCTGGTGGATGAGTGGTTCATTGCGATGGACCGGCCAGCCAAGGACGGAAGAACCCTGCGTGAAAGGATCGTCGATGCTGCAGAGAAGGTCGAATGGATACCTTCCTTCGGCAGGCAGATGGAGCTGGACTGGCTAGCCAACATGGGGGACTGGATGATCTCAAAGAAGAGGTACTGGGGCCTCGCCCTCCCCATATGGGAGTGCGGGGCATGCGGCTGGTTCGAGGTCATCGAGAGCAAGGACGAGCTTTGCGCCAGGGCTGTTGAAGGATGGGAGCTCTTCGAGGGACGATCGCCCCACAGGCCGTGGGTCGACGAGGTGAAGCTGGAGTGCGCGCGTTGCGGCGCGAGGGCTGCACGGATACCGGACGTCGGCAATCCCTGGCTTGATGCCGGGATCGTGCCCTTCTCGACGCTGAGGTACTTCTCGGATCGAGGCTACTGGGCCAGGTGGTTCCCGGCTGAACTGGTCTGCGAATCCCTGCGCGGACAGTTCAGGAACTGGTTCTACGCCCTGCTCGCGATGAGTGCGGTTCTGGAGGATCGACCGCCATTCAGGGTCTGCCTTGGCCACGGCGATGTGAAGGGACGGGACGGAAGGGAGATGCACTCCTCTCTTGGCAACGCGATCTGGTTCGATGACGCGGTGGAGGAGATCGGTGCGGACATCATGCGCTGGATGTACTGCTCGACCAGCATGGCCAGGGATCTTAACTTCTCCGTGGAGGAGGCAAAGAAGATCAAGAAGGGCTTCTTCCTGCCGCTGTGGAACGCGTACAGGTTCTTCGTAACATACGCCGCCATCGACCGCTGGACACCATCGGGAAAAAAGCATGGAAGAAACCCGCTGGATCGATGGTTGCTCTCCCGCCTCCAGCACACGATCGGATGTGTTACCCGATTCTTGGAGGAGCACGACCCTCAATCGGCCACTAGGTCGGTGGACAGCTTGGTTGGCGACCTTTCGAGATGGTACCTTCGACGGTCAAGGCGCAGATTCTGGAAGGACTGCACCGACGAGGACAAGGACCAAGCCTATCACGCCCTGTGGGAGTGTCTTAGACACCTAGCGGTCCTCCTGGCACCTTTCACGCCCTTCCTCTCAGAGGAGATCTACCAGAATATCGTCAAAACCATCGACCCGAAGGCACCTGACAGCGTCCATCACGTTCCGTGGCCCGTGGTGGACGAGGGGCTGGTAAATGAGGATCTGGAGGAGTCGATGGCGATGGCTATGAGCGTGGCTGAGTTGGGACGGGCGGTGAGAACCGAGTCCGGCATAAGGCTGAGGCAACCCCTGCAGGCAGCCATCGTCGTGGCAGAGCCGGACGCCCTCAGCAAGCTCAGCCCGCTCTCGGAGATCATCGCAGACGAGCTCAATGTCAAGAAGGTCCAGCTCTCGTCCCAATCCGTCCCGGGCTTCGTTTGCCGGGAATCGAACAGCGTCATCGTGGGCTTGAATCCCAGCGTCGACGCGTCGATGAGGACCGAAGGGCTTGCCAGAGAAGTGGTCCGACGGATCCAGAGGCACAGGAAGGACATGGGCCTCTGCGTCGCCCAATCTGTCACCACCCACTACGCGGCCGATCCGGATCTGGAGAAGGCGATCCAGGCAAAAGCCGAGTACATCAAGAGGGAGACGCTGTCGAGCCAGCTGACGAAGCAACCTCCGGAGGCAATGCAGGCGTCGAAACGCTACCAAATCCAGGGCTTGGACCTGTGGATCGCAATGACCCCCTGAACGTGCCCTAGCCAACACTCGCAGATCGAGGCTACCCACGACCCCCGACCCGGATACAGATTTAAGCATTCCAGATGATGGGGATCAGGAGGACTGGCTATGGCTACGGTCGAAAACAGGAGGAGTTGCGAAATGCACCTCCGAGGAGCCTCCTTCTAGGATCTTGGTGACCGCAGCCCTGCCCTACGTATACAAGCCTCGGCACTTCGGACATCTCGCCGGGGTGTACCTTCCTGCCGACATCTACACAAGGTATTGCAGGGCCACGGGTAGGGAGGTTCTCTTCGTCTGCGGAACCGACGAGAATGCTGCCACCACAATTCTGGAGGCGCGGCGCAGATCGATAAGCCCCAAAGAACTGAGTGACGAGCAGCATCCCCTCCAAGAGGAGGTCTTCAGGAAGCTCGGGATCTCGTTCGATGTCTTCTCGAGGACTTCCAGGCCGATCCACCACGGGGTAGTCTGGGACTTCTACGAGCGGCTGGATGAGGAGGGGCTCATCTACTCGGCTGAGGTGCAACAGCCTTTCTGCAATGGTTGCAGGCAATACCTGCCCGACCGCTACGTGAGAGGGAACTGCCCCAAATGCGGCGCAGGCGATCAGTACGGCGATTCCTGTGAGGTCTGCGCACAGTGGTATGATCCCTCCGAGCTTGTTGATCCCGTCTGCACCATCTGCGGGTCAATGCCGACCCATGGCACGGTCAGACATTCCTTCCTGAAGCTCTCCGCCCTCCAGAAGGAAGTCCTAGGATACGTCGAGAAGATGGGCAGATCTTGGAGGAAGAGAACCTATGCCAACACTATGTCCTGGCTCCAAGATGGACTGAGAGACAGAGACATCACAAGGGACTACGAATGGGGACCCAAGGCACCCTTCCTCAAGCCCGGACAGGTCATCTACAACTGGGCCGAGAACTTGCTGGGCTACATATCGGCCACAAGGGACTGGGCCCGCGACAACACCGGTGAGAACCAGGGCAAGTGGAGACCCTACTGGATGGGCGAGGGAGCGAGGCTGGTGTGCTTCGTGGGCAAGGACAACATCTTCTTCCACACCATCCTCTTCCCGGCGCTCCTGTTGGGCCACAGGGGATACAACCTTCCCTCCGACGTAGTGGTGAACGAGTTCGTGAACTTCGCCGAGTCGAAGATGTCCACCTCAAGGGGGAACGTGGTGTTTCTCCACCAACTGCTGGAGGAGCTCGAGCCCGATGTCATAAGGTACTATGCCGCTGCCATCGCTCCCGAGAACCGGGACACGGTCTTCTCCTGGGACGATCTTGTGCAGAGAGCGAACGCCGACCTTGCGGACAACATCGGCAACCTTGTGAACCGGATACTGGCCCTCACCAGGAAGGTTTATGGAGAGTCGAAAGTTCCTGCCAAGGAGACACTGGGACCCGATCACCTGTCCCTGGTGAGGAAGATCCGCAGAACGACCAAGAAGGTGGAGACGCTCATCGAGAGCTTCGAGTTCAAGAAGGCCCTCGAGAATATCGTTGAGCTTTCCCGCATCGGCAACAGGTTCCTCAACGAGAAGAGACCCTGGGAGAACCCGGAAGGTGCCCGGGCCACAATCTGGTCCGCTCTGAAGCTCCTGGGGACCTTGGCCGTCCTCCTGTACCCCTTCCTCCCAACAACAGCGGAGAAGATCTGGAGCCACATCGGACACAAGAAGCCGATCGCGGGAGTAGGATGGGATGCTGCCCTCGATTCCCCGCCTGACACCCCCGTTGAGGCATGCCTGATCCTGTTCAGGAGACTCACCCTAGAATCTATGCCCAACCGACGGCCATCGTAGAACCGTTGGGCGACCACTCGATTTGGCCAATG
>CAYVLA010000202.1:0-5010 GCA_964452145.1 Hadarchaeota archaeon (SeqCode)
CGGGTGGGGAACTCGACTCAAGTCACGACGCCGAGCCCAGGAATGCCCCTTCCTCCCGTCAGAGAGAAGGAGTAACCGAGACCAAGTGACCCCATAGTCAACAATACTCCCATGTTCTAAATCGGTGCGCCATAGTTGGAAATCCTGGTTCTTTCAGAGTTCATGCAGGCAGATGCGCCCAATCACTGAACCATTTGGGCTAGGCTATTCGTGCTGCGGGTATTCTACCCCATTTCTCCCTCGGGGAAGGAAACGGACCATGCAGGGAAGAGGGTCAGACGAGATCGAGGGAGTACTTCAACGATATCCACTCGCTCAGATGTGCGGAGATCGAGATCCGAGGAGAGGAGATCCAACTTATATGCGGCCACAGAGAGGCGGCGCCTCTGGCACCAATGGTTCCTTGGGGCTTCTAGGCACACCCCACCAAGGACGGTTGGCCCATGGTCATCGACGGAGGCGAGAAGATGCTGACCAAGAGAGACGCAGTCAAGTGGTGTCGAGACCACTATGAAGAAGCGGTGAACCATCCCTCTCCCTCGGTGGCAGTTCCCCTTGCAGTGTTGATGTACAAGACGGACAGGCAAGAGAGATACCTGCGAGACTACAAAGACCACTTCCGTCAGGCGATGCGGAAAGGGAGACCGGGGACGAACTTTGTTCACCTGATCACTGATGAGTACCTGGACATGAAGATGCATCTCACTTCAGAGGAACGGAAAGAATTCGAGCGGTACTTCCTCCGTCTTGCGCTGGAGGGAATCGAGGAAGGGTTCTTCGACAATCAGGTCACATCTCTGGGCGCCATCTCCGCCCTTGTCAAGATCTTGCAGGATAGCGATCTCCCCACGAATCCTGATCTAGCGAAGCTTATTAGAGAACTAGTGGATCTCCGAGAGAGAAACCGCTCTTGGGGGGGCCCCCTTGCATGTTGGAGGAACGGCAACGACGATAACGGGATACACCTAGGCCTTTTCATGTGGAGCGTCTGTGCATGGGGCCAATACTCTGAACCGGACTACTTTGGATCCCCTGCCTGGAGGACCTTCTGGGACTGGATGCTGGCTCAGTGGCCGCCAAGCGGAATGACGCCGCTCTACGGCGATGGTCACGGCCACCAGCGCAGGTATGGTGATGTTGATGCCTTCTTCATGCCTCTGCAGTCCCTGAGGGACGGGAGGCTGAAGTGGCTTGCTGACAAGGTTTTCCAGTACTGGGACGAGCGAAGGGGTAGACTCGGCCCAAGACCTGGAACGGAGGGGAAGGACATCTTCGCCTCCACGAACATCTACCGGATCTGGAAGCGGATTGACGATGACCTGGAGCCCAGGCAGCCAGATATCGGGTGCGTCTGTCTCTACAGCCCTGGGACCGAAAGATTGGGGATGATGGCCCTCAGCCCAAGCACGCTGAACAGGCCGGATAAGATAGTCTTCCGGGATGGGTGGAGGCCTGACGCCCTCTACGCGATGCTTGATCTGCGAGGCATGACCTCTCACGATCACGACGACCTCAATGGAATCACGACGATAACCTATGGTGAGCCGTTCGTTGTCGAAACCAAGCGTTATTCCCCAAACAGGCTTTACCACAATGCCTTCATGGTTGCTGAGGGTGAGCATAAGGACCTGTTTTCAATCGAGAACGGCATCCCACCCTCCAACTGTTACGTGGATGTCGACTACTTCCGGGATCTTCCCCGCGCAACGCTGAGCCGGACCAGCAACTACTTCGGTCGGCCCTTCCCAGTACTGTTTGAGCATCACCGGAGCTGTCTCTTCGTGAAGAACGGGTACCTTGCGGTTTTCGATAATGCGGTGAGCCATCGGAGACAGAGGTACACCCTCGGGGTCAACTGGCACATCATTGGGGAAAGGATCGGTCACGATGGGTGCATCAGCTTCACTAGGAGCGGAAAGGAGATGTGCCTTCTCCTGCCAAGAGGGCAGAACGAACTGGCTGAGAGACCGTCTCAGTGGAACCTCTCCAACAACGCTGAGGACATCACCCGGTGGTGGGGGTTCGACTCCCATGTGTACGGAGCGGAGGGCACGTTGGTAGATGCCAGGCCGCCCATCAGTCATCTGCAGCTCGTTTCTCGTGGCAAGTTTCATGTGGGAGAAGGTTGGGGGACCCTGGCGGTCTTCCATCCGATAAGGGGAAGATCTTCCGTCCGTGCGTTGGATGTTGACGTGTGTGGGGAGAGTGGCTTGTCCGCGTATCCGTTCGCTCTTGCCGCAGAGATCAGAGCCGAAACGCATGATCTGATTGGATGTGCGACCGGGGAACGTACCGATCCCTATGCCTACGAGGATCGGGGCCTCCAAGACTATGGTTGGCTCAAGACCGATGCATCGTTGTTTCTGTGTCGGAGACTGGCCGATCGGATGGAGATCACCTACGAGGGAGCCCGGCAATTCCGGATTCCGCTTGAGCGGAAACCCGTTCGCGTCTTGCTCTCCGGCTACGATCTGACCGAGGGGCAGGGAAGGAGGGATAGATGGACTTACGCAGACGACACGCTCAGGTTCGACCGGTTCATCCGCAGGTACGGACAGCTAGACATCTACACAGGCTAGCCTTTGGTCCGGGCCCTCGCGAGCAGAGGCTTTCAGCCGCACAGCCAAGAGGGACAGAGCTGATGCCCGAAAAGGAGCAAAAGGACAGGCCGAGCGCCAGAACCTAAGGTCCTTCACCGGGAAGAGGCAACTCCACAGGCTCCCCGATCTTCGAGGACCTGTAGATTGTCAGGGACAGTTCCAATGCCTTGCGGCCATCCTCCGGCGAAACCGCTGGCAGGCTGTCGTTGAAGATTGAGTCAAGGAATGCATTGAGCTGGGTCGCAGTGGCGTTGCCTCGCGGAGCGAGTTCGATCTTCACCCACTCCTTCTCATCCTTCTTCTTGACCATCAGTCCTCCCGGCCCAAGGGATAGCGTGCCGTCGGTCCCATTGAACTCAAAAAGCGGCGCCGTGGTTCCCTGGATCGCGGTGCTGGCCATGAAGTCTAGCGTAGCGCCTGACTTGAACTTCACCAGGGCACTGGCGGTGTCCTCGACCTCCATATCGTGGTACAGGTTCTCGCAGAACCCAGTCACCCGCTGTGCGGGGCCCATCCACCAGGACAAGGAGTCCAGATGGTGCGTCGCCTGATTCATCAAGACGCCGCCGCCCTGGGTGGCCCACTTGGTCCGCCACGCGCGTTCGTAGTAGCTGCTTGGGCGCCATGCTTTGACAACGGAGTTGGCGTAGAGAAGTCTGCCCAGATCACCCCGGTCGAGAATTTCCTTGATCTTCTGGAACTCGGGCCTCCATCGGTAGTTGTAGCCAACGTACAGCTTGCGCCTCTCCTTCTCGGCCGCATCCGCCATCTCCCCAGCCTCCTGCATCGTGATGCACATGGGCTTCTCCACGAGCACGTGAAGACCGGCCCGCATGGAATCCAGGGACATCGGAGCGTGGAGGTGGTTTGGGGTGGAGATTATGGTTGCATCGAGGTCTTCTCTCTTGATCATCTCACGGTAATCCCCGTACCAGTTCGAGGCCCCAAGCTCCCCAGCCGCCTGCCTTGCGGCATCCACCACGATGTCCGCGATGGCCACCAACTCACATCTGTCTGACTCCGCAACTGCGCGTGCGTGGCTGTGCCCGCGACCGAGGCCGATGATGCCAATTCTAAGCTTGTTCAAGACTTTTCCCCTGGCCTCGTCAGGCGGGGCAAGGGTCCGCTCAAAAATGGCTCACCGCTACGTACAATCAGGGCCCCGCAAAGTAGCCAAGGCCTGGGCAGTCCCTAGCCTCGATGCAATCGAATCTGTGGGATGGAGGTGCCTTTCATTCAGGTCAACAGATGTTGCTCACGAAAACCTGGCTTGCTGGGGTGCTGGGGTGAGACATCTAAAAGCTGCAGCTGGGCGGTGCCCGACAATGGCGGATCTAGACTGGCGTATAGGCATCAACTCAGTTACATTGAAGCCGGCTCCCTTGGAGGAGAAGCTGAAGGCAGCGGGGGAATGCGGCTACCGTGGCTTCGGCTTCTGGGTGAAAGACATACAGCAACAGAAGGAAGCGGGCAGAGCCCCGGGCCAGATACTGGAACTGCTCAGATCCTCGAGGCTTGAGGCATATGAACTCATCGCCGTGCGCAGGTGGCAGGAAGCACCCATGGAGAGGTTTGACGAGGCTGAGGGGGAGGCAAGATCGGTCTTCGAACTGGCGTCTGAGATGGGCATTCACCTAGTCACAAGCCCTGCAGGCCCCACTCCGCACAGCCCGAAGGAGTGGCGCCTCCGTCTGCGAAAGATCAGCGAGATCGCGGCCGGGTACGACATCACCATTGCCCTGGAATTCATCAGGGGTAGAAGCATAACGGACTTCGCCTCGGCCCTGCGGATGGTCCGATCAGCCGACAGAGACAACCTAGGCGTGCTCCTAGATGTCTTCCACTTCTACAGGAGTGGCTGTAGCCCCGAGGAGCTGGACTTGGTGAGGCCCCACGAGATTGCCGTCGTTCACATGAACGATGCAATGAGCAAACCCGTAGAGGTTCTGCGCGACCAAGACAGAGTGTTCCCCGGAGATGGCGTGGCCCCGGCGGCGGCGATCGTTTCGGCCCTGACTGGAATTGAATACGAGGGCTATTTCTCGGTCAAGATCTTCAACGAGGAGTACTGGAAGATGAATCCGAGGGAGGTGGCTAGGACCGCTATGCAGAGGACCAGGTCAATCCTCGGTCTGGCGCCTCCGCTAGCCTGAATGGCTTGATGCGACGCTGCTCATAGTCTTCGGCCATCCGGGCACATCGTCTAAGGGGAGACCGAGATAAAGATGAAAGAACATGTAGCCGCGCCAGTACCCCCTGGATTTGGGGTTCTCAACCGTTGCATGAACGTCCTGAGGGACGGTGGTGCCCTCCAACGTAGACCACTGCTGGGACGAGGCGGGAGTCAACACATCCTACTTCCGAGCTGCTAGATCTATGAAAGGCACACACAGGCAGGAGACACCCATGA
>CAYVLA010000203.1:0-4947 GCA_964452145.1 Hadarchaeota archaeon (SeqCode)
CCACAATTTCGCGTATGTGTCACATAGTGCTCCCCACCCACTTCATCGAGGTAGTCTAGCATTGTAGATCTGATTTCTTTTCTGATTTCCTCAGACATCATGGCATGAGTGATGCAGAAGACGGCGGGCCCGAAGGAACTCATCCCTATGGCGGCATTGTTGGCGCTATATTTATTGAGGTCAAACAATAGTTGTTTGACATCTCTTGTCTGTGCATCTATCTCGCTTTTCTTGAATCCAAGGGTTGTGAGAGCATTGATGCCTCTGGCAAAGGTGCCGATATTTAGCTGTGCGACACCGGGAAGGACTAGTGAAAGCACTATGTGTGCGATCCTGGCTGTTGTGTGGGGTTCGACAGGGCAGTGTGCAGCGAAGAACTCCGCTTCCGTGTTTCCAGACAGGCCCCGGGAGGTTGCTGGAACAGCGACGTCAAAGATCCAATCGCGGGGGAGCGGGGCCCTAAACAAGACCGGGCCTGGAGGCGAGCGGGATTGCCGAGACGGCAGGAACCGGTCCTTCTCCTGCCCTGGGCCGAAGCTATGGCCCCCGTCGAGGATGAAGCCGCCTTTCTCGAAAGCAGCAACACCGATGCCGGAGGTTCCGCCTCTCCCAAGGATTGTGGCCAGTCCCCTTGCGTTCAGGGATCCTCCATACAGTGCGTTGTAAGCCGCTCCCACGGATAGTATGATCTGGGTCGTGGAGCCCAGTCCCGCGTGCTGCGCATAGGACTCCAGGAAGTTCACCCGGAGTCCCTTGTCCAATCCGTAGTAATCGTTCAGCTTCTTTGTGACCTGATTCACATGGCGGGCAAAGAGATTGGATGTGGACTGCTCTGCCTGGGACGCCTGAAGCACTATGCGGGGGCGGCTGAGGGCAACTCCCAGACCACCATCGATTCTGCCAAGGTCTCCGGTCATGTCTAGGAGCGCGAAGTGCAGCCTCGCCCCACTCTCAACTCTCACTTCCTTCGTAGTCGTCACCCAGCTCACCATCGAAAACGGCTTCATCTTGTACGTAGCTTCGATTCGTTCTGAGGGCGATTTCGGCCTTCGCAAGCTCGCCTCCCAGGTAGAGGGCGTGCCTCGCTTCGGGCAGCAGTCCTCGAGATTGAAGTTCGTCAGCTATGGAGGCCGCCGTTCGCCCTATGACATCGATCTCCTCCCCATCCTGGGTGCACACCACGTGGATATTGGCCCCGCGGAGCAGAATGTGGAACGGTCTCTCATCGGAGGATGGAATCGGCTGCCCTGCACTCGCGGCGGCCAGTATCCTAGTCCTCGGCAGCCTGGCCGGGTAGGTCCTGCGTGACTTCTCCTTGTACCTGAGAAGATGGATGCCAAGATCCTTCGGAGGCAGTCCGTGTCTGACGGCATAGTACATCATCCGGGTTGCGATGGCGGCTTCCCTCACGCTTCCGAAGGTCTTCCGGCTATTCTCGGTTGTGAGCAGAAGGCTCGCTCCGCTCTCCAGGGCCAAGCCAACCAGAACAGCGTTCACACCCGGGGAATCGGCATCAACCATTTCAGTCACGTTGCCAATGCCCATGAGGCAGGGCCTGTGGATCAGCCGCTTCAGCTCGCCATACGCTCGCAAGGAGTCAGAGAAGCCCATTCCGAGTGGCTCAAGCAAAGGATCCATCACAGCCGCACGACCCTCCAGCGCCCGGTCGAAGGACCTGAGAAGCTCGATCTTCTGCACGGCTGATCGGGGCCTGCCTCGATCCGGATCGTGCATCGGCACAACGACGACGGGTGCAGCGATCGAGTCGACAAGGTCAAGGGTCCTCCCGCAAATGCTCAGAATCAGATCGGCCCCGGCGTCGGCCGCCGCAAGGATCTCGGATTCCTGCATGGTGTCCACGCTCACGGGAAGGCCCGGGTCCTGTTTCAGAAGTGGAAGGGTAGAATGGATGAATGGTGAATTGTCCTCGCCCGGGATCATCCCCAGATCGATGATGTCAGCCCCCGCACGGGCAAAACGCTTGGCTTCTCGGAGGATCGCCGCCGCGTCCTTTCGAGGGGCCGCCACGATCTCGGCAAGGATCCGGGGTGGGAAGCCTTCCCCGACCACAACCCCGCGTTTGCCTGTGCCGATGGACACCGTTCGCGGTGGGTCCTCGGATGCTTCCGAGCTGGCCTTTCGATAGGCAGATAGGACCTTGTCCCGAAGCAACTCGGCCATGGCACGGTCCGCGGGCAATCGTGTTGAGAGCTGGTCGTGGGCCAGATTCCTGAGGACATCCGGGATATCGACGTGATGAACCGGACCGAGGAAGAAGGGCGTCTCGAAATCCGCCGCCAGTCTCTGCACATCGTCCCTGAACATGCCGGGGAGCAGCACGAAGTCGTATCCACCTAAGTCCACACCTTGCAGGAAGGAGCGGACCATGCCGACGGTCATGAGGGACGCAACCTCGATAGGCAGGGCCATGACCTCGACGTCCATGTCTCTTAGGGACTGCTGTATCTCCTTGAGGCAAAGCCTACCGGTCAGCACCAGAACACGGGGCATCCTTGACCCACCAGATGTCCTTGTCTTCCGTATCTTCTTGGGGTATGGAGGCAAGCTGCTGCTCGCACAGACGCAGGGCCTCCTCGGTGGCCGCGTCGCGCCCAGTCCTTCTTGCGAGAGCGATATACGTCCTTATGTCCCGGACCATCCGGGGAATCGGTTGTTTGAGGCCTCGCTCCTGGGCCAGCCCGGCCTTCGTGACGCCGATTATCGCCTCGATCGCGGCGCTGTACCGGCGTGAGTGAGGTTGGGGGGGCGCCAGGATCTGAACCCTCGAGGGAGTGAACGTGAATCTGCGGAAGTCGCTCGCGCCCAGATCGTCGACTCTTCTGAAGTCCTCTTCCGATTGAAGGTCGAGGACGACGAAAGCGGCCGCTTCGCTGAGGATGTGGACATCATGCCCGGGAAGAGGCCGGAACGCTGAGATCGGAAGCATGTTGAACGCAGCTTGCGCAAAGGTCAGGGGGCTCCTGATTAGGTTCAGGACAGCGATTCTGGTTTCAGAGATGTTTCTCACAGTCCGGGTACCGCAAGCTACCTCGGCCAGCACGTGTGCATCCGCCCTTCTGATGCCTATCGGTGCCGCATTGTGTTCGTGGGTCCGGCTAACGGTTGTCAGGATCACCTCGAGAAGGACATCCTGCGGCAGGACCTGCTCGATCCGTGCTAGATCGTCCTTCATCGAGATACGCCCCTGAGAAGAGCCGAAAGGGCCTCGCAATCGATCTCTTCCACGAAGGGAAACGGAGACGGAGGCATCGAGCAGCAAGGGATCCTCGAGCTCTTAATTAGCTCCTCCGTCAGAGCTCGTCCTATCATGAGCTTGAGAAGCTTACGATCGTGTTCGTCCTGCTTCCTGTGCGAAGGATCCGACCTGCGACCTACCTGCGTGCCGAACTCCATCCCGAAAAGCACGATGCGGGTGGCCCCCAAGGAGCTGGCGATGTAGGCGCACTTGTCACCATCCGTGAAACCGCCGAAGTTCCTGACGATCGAGGTGGGCTCCGTTTGAGTGATCGGGAGGACGTTGCGGAGTCGTGGGAGGACTCCTCTGACCCGGGCAATGTTATCCCCGTGAGCATGGAGCATGATGATGGCGCCTCTCCCCGATGCAGCAATGATGTCTGGAATCCTGCCGTCGAGGTCCGTTACGACGATTTCGGGCCTGATACCGGCTTCAAGGAGCGCAGATGTGGCCCCGTCGGCGGCCATCTTGGGAGCGTCGGTGATCAGGAGCGTTGCCCTTGCCCGGCGTACGTTTGCGTCCAAAGACGGGGCGCACCCAAAGACGACTACAGTCCTTCCCCGGATCAGCTGCTCGGCGCTGCGAAGTGCTCTCGAGACGGAATCGGCATGATCGGACAGCAATCCGTGAAGGGTGGCCGTGGCCTCCCGGTCTCGGTCAGGATCCAGTCCGAGAGTTCGAGCGATATCCTGGTACCTCACGATCCAGTAGGCGGGATCAATGTCATAGGAGAAGTGCGCCAAGCGAACCCCTTAGCTGGGCTTGGGTAGCTGCGGCCGTCAGCGCTGATAAATGTCGAGCTGGCACGATCAGCTGTTCCCCGGGCCAGGTATGCACCGATTCCGACGAAGTTCCTTCCAGCGGCGCCATCCGTCCAGAGGCCCAGGGGACCACCGCAGGACGTATATAAGTGGAGAAGGTTCTGCAGAGAGGGCATGCGGCGAGGACCAAGTGGGGCTGGAGGCCGAAGTCTCTGCCGGATTCGAGCGGCAACCATGGCGGATTCGGATTCGCTGAGGACGATGGCAGAGCGGCTGCAGAGGCATGTGGAGAAAACCAACCCGTGGATCTGGCGTCCCTCAAGCGAAGGTATCCGGATTCTGGGGGATGAACTGGTGGCGATGATATCGGGAAAGGACTGCTGCGTCGTGGTGGCGGAAGACCCGGGGGACCGAGCCGTTGGCTTCGCGGCGGGAAGGGTCAGGTCACTGGAAAGATGTGGCGGCATGGTAGCGGGGAGCATAGAAAGGATATACGTGGAGAAGCAGTGGCGAGGAAGGGGGATCGGCTCGGCGCTGGTGGGGCAACTGTGTGGCTTCTTTCGTGAGAACGAGGCGGGCGATCTGTCGGTGAGATACGTTGTGGGGAATCTGGAGGCCCAGAGATTCTGGGAGCGTCTGGGGTTTCAGCCGAGGATCGTAATCGCAGGCATAGATCGCGAGGACCTCGAGAAGAGGCTTGGGGCAGGGAGTCAAAGCACCGCCTGACCGGCTAACTGCTCCGCGATGCCAACCCACCCTCGCGTCGCCCTGCCTAGATCGGCACCCTGAAACCCATTCCGGGCACTCCAGAGGAACCGCCTCAAGAAATCTGCACCGACCTTCCCCCTGGGGGACCCCAAACCTCTCTTTTCCCGGCTGCAGGTGGGGGGAAGCCTGCTCGCACCCGTCCCGCCGGCGCGACGGAGGGGT
>CAYVLA010000204.1:0-4899 GCA_964452145.1 Hadarchaeota archaeon (SeqCode)
AGCGGCACCAACGCGAAGAGCCCGTTCTCCCCGACCGACTTCAGCCAGGATTCCGCGTAGCCGTAGGTATGGACAAGGTTGAAGCCTTGGTCCTTGACGGAAGCCAGATGATCCTCAGCAACGCTGTACAGCATAACCGGGAAGAGGTCGCCCTGCGGATAGATGAGCCTAGCCTCGATCGGGGCCTCTTTTTCATCACCATCCCCGGGAGGCCTAAGGCACAGGCTCAACAGGATGACGGCCAACAGAGTCAGCATCGCCACGCCGCATTCGATCCTTCCTGACGTCTTGAACCCTTCTGCGCGCAACGACCCTCGATCCGGGGACGCGGAAGATATACAAAAAGATTGTGGAGCGGCTCGCGATCATCTTGTCCCAGGGGGTCTGAATGGCTGATTTGAATGCTTCAGTGTGCTCATGGATGTCAGGCACTGGAGGAAGACGCGCCAGATAGAAGGAACGCTGCTCTGGGTCTACGTCATCGGTTGTCTGGTCGTGATCGGAACGTTGATGGCCTCTGGACCTGTGGTCTGGTCGGTCATGGTCAGGCGCAGGTTGTACGGGGAATTCACGAAAAGCAATCTGGCCCTGCAAACCGCCGGGTGAGGGCCGCAGGACAAGGGCCAAGTGGCGAGACGGCCCATCGAGACACCCCGCGCTGCACAATTCGTTGTAGGTGCGTCGATGGATCCTGCTAGAGCGACCTCGTCGTCTCGACGGGCCGGTATGTCGCCTTTCTGACCATCAAGGTCCACAGCAGAGTGCCGGCAATTGCCGCAACCGATGTGACCGATAGCCATTCGACAAGGTAGATCCAGAGGAATGCACGGTCCTTGTTCTTGATCGCGATCGATTCGAGTCTGCGGATCGACGCGACCGCCTCGGCAGCTAGATCCGCCGCCGCCCCATAGTCCTGGGCCCTATACAGGTCCTGGGCCTGCTCGTAGAGGGAGTCAGAGACCTGGGTGTCAAGGGAGATGCGGCTGGCAGAGACGCCCATCATTTCGATGAACTCGACGAGCTTGTAGAGGCTCTCGACCGCTTCCCTGTACAGCCAAATCCTTCGCTTGAATTCGTGGGCAAGCTCGGGGCTGGCCGGCAGCCGCACCCCCGCGGCGAAGTACACCATATATGAGGCGAAATCCGGGGCGTAGGTCCAGCGAATGAACTCCACTCCCCATGACGGTAACCAGCTTGACATGAAGCAGACCACTCTTCCCCTGCCAGGATCCCAGTAGGACAACAGGGGCCAGCTTCCTTCATCCAGCTTGCCCCGGGCATTTGCCACCACCTTTGAGCCGCCGCGGGAGCTGACGTAGTTAATGCCAAAGAGGGGTGGAGCGGATTCCCAGGGCAGTGCCCGGTTCAACGGCTCCTCGCGATCCACAGGATCCATCCGGATCACAACCTCGCTGGAGAGCCGATCGATGATGCACTCAACCGGCAGTATCTCCCCCACCGGGGTTGGACTCCAGGGCGGATAACCTTGTATGCTGTAGCCGCCATAGGAGGCCCAGCCGCCCGTCATGCATAGGCCAACCCCTTCCTCGACCACGGACTGGCGGAACCACCTATTCCAGATGGGGGTCACCAGATCGACGTCCATTGATCCGAGGAACACGACATCAGAGTCCGCCAGGAAGCGCTCGTATGTCCTGGGCATGTATATCCTGGCCGATCTCTTGGCTGCGTCCTGGGTGATGTAACCCAACTCAACCATCCTTCGGGCAAGCGGCACGCCTGTGACCTTCAGGAGGGGGTCGATCTGATAGTGCCGCGTGACATCCTCGGGATAGACCACCCAGCCCAGGAAGAGCAACCGGATCCTCGCCGTTTCGGGGTCCTGCCTGGCGAGGCGGCCGTGGGCAGGCTGAAGCAGAAGGATCCAGACCAGAAGGATGATCCAAACAGCCGTCGGGAGGCCCGTCCCCTCATCCCGGTCCGACCCTGCCCAGGGACGTGTGGGATGAATCGAGATGCTGCGCAGAGTTCGCATGCAAACAGGCATCCGGACAGCTCCAAGCCGACTATCCCGGACTGGCCGGGAGGAACCTGGCGAAATCATGCATCGACTGGCCGAACTCCTTCGGTTTCTCGAGCATGACGTTGTGACCCGCCCCCTGGATCACGACCAGCCTCGCTTTCAGGCGGTCGGCAACCTCCTTCTGGTCTTCCACCGGGACCACGGCATCATGCTCGCCTGCGATCACCAGTTTCGGGATGGACGACTCACCCATCTCGGGCGGCAGGACGGCACCGGAGACATTCCTCAAAATCGAGCGCAGCACCCCAGTGGGGGATCTTGCCGATTCCCGCCTAACAAATTCCAGCAGTTCCTCGCGAGCCCCCGGAGCGAACATCCTTGGAGTCACGAACCTCTCGGCCAACCATCGCATCCTCATGAGCACGTCCATGACGACCAAGGAGACTCCCCCCTTGACTTCCCACGGAACCCCTGTCAGCACAAGTCCGGCGCAACCCTCCATCTTGGAAGCACACCGGGCGGCAATGATCCCTCCCATGCAGTGGCCCGCCAGCACATGGTCGCGTAGCCTCAACCGATCTATCAGCTCCTCAAGGTCGCGTTCCATCCTATCGACTGAGTAGTCCAAGCCGGGGTCCTTGTCCGAGTTCCCGTGTCCCCTGAGGTCCAGCGCCACGGTGGTGTAGTTCGTCGATAGCTCCTCGGTCACTCCCTGCCAGAGCCTTGCCGTTGCGGCCCAGCCGTGCACGAAGACCATGGGCATCCCTCGGCCCGAGCGATGGTACGTGAGATGGACGCCGTCGCTGGTGACGAAGCTGGAGATCTCGGCCCGCATCCGATTCACTCTGAGTTGGATGAGCGTGCAGCGAGATGATAAGTGTGAACCCCCAGACATACATCTGGATCTTGTCTGCCTATCCGCCCGTCTGCTCGGTAGGGTAGCATATTTCCGGTGCTCTGAGAACTGGCGGACGGAGGATGGGTTCGCGGCATGGAAATCGTCGAGGTGGAGCCAGTCCTGCTTGATCCCACGCTTCTGGTGCGGGTGAGAACCGACGAGGGAGTGGTGGGATGGGGCGAATGCAGCCCCATGAACGCTCGGGTGGTGATGGCACACCTTCGGGATTCGCTGACACCTCTGGTCTTGGGGAAGGATCCGTTCGATGTGGAGGCCATCGTGGAGGACATGCTGACGAAGACCTACAAGATCGCGGGCCAGTGCCAGGCGATGGCGGCGAGCGGGATCGAGATCGCGCTATGGGACATCATGGGCCGCTCCCTGGAAGTTCCAGTATACAAACTCCTCGGCGGAACGTACCGGAAGGAGATCGCGATGTACGCCTCAAGCATGCGCCGCAACATCTCGCCGGAGGATGAAGCCGAAAGGCTCGCCAGGCTGGTGGAGCAGAAAGGCTTCACCGCGGTCAAAGTGAGGGTGGGGGCACGCTTCGGTTTCGACCAGGATGCATCGCCTGGTAGAAGCGAAACTGTTGTCAGGGAGGTACGCGACAGGCTGGGCGACGAGATCGAGATAATGGTGGACGCAAACAGCGCCTTCACGGCGCCAAGAGCCATCCAGGTTGGGAGACGTCTGGAGCGTTACGAGATCTTCCACTTCGAGGAGCCCTGCCCCTACTGGGACCTTGACTCGACCGCCAAGGTTGCCAGGGCCTTGGACGTTCCGGTGGCCGGGGGCGAGCAGGAATGGGATCTGCGGCGATTCAGGGAGATGATGGACAGGGAGGCCGTTGACATCGTGCAACCCGATCTCATCAAGGCCGGGGGCTTCTCGGCGTGCAAAAAGGTCGCGGCTCTGGCGGAATCCTATGGCCTTGTGTGCACGCCCCATCAGACCCAGCCGCTTGGCACCGTGGCCAATCTCCACTTCGCGGCCGCCACCCCTTGCTGCCGTTATGCCCAGGAGTACAACATTGAGCCCCACAGGTGGGCTGACAGGCTCTTCAGCAACCCGATTCCGGTTGTGGCGGGGCGCATGGCGGTGCCCCAGAAGCCCGGCCTCGGCGTTGAGATCGACGAGGAACTTGTTACCAAGCAGACGAACACATAAGAATATCCGGAAAAGTGGTCTTCGCAGTGTCACAAAGGCGAACGTGGAGAAGGAGGATCTATGGGCAGGCACCTATCAATCTGCGGACTGGTGGGACCCATTGCGTTCGGCCTGGTTACAATGGCAGTGGCCTCGTCACGACCCGGTTACAGCCATCTCTCGCAGCTGGCTAGCGAGCTCGGAGAGCGCGGAGCCGATAATGCCATCGTGATGAATGTGTTCGCGTTCTCCCTGCTGGGCCTCATGCTGGTGGGTTTTGCGATCGGGTTGAAGGCAAATCTGCGCACGGGCAGCCTGGCAACGGCGGGGGCTGTCCTTGTGCCCATTTCAGGCGTGGCGTTGGTGGGAACGGGCATCTTTCCCTGCGATCCCGGGTGCGTTGATGAGACCGCGACGGGGGTTGCGCACAGCATTTTGGCCACCGCGGCAGCCTTTGCCATGATGGCCGGGATGGTCGCCCTTTCCCGAAGCTTCTGGGATGATCCTGCTTGGCGTCCGTTATCGGCGCTGACCTTCTTCTTGGCTCTGTTGACCTTGGGCCTATCTGCCGTCTACGGTGCAGGTCAGGCATCCGGCTTCGAGGGCCTGCTGCAAAAACCATCGATGGGAATCCCCTTGGCATGGGTCGAGATCGTTGCGGTTCGCCTCGTCCGACTCCGATGAAGTCCTCCCGGGCATTGTGGGGATGACTCCTCCATGCTCCTCGATATCCTGCTGGAGCCCGCCATCGGGTCTAGATCTGCAACGATGCGAGCTGGCAAGCTCCCTCTCCAATCGCCATCAGGAATCGCTGGTCGGTCGCACCAGCATTTCAGCCCAAGCCCGAGCCTTTGCGACCCTGGACATC
>CAYVLA010000205.1:0-4888 GCA_964452145.1 Hadarchaeota archaeon (SeqCode)
GCCCACGGCGGGAAAGATATCTTTCGAGGGAACGGACATAACCAACCTCGGGGGCAGGGATCTGATGTGGTACCGCAGGGAGACCGGACTTGTGCAACAGGATCCTTTCGGTGCCCTACCTAGCTTCATGACCGTCAAGGGCATACTGGATGAACCTCTCAAGATCCACAAGATGGGTGATGGCTTCGAGAGGGAGCAGAGAATCCACAGAGCCCTGGAAGAGGTGAGGCTGACCCCTGTCCACGACTTCTTGACCAAGTATCCCCACATGCTGAGCGGGGGCCAGCAGCAGAGGTTGGTCATCGCACGGGCCATGATATTGGATCCGAAGATGATCATCGCAGACGAGCCGGTCTCGATGCTGGATGCCTCGGTGAGGATCGAGATACTGACACTATTGGAGGAGCTTCAGCGCAAGCATGATCTCAGCGTGATCTACATAACCCACGATCTCTCCACCACGAGGTATTTCTCGGAATGGATCTACATCATGTACGCGGGCAAGATCGTCGAGAAGGCGCGTACCCAGCAGTTCATCCAAGACCACCGCCATCCGTATTCCAAGGCGCTGCTCGCTGCGATTCCCGACCCCGACGCGCAGAACAGGTTCAAGCTGAGGAACGTTCCTTCCGGTGAGGCGCCGAAGCTGACCGGGCCGCCGGTGCCCTGCGCCTTCCGGTCGAAGTGCGTCAACTGCAAGGGGGACGTCTGTAAGAACGAGGATCCACCTATGGTGGAGGTGGAGAAGGACCACTGGGTTAGGTGTTGGCTGTATGCTTGATCTGGGCAGAAGAGGGGTAAGGCTCATCGTCGCGGGGGCCTGCCTGATGATCGTGAGCTGGCTGTTATCGCTGCTGATGGTGATCCGGGTGATCCAGCCGAACTTCCTGCTGATCTTCCTCTCGTTTGGCATGTCGATCGCAGGACTCGTCATAGGTTACGTGATGTTCGTCACCGGCCCGACGGAACCGTCCCGGATCGAGTAGGCGAGCGAGGCTGAGCAGAACTGTTTCAAGCGGCCCACGAGACCGGAGCGACCCAGCATGGAGAGCACTGATACCGACTTCATGGTCGGTCTCTCTTGCCTTGGCTGATGGGATCCGACCCGGGGCGCGGGCGTCTGGCTCAGGAATATGCAGAGCACCGCCGGATGGATTTATATGGCCTCTTTCAAAGCGGCTCGACATGGTGGGCAGGCCGACCGTGGATGAGTACTTCATGGAGATAGCCGCCGTCGTGGCCAAGCGGTCCACATGCCTAAGGAACAAGGTTGGAGCCTTGGTGGTCAAGGACAAGCGGATCCTGTCCACGGGGTACAACGGCGCGCCCCGGGGCCTTGAGCACTGCCTGGAGGCGGGCTGCCTGAGGGACGAAAGGAACATCGAGTCGGGCACCCGCCACGAGATATGCAGGGCGGTCCACGCCGAGCAGAACGCCATAATACAGTGCGCGCTTCACGGGGCCAGCACGGAGGGCGCGACGCTTTACTGCACCCACCAGCCCTGCATTCTCTGCACCAAGATGATGATCAACGCCGGCATCAGGCGGGTCGTCTTCACCGAGGACTACCCAGACGAGGAATCCCGCAGATACCTGAACAAGGCCGGGATAGAGATCGTGCGTTTCAGCCATCCTCGGCACGAACCAGCGCCTTCATCAAGCCGATGAGGGTGTGGCATTCACGGCCGGATATGAAGGCCCTGCCGATCAGGCGCCTGAAGACCAGTCGAGACCATCTCTTGCGGTGGTCGGGAAGGTCGGTCGAATCGACCAAGACGTCGACATACCTAAGCAGGATCTCCTTCTCCCGGGCGTCTGCCTTCCTCATCCGTGCAGGAGGCCTTCGACGCTGGTGCCTGAAGATCTCGTAGAAGATGACGGCAGCTGCGTGGGTGACGTTCAGGGCGGGATAACCCGGGGACGTGGGTATGTTGACCACGATGTCGCATCGCTCAAGTTCTCCGATGCTAAGGCCGTTGCCCTCCCTTCCCAGGACTACGCAGATCTCTCCGTCCACCCCGCCCAAGGCCCTTCCGAGCTGATCCACCCCGATGGCCACTCTCGGCAGGCTCGTGTCGTGTCCCTGCCTGCTCGACGTGCCGATGAGGAAGTCGAAGGGCATTCCCATCAACTCGTCCCATGTGAGGTGCCGGGCGTTCCGAACGACGTCCTTGGCGTGCATGGCGTAGGTCCAGGTATCGTCACCGGGGGGGCATCCTCCCACGAGGATCATCTTGGCCAGGCCGAAGTTCTCCATCACACGGGCAAGGAACCCGATGTTGCCCGGAGACTCCGGTTCGACGAAAGCCACCCAGATGCGGTCCAATCTGGACAAGGCATCACCTTGCGTGGACCTCGACGATGTCCCGGTCCCGAAGAACGTGGGTGAGCCCCACCATCTCGCCCCCGAAGTTCACCGAACTGCCCCAAACCCTGGCGAAGCGGAAGCCTGTGACGAAACGTTTGTGCAGGCGTTCCGCCAGGTCCCTGACCGCAGAACCAGCGGGCAGGACCATCGGCCTGGTCTCGGCCCTCTCGCCCGGGACCTTGGTGTAGAGCCTTATCACGCCCAGCTGATCGTAGATCATCTTGCCGATCAACTCCAGCCCCAGGCCTCTCTCGGCCGATACCGGCACCATCGGGAAAGTCTCGCCGAAGCGCTCCCTCAGGTCCTTGAACCCGGCCTCGCTCCCGGGGAGATCGCCCTTGTTCGCTATCACCAGCGCCCTCCTGTAGACGATCGACTCATCGAGGGCATCCTCCAGAGCCTCGCGGGACACCTTCTCGGTGAACATCACCGATGCGTTGTGGTAGCCTTTGCTGAGCAAGACCTCCCTGACCTTTGGCGCGTCGCGCTCGTCGATCTCGCCCTCCAGCTGGAGACCGCCTTGGCCGGTCTTCCTGATGAGCACCCCCGGCCGGCTCCTGTTCAGCCTCATCTTGGCGGCCGAAAGCTCCCGGAGGATCATCTCCATCCGCTCCACCGGGTGGTCGGCCAGATCCAGGACTATGGCCAGTCCATCGGCGTTCCTCAACGCGGAGAGCACCCTGGGCCCGAGCCATTTGCCATCCGATAGGTCCTCCACAAGCGCGGGCATCTCGACCAGCTGTATCTGCACGTCCTCGAAACCCAGCATGCCGGGTATTGGGATGGTGGTGGTGAAGGGGTAGGAGGCGACCTTGGCGTGGGACGAGGTGAGCCTGTTCAACAGCAGCGATCTTCCCGAATTAGTGGGGCCGATTAGGGCTACCTGGGCTATCCCCTCCCTGGGAACGTGGAAGGGCGTGCCCGTGGACACCTTCTTCAGCTCGCGGGCCTCCAGTTCCCGCCTTTGTTTGGCCAGGTTCTTCTTCAGCTCGTATCGAAGGCGCTCGGTCCCCTTGTGTTTGGGGACCGTTGACAGCATGAGCTTGAGTGCCTCTATCTTCTCCTCCAACGTTTTTGCCTCGCTGTACTTCAGCTGGGCATCCAGATACTCCCTGGTCACGTTGGTCGGCACGTTTGAGCCTACCTACCCGTGGAGTTGAAAATGTTAGCTTGACCGTGCATGGACACATGCACGCTGGCCACGGGCAATCAACCACGTCACAGGTGGCAAGGCGATCATCTGACGGCTGACAGCAATTCTGACGCAGACCTTGCATGCCGGGAAGATGAGAAGAAGGACGGAGAAGGAGAGAACCTTCGTTCTCCACGGGAAGCTCAAGAACCTCAAGGCATCAAAGGTCAACAAGATAATTCGGGAATTGGGAACTGCAGAGTTCCAGCCCGAACTCCTCAGCGGCATCATCCAAGCCATCGTCAATGGTCCGCCCGCCGAAGAGCGGCGAATGGCGGTACTCGGGCCACCATGCCTGCTTTGGTGGAGTGTGCAAGCACCGTCGAGTGAACAGGATTTGCACTCGCCCGACCAGAAGGCTGAAATGAAGAGAGGAAAAAGGAAAAAGAGGAAAAAAGGAAGAAGAGAAGGAGATTCTACCTCCTTCTCCACAGCAGACCCAGAGCCATCAGAGCCGCAAACGCCGACACCAAACCCTCAGGGATCAGAATCCACATCGACTTGGAGTAAGCCCCCTTCAGGGTAAGCCAGCTTTGCTGAGCCTGGTACGCAGCCGGATAAGCCGAATGCACGTACTCAGGCCACGGAGACTCGGCCGGGAACTTACCATTCATGGTGAGACAGTAGACCTGGGTCTGCGGGTGACTCTTACCATTAACCTCACAGATCCACTCAGACTTACCGTCCTTGTCCACATCACCCCACCAACCACCGTTCTCCTGCCTCGCACCCACGTTGATATGCTCGTTCAGATAGTACG
Organism: Hadarchaeota archaeon (SeqCode); assembly: GCA_964452145.1. Taxonomy (GTDB): domain Archaea; phylum CAYQAE01; class CAYQAE01; order CAYVLA01; family CAYVLA01; genus CAYVLA01. The sequence continues at coordinate 4,321 of CAYVLA010000205.1, forward strand.
CCTTAACCGTGCCCGTAGCTGCGTCGGTCACAATCGGGTATGGCAACAACCAGAGAATCTCCAGCTTACCATCGCCATCAAAGTCGGCTATGATCGGATAATTCGACCAGTCAGCCGCCAAAACTCCCGCCGGAACCAAACCCTGCTCGGCCCACTTGGTCACGTTTGCCTCCCAAATGGTCCTAGGAGGCGTCTTACCGATGTCGATGACATGCACGCCTGCCCCCGAAACGAAAGCCATATCCATGCTACCATCCTTGTTCACATCACCGAACGCGGGCGTCAACCGAATGTTAGCCGAAGTGGAAAGAGTCCACCTCCCAAGCTCCGTTCCATAGAAGCTCACGATGATCACAGAACTCACCGGTGCATCAGTCCATATGACCGCTTCATACTCGCCATCATTGTTCACATCAGCCACAAGGTTGGCATTGGTCTGCATATTGGCACCAGCGTCAAACCTCCACTCCTCCTGACCATTAGTAGAATCTATACAGTAGAGGTTGAAGTCCTGGCTCGCCCAAAGCACCTCCATGACGCCATCCCTGTCGATATCAGCTATAGTCAC
>CAYVLA010000206.1:0-4865 GCA_964452145.1 Hadarchaeota archaeon (SeqCode)
GAACTTGAGAAGAGGTTCGGAGAATTCATAGGCACGGATTACTGCCTGTTGCAGCACAATGGGACATCGGCCCTGTGGTCGGCGTATTACGCTGTGGGCGTCAGAAGGGGTGATGAGGTGCTCCACCCCTGTTATACATGGATCTGCTCGATAGCGCCCGCCGTTCACATGGGGGCCCGTCCGGTATTCTGCGAGATCGACCCGGAGACTCTTCTGATCGATCCCGGGGACATGGAGAGGCGAATAACATCCAGGACCAGGGCGGTGAGCGTCGTCCATATGTATGGACACGTCTGCGACATGGATGCCATAATGGATGTGGCCAGAAGGCACAAGATCGCTGTGATAGAGGATGCAAGCCACTGCCACGGCGCAGAGTGGGATGGACGGAAGGCCGGCTCCATCGGGGATGTCGGTTGTTTCTCCATGCAGGGCGGGCCTCCCGGCGGGAAGCCCCTTCCCGGTGGCGAGGCAGGATTGGTCACGACCAGCAACCGCAGACTATGCGAACGCATTCTGCTCTTCTGTCACCTCAACAGATCGGGAGTCACCGAGGAGTTAACGGACCCCCTGTACAGATCCATGGCGCCAACGAACCTTGGGCTAAAGTTCAGGACGCATCCCTGGGCAGTGGCCGCGGCCATGGTGATGTTCGATAGCTTGGACTACCGCAACGAGAGGAAGCTGGCCTATGTGAGGAGAATATACGGGGGGCTCGAGAGAGCAAGAGGAGTAGATCCGGTGAGGATTCTACCCAAGTCCAAACCCGCCGGCTTCTACGGAGGCATGCACATGCTTTTCCGACCGGGCGAACTGCCCGGCCTTCCCGTCGAGAGATACCTGGAAGCCTTGAGAGCAGAGGGCATTGACATGAGCCATAGGGGATATGGCCTGACCCACAGGCTCGCGCTCTTCGCCAATGGATTCGACATCTACGGCGATGGCGGTCCCCTCTCCGGGGACTACCCCGGGTATCCGGCGGGTAGCCTGCCAGTTTCGGAGGAGGTGCACAACAGAATCCTAGGCATGCCTGTCTTCATCCAGGAGACCCCGGGGTACTCCGACCAGGTCCTCCAGGGCTTGAGGAAGGTCGGGGAGAACTACGCAGATCTCCTGTAGATCCGTCCCCCGCAATCGAGGCTAGATCAACCCGCCGCGACCGGCCTCACAAGTGCCAAGCTCTCCGCCAGGAAAGAGTGTTATAGTCCTAGACCCCTCGCCCCCCGTGCTCCAAGAGATCACGGGCGTCCTCCTGGTCGCCAATGCGACGTCCCTCGGGTGGGGTTTGCGCGGCGAGTGGGGTCACTGGTGGGGCGCGACGATCCCGGGAGCCCTCTGTGGCATGAGCCTGTGGCTGGCTCTCGGATTGCCTGGCGGCGTCTGGGACATGCTGGCATGGGGGGCATCGTTGGCCCTGGGCCTGTCTTTGGGGGGGATTCTCAGCTATGGTCTGCTCATCGGCTATGCAACTGGTGAGCGCGGACGGACCGGTAGATCTCCCCTCTTCGGCCTCCTTGGGCTCTTCCTGGTCGGGGGCTTGTGGGGTTTCTTCGGAGGCCTGTCCGCCGGATTGTTGGGGACAGGTGCTGTCTATGATATCGGCGATCTTGGCTTGTGGGCAGTGACGGCATCGCTCGGTGCGTTTGCGGCCTACAAGCTACTGGTCGTTGGGCTAGATCTCCACCTATCCCCGCCGAGAAGCGATGCCTGGGCGGCCGTCCTAGGTGGGGCCATCGCCACAGCGGTCTTCTTCCTCTTGGGGCCTCGAGATCAGCTGGCCCTGAGGAGTGCCTTGGCCGGATGGGTCGGGTTCGGCGGGGGGTTCTCCTTTGGGGTCCTGGTGCATCGCATTGGGGACGAAGCGGGGATGGGCTTCTCAAGATGGAAGTTCATCGAGCACAGCGTCGGCTTCTTCGGGGGCTTGGCCCTGGCGATCTCTACACATTTGATGAGGGACGCGTTCCAGCCGGTGGTCATCCAGGATCCCGCGTTGCGCCTCTGGGCGCTCAGCGTCTTGGTGTTCGCGACCTATATGGTAGTCGCCAACAATGTGGAGTTCTGGGTTCTGGAGCTCGGGCGGTGCTCGCGGAAGGTCTTCGCCCTCTTCCACGCATCGGTCCTGATCTGCATCCCTGTATTCGCTTGGCTTGCCTTGGGGATAGTCAGGGCCCATGCGGGTTTGGCAGGATCGAAGGGACTCTTTGCCCTTCTCATGATACTGTATACCCTGATAGGCACTGCCAAGTTCGTCCGGGATCGGTCGGGGCTGACGTCGAAGGTTGTTCAGACGTTCGTTTTGCAGCTAGGCATATGCTTGACTCTTCTAGCCCTTCTCTGACCGCGGCCTTGCGGGCATCTGGTCATGCATGAAGAAAGATGAGTTTGTAGAAGTCCAGATGAGGAAGGGTCGATCTCACCGCCGCACCTTCCTTGCTCCAGTCCAGATTGACTTCCGCAACCGCGGGTTCAAGGCATCTGACCGTGCTGGGGACGAAGTCTTCCGCTACCGGAACCGAGATATCGACCCCATCGATCGAGGCCAGCCTTCTCGACCCCGGGGCGGCCGTGAGATCCACGTTGTAGTTGACCAGATGTAGGGTTATGTCGTTGCCCCTCCTGTAGGCATTCACGCGGACACCGTGCGGTTTCCTCGCCGGCATCAGCGCGGGGGTATAGCCTAGTCTGCTGCTTGTCTCCTCCATCCAGCGGCCGCCCTCCACGTATCTTTGCAGACCGATCTCCTCGTCTAGGCGCTTCATGGCCTCGAAGCTTTGGAAGCCCGGCACGTTCAGCGTTCGCCACGTTGTTCTAGAGAACCGTCTGGCCAGATCTAGGCTTAGCTTGTCGTCCGGGATGAGGTCGGAAAGGCTCCCGACGTGCACGTATCTGTCCGGGAAGGATGCCGAGAGCTTGTCCGTGACCGATCCCTGTCTCTTCCTTGCCCGCTCGTCCCAGACCCCCAACGATCCCGTCGAGAAGCAGATCCCACCCGTGGACAGGAATCTGTCCAAGCCCGCTACCTGCTCATCGCTGAGGTACTTGAGTTCCGGCAGGATTAGAACTCGGCATGGTAGCCGGGCTTTAGCCGAGAGATCCTCTTCGGTGATGTACTGGAACAGCACGTGCTGGTCCGACAGGTACCTAGTCCACTTGTGGACCTCTCGCATATGGGCCATGTTCTCCAAGTGGAGCTGGTTGTAGAAGTAGGCCAGCCCGACTGTGAAAAGCGGGGTCCATCCCTCAAGCAGGTCGGCCTGGGTGTTCTGAAACTCCTTGTACTTCCCCCTGATCTCGGGCATTCCCGGTCCGTGCTGGATGAAAGTGCCCAGGCCGGCCAGGCATTCGGCGAAGCATAGCTCCACGGTGCAAGGATCGCTTCCAGCGTGGTTGAGGATGGCAGCCCTCACATCGTTTGCGAGGGCGAATTTCAGCTCCAGGACGAAATCCAGATATACGCCGAGCGATATCATCCCGGGCTCGTTGGATTCTTCGAACATCTGCAGATCGCTGTGGGGTCTCCACTCCCTCAGATCGTGGCCTATCTCCTCGCGGAACTCGTTTCCATCCGTTAGCTGCATCTCGCCCCAGTTGGGCAGGATGACGAAGTTAGGGCGCACGGATTCCCCCACCTGTTTGATGAACTTCAGATTGTCTGCAACGCTCTTAGCCCAGAAGAGCTTGGTCTCCGCCCAAAGAGCTCGGTCACGGTCATCTTTAATGCCCCAAAGGGAGAGGTCATCTGTACCCAGCATCTCCTCAAGTTCCTGAGGCGAGTATCGGGCCTCCATCCAGGGGAGATATCGGTCCCCCATCCCCCACAACCAGCCGTTTCCTCCTTCCTCGACCAAGGCCTTGTAAGGGTCCGGCGTCCCCAGCCACTCGAGGAGCATCTCGGCCGGAAAGTTCTCCCTCAGGAAGGCTTTGAATGTGGGCTGTGTCTTGACCCAGTGCATCCTGCTTCCCTTGGTGGCCAAACGGATATCAGAAGGATCCTCGAAGCCAAAGAACTCCTTCTGGTCCCGGGCTTGGTAATGGTTCTGGACGTACTCCTGAAACTTTGATTGGCAGTGCATGCAGTAGCAGTTCAGGACACAGTTATCGACGAAGACGCCGTCGTAGCCCACTTTCGCGATGTTCTCCACGATTCCCTTCTGGTACTTTCTGTAATGGGGGTTGTTCGGGCACGGGGCGTATCTCTGCTCGCCCAGAGGAACGAAGGCCTTGTGCCGCTTTTCGTAGTTGTAGTGGGGGGTGCCATACTCTTCCCTTGCCAGCCACTCCACCGGATCAGGTGGTTTGGGGCCAAACCCGAATTCTGCGTAATCGTCCCAGTGGTCATAGAACTTCCAGACTCCGCGTCGCTTCGCAGGGTCGCCGGCGATGGTCTGGTTGCATATGTAAGGTATGATGGTCCGGACCCCGGCTTCGTGAAGCTTGTCGGTGAACTCCGCTATCTTGGCGATCCTTCTCCGGATGCCGGCAGGGCTGATCAGAACCGTCCTATTTCCTCTCTGTTCCATGGCGCCCCATGTGTTGGGGAAGGGAGTGTCATGGGCCACATGGAGAAGGTCGGGTGGAGCATTGGATACCCGCGCAACGTAGGAGTCCACGTCGTCAAGGTGGTCCTTTGCGTAGTCAATGACGTAGGTTATTGGCTTGCGGGATGCGACGATCATGGAGGATGGGGGGCGCTGGCCCTTGATTAATGGCTGGTCGGATTCTTCGGGCCGGGACTGGCCGGGAGTCAGGGTTCGAAACCTTCCGGTATCTTGGCCAGGAACACGTGGGGCATCCCCTCCCGATCGGAGTTGAAGAGCACCATGGTGCCGTCGGGGCTCCAGGTCGGATGGGGGTGGGTCCACTGG
>CAYVLA010000207.1:0-4795 GCA_964452145.1 Hadarchaeota archaeon (SeqCode)
GCGTGGCATTCCACCAGATCCATGCCACCGGCCACTGCTCGAATGAGGAGGTGTTCGGGGCCGTGGAGGAGATCGGGCCGGAGAAGGTGCTGCCCGTGCACACGGAGCACCCCGAGATGTTTGTGGAGCGACTCTCCAGAGAACGCACACTCTGGATCGACGATTCACCCTACGAATTGTAGGCTTAGGTGCAAACGCCTGCTTCTTGCCTGCCCTGGGGCGTGCTGACTTCTCCCGCATGAGACCTGCGCGGGTTCTCACATTTTCCTGACCGGCTTCTCTCCGAGATGTCAGATGGTCACCGGACGATGGTTGAGCTTCCCTGTCCTAAGCGCGCGACGGTCAGCGATGGTCTCGGCAGCCATCTACCTGCGATCTTACTACAGCGTGTTTCATTCCTGCAAAACGATTATTGAGTCCTTGCCTCCTTGGCACGAGAAGAGTCTTGAGCCGTTTCAGGACATGAGGGGGAAATGATCCTGCGGGTGTTGATAGACACCAACATCCTGATAGACAGGGAAGACTACCATATCCTTCCTGATAGTCTTGGAGAGTTGTTCAAGGCAATGGCGAGGGCCGAGGCTCAGGTGCTGATCCATCCGAGGTCGCTTGAGGATCTGCGTGAGGACCCGGACACTGGGCGAAGATCGGTCTCGCTATCGAAGGTATCGGCCTATCCCGGTTTGGAATGCCCACCGGATCCAGCTTGCGACAATGCCTTCCTCCAAGCCGTTGGCCCCGCGCGTGGACGCAGTGACGAAGTAGACAATGCCTTGTTGTATGCTGTGTACAGGGACGCCGTCGACCTGCTGCTCACCGAGGACCGGGGCATTCGTAGGAAAGCAGAGAAGATCGGCTTCGGAAGCCGGGTTCTGTCAGTTCGTGATGCCCTGTTGCTGTTTCGGGAAGCTCTCGCTGAGAACGTGCGGCGCCCGCCTGCACTCAAGAAGGTTCCCGCGCACAATCTGAAAATTGGGGATCCATTCTTCGACTCGTTAAGGAAGGAGTATCCTGACTTTGATGAGTGGTTCAGAAAGATCTCCCGGGAAGGAAGGCTGTGCTGGGTTCACTTTCGGGGCGATGGGCTTCTGGACGCGTTGTTGATCCCAAAGATCGAGGACGAATCCATCTGCTGCACACCGCCACTTCCCAGGAAGCCGCGCCTCAAGATATGCACCTTCAAAGTTGATCTCAGGGGAGGAAGAGTAGGAGAACTGTTTGTCAAGTTGTCAACGCAGTTTGCCATTCAGAAGAACCTTGAGGAGCTGTATCTGACGCATTTTGCCAAGCCTCTAGACTATCTCATCGACCTGATAACCGAGTTTGGCTTCAACAAGGTGGCCCGGACCGACCGGGGCGAGGATCTGTACGTCAAAGCTCTCAAGGCGGATGAAGAAGGCCTGAAATGCCTGCGGCCGCCCCAGATCGCAAAGAAGTGCTGGCCTTTCTTCTATGATGGCCGGGAGGTGAAGAAGTTCCTCGTGCCGATACGGCCCGAATACCATGAAAAGCTCTTCGTCGACTATCCACGCCGACAGACAGTGATAGACGAGCATCTAGGTGGGTTCATAATCGAGGGTAACGCGATCAGGAAAGCCTACCTGTGCCACTCGAACATCACCATGCTGCGCCCCGGGGACGTGTTGCTTTTCTATCGATCTCGTGATATATGCGGAGTGACATCAATCGGGACCGTGGAGAGCGTCCTGCAGAAGTGCAGGTCGCCCGAGAAGATGATGGAGCAAGTGAGGGGAAGGACGGTGTACTCGGCGGATGAGATACGGCGCATGGCGCAGAAACCCACCCTCGTCATCCTGTTCATCTGGCATTCTCACTTGTCCAAGCCGCTGCTTTTGCAGGCGCTGATTGGGGCGAAAGTCATTAAAGCGGCGCCAAGAAGCATGGTTCGCCTGTCGGAGGCAAAGTATCGCCAGGCGAAGCGGAGGATGGCGACAATTGGATGTCTTGTTGTCGATCAGGCCCGAGTACGCTGATGCGATACTCAACGGGACCAAGAGGTACGAGTTTCGTCGGATCTTGTTCGTGCGTCCCGACATAACCACGATTTATCTCTACGCGAGCTCAAGGGTGAGGAAGATCGTCGGCTGCTTTGAAGTGGGCGAGGTCTACCGGGGCAGCCCTGAAGGAATATGGGAGCGATGCCGTGAGCATGCGGGGATTCCGATGGGTGATTTCCTCAGATACTTCGAGGGATGTTCGCATGCTTGCGCGATCGGGGTCAGGAACCCTGTGCGCTTCCCGCAGCCCGTGGATCCGCACGCTGTGATGCCGGGTTTCTCGCCTCCTCAATCCTTCCGTTACCTGCCGTCCAACTGGCTGGATAGCCGGGGCTGGCCCTCTTCACTTTAGTGTGGGGAATGATGGAACGCTCGGAGCCGTCAAGAGCCGTTGCTGTGCCTGGTCTTGAACTACGATCCAGCCTGCAACATCTCCCAAACAGCAAAGCCGGAGGACCTCCACAGTTTGTGGGGGAAGTTCAGAAGCACCCCTGCCTGAAGGCGTTCCCAGTCTTGTTGAGCCCAACCCCTTGAGAAGAACAGCACGACGACGCATCGTCCGGTGCCTGAGAACTCGGATGACATTGCCTTCGCCACGTCCTATCCTCGCGACATGGATGGGCTGAGGACCTTCTATGAGGTGGCGGTTGAGGCCGGGCGGGACTTCGTCATCCCAACCAAGGCCGCCCATCTCCTCGAGGCCTTCAAGCATGACAAAGGCATAGATCTGCCCCACCCTGGGTCCAAGTCGCTAAGGGTATACAGGCGACCGAAGAAGAAAAGCCCCACCTGGGAGAAGCCCTTCCTTGAAGACAGCATCGATGCCAAGTGGGTCGCCCGCCACCAGGGCGATATGCTGATGAACCTTGACCTGGAGCACCTCGCCGAGCTGATCGACATCAGGCCCAAGCGGGGGAGCTCGTTCATAAGGTCCCGCAGCGGCCCGCTCGAGGAGAACGACATCAGCGACGGCGTGCTGGGGAACCGGCTGGAGCATTTCGGCGTGGCGTTCCACCAGATCCATGCCACCGGCCACTGCTCGACGGAGGAGGCGTTCGGGGCAATCGAGGAGATCGGGCCGGACAAGGTGCTGCCCGTCCACACGGAGCACCCCTAGATGTTCTTGGAGCGGCTCTCCAGGGGACGTACGCTGTGTATCGACGACCTGCCCTACGAGCTGAAGGCCTAGATGAAGGCTCTCGAGCCAATCATGGATCTCAAGTTACCCACGCTTCGGCCTACTACGTACACGGTCAGTTATCAAAAAAGATAATTATATAAGGCGTAACTAGAACGAGCTTCGATAGGATGATCGACATCCTCAGCTGGGCCCAGGAACGGCCCCTCTTCACCCCAAACGATCTGGAAAGGCGGTTCGGCCTCGACAGGGGCTATCTCAGACTGAAGCTGCACAGGATGGTCGGGAGAGGGGATCTGATCAGGGTGGAGAGGGGGAAGTACACGGTGCACAGGGACCCCATGATCTTCGCCACGTACATCGAGACGCCTTCCTTCTTCAGCTACTGGACCGCGCTGAGGTACTACAACCTCACAACCCAGCAGCCAAGCCGCCTTCAGGTCGTGACCAGGAAGGACAGGCCGAACCTTGAAGGCATTGAGTTCTACTCCAGCAGCAGGATCTTCGGCTACGGGAGGAGGCACTACCGGGACCACCACATCTTCGTGGCTGACAAGGAGAGGCTGCTCCTAGACTGCCTGGGCGTGGGCATCGTGCCGGTTGAGGAACTGGCCGAGCTGGTCCGGGAGGCCGACGCAGCCAGGGTCATGCTGTACTGTAAGGAATTCCAGAGCAGGGCCCTCGCCAAGAGGGCGGGATACCTAATGGAGCAGGCAGGCAAACCCATGGAGGGACTTCGAGGCCAGGTGGACCACAACTACGTGCCTCTGGACCTCTCAAAGCCGGCGGAGGGAAAGAGAAGCCCCAGATGGAAGATCGTGGTGAACGCGGATGTTGCTTAGATCCCAGCTGGAGGAACTCGCCCGAGTCTTCACAAGGGGCAACGGGGGGCAGATGGAGAAGCTGTACCTGCAGGACATCGTGCTGCACTCCATATACCGGCAGGTCGTCGATGAGCTCGTCCTCAAAGGGGCAACGGCGCTGCACAAGCTCTACAATCTGGATAGGTTCTCCGAGGACCTTGACTTCACGGCCGCCAAGGAGGTGGACCTGGGAAGCCTCCTCGAATCGGCGGAGAGGCATCTGAGGAGCTTCGGGGCCCTGGTGGAGAAGGTCGAACGCGAGGAGGACGCGGATTCCTTTAGGGCGAGGCTCGGGGTCCGGGGGCCTCTGTACGCGGGAAGCGAGCTCTCGCTCAGCTTCCTCAGGATAGAGGTGAGCAAGAGGGCCGACGTGGAGAGGCCCGTTGTGAAGAGGTACACCCCGAACTTCCCCGACATCCCGGCCTTCGAAGTCTTGGCCCTGACGGAGGAGGAGATACTGGCGGAGAAGATCAGGGCACTGTGGACCAGGACCCAGGCCCGGGACCTCTACGACGCCTACCACCTCCTCCACAGGGGGACAAGGATCGACGAGAAGCTGGTGGAAAGGAAGCTCAGCCACTGTGGCCTGAGATACGATCCCGCGGAGCTGCTGGAAAGGGCGGGCAGGGTCAGGAAGAGCTGGGCGGGCCTGGGGAGGCTGGTCTACTCACGACTGCCGGAGTTCGACCACGCTCTTGAGGCGCTCAGGGGGGCCAGCCCCGAAAGCGTTTTCTAGTCATAACCATTGCGGCAAGAGGTCCCAAGGACCTGAAGGG
>CAYVLA010000208.1:0-4776 GCA_964452145.1 Hadarchaeota archaeon (SeqCode)
CAGGTCGGATGGCTCTCTCTCGGGCAGACCCGCCTCGACATGGCCCTCACCGTGGCCCTTGCCGTATCGATCCTGGCGGCCGTGGGGGCGCTCATATGGGCGATAACGACACCCAAGATCGGGGAAAGGTTCACAGAGTTCTACATCCTTGGACCGGGCAAGATGGCGGACAATTACCCAACGAACCTGACGGTGAACCAGTGGGCCACGGTCATCCTAGGCGTGCAGAACCACGAATACGAAAACCTCACCTATCATCTCGAGGTCTGGCTGGTGAATCAGACATGGGACCGCGACGAGAACCGGACTCTCTACCGCTGGGGCATGCTGCTCGACCGCTTCAACGTGACCCTGCCATCCCGCCCCGTCAAGGTGGACGAGGCCTGGACGCCCCAGTGGGAGACGAACTACACCTTCAGAATACCGGTCGCTGGCACCAACAAGCTGGCGTTTCTGCTCTACAAAGAGCCGCCCCCGAGCCTGCCCGAGATGCCGGGGAGGCAACACGGTCCGGACGCCACCCAGAGCCGGGTGGAGAACGCCTACCGGAAAATCCACCTATGGGTGAACGTCTCCTAGCAGAGAAACCAGCCCATCCTCCCACAGGCAAGACGTCAAGGATCCGCCGTGTGAAGGATTTCAGGTTACCCGCGACTCCGGCGAGCAACCAGTGGTAGCACCCGTGCACACAGCTTGGCAGGGGCTTCGTCCCCGTGGTTGGTGACATTCGACATTCGCATCGATCCTCATAGGATGGGTTCTGCGATTCATCACCGGTATGTCTTTCGACCGGCTCAAGGTTCTCGCAGGTCCGAGAGCGAAGAACTCAGTTGCCGGGGGTGGCCGGTCTGCGCATGCTCGGCCCCAGATTTCGGGGTCCGAATATCAGGGCCTCATCAGACCTCTTTGAGGGCACGTGGCAGACGGCCTCAATGATGCTCGACTCGTTCCTCGGCCCCCCTTCAAGACGAACTCCGACTATGTGGCGAGCTTCACCGTATCCCCGTTCTCCCTCTGCCAGGCAAGGATCTTCTCGGTGAGCTTCGTTCTGATCTTCTCGTAACCGCGGCCATTGTAGAGGTTATGAAGTTCGCAGGGGTCTTCGTTCAGGTTGTAGAGCTCGTTCTTGTCCGCTTCGTTCAGCGAAAGCCGCCAGCCATCTGGGGAGATCACCGTCCTGCAGGCTCCATTTGCCTTCCTGTCCCCGCCAGGCGCTGTTTCTCCGAGAGGCGCGCTCCACTCGATGAACACGTCCCTATCGATCTGCTCCTCTCCCTTGATCACCGGATGGAGCGACCTGCCGTCCAGCCTCCTTTTTGCCGGGCAGCCCATGATGTCAAGGACGGTCGGGACGAGATCGACCAGGCTCACAGGCCCCTCGATGATCCTCTGCTCGTCGGTGACGCCCGGCACCCTGATGAGCAGTGGCACGCTGCTCGCGGAACGATACATGACATTCTTCCCACGCATGCCGAAATCGCCGAGCATGTCCCCATGATCGCTGGTGAACACGACCAAGGTGTTATCATTCAGCCCGCAGTCAGCGATGGTGTCCAAGATGCGGCCCACATACTTGTCGACCAGACTCACCATCCCGTAGTAACGGGCCCGGAGCCTCCTCCACTCGCTCTCCGTGATATCCTTGTTCTTCAGCTGCGAGCTGCGGATCCTGACCGGCGCGTCGTCCCCGAGCGTTTGCCTGATCCGCTCGTAGCCCAGCTCCTCTGGATCGTACATGCCATCGTACGCGCTGTTGATCGGCCCGTGCGGCTCGAAGAAGTTCACGCAGAGCATGAACGGCCTTTCCCGGTTCTGCCTGATGAACTCGCTGGCGTGGCGTCCGACGAAGGCGGTCTTGCTGAAAGGTTCGGGGACTCGCGTGCAGAGGCCGCGTGAGAACATGACGAAGCCATCGTCCATCTCGTGGTCGGGCATGAAGCCGTGATCCCTCAGGTAGTGGTAGTAGCTGGAGTGGGCGGTCCTGTCCTTGCCCGGATCGTAATGCCTCCTATACTGATCGTCGATGCTGACCCACTGGTCGAAGCCATGCTGACGAAAGATCTCGTTGCCCAGGTGCCACTTGCCGACGTACATGCTGGCGTAGTCCCGGTCATCGACCAGCTCCACAAGCGTGGGGACCTCATCCCTCAGGCGGATGTTGTTTGTGTAGACCCCGTGGTGCCGCGGGTAGAGCCCGGTCATGATGGTTGCCCGCGAGGGGCTGCAGAGGGGTTGGGCTACGTAGGGCTGTCTGAAGACCGCGCTTTCCCGAGCCAGACGATCAAGGTTGCGGGTTCGGATCTCCTCATTGCCGTATGCCGCCATCGTGTCCCGGCGCTGCTGATCGGTGAATATGTACACAAGGTTCATCTTCTCTCTCACATTATCACGTCCACCCTGGGCCGTCGTTCGGGGCTGTGTGCACCGCTCCCGCCGCCTCGGCCCTTTCAGGATCGTCTTGGGCTAGTGATGTGCCCTTTGCACTTGCCTGTCCGGTTTTTGCCCGTCAGTTTCGCCGGCCAGTTCTCGGACTCGGTGCGTGCATGCTCGAGATAGGCTTCGACTTCTTCGACCACCTCGGGATGCTCGGCGCTCACATCATTTCTCTCTGAGACGTCCTTGTCCAAGTCGTAGAGCGCGATCCGCCCATCCAGACCGGTTCGGAAGGCTTTCCAGTCGCGGTAGCGCACGGCCTGTTCGATCCCGGGGTCAAACTGCTCCCAGTACAGGAAGCGATCTGGTAGACCCTGTCCTTCTCCCAGAAGGGTGGGAAGAATGCTGGTCCCATCGATCCCATCCGGCCGTTCGATTCCTGCAAGGTCCGCGGCCGTGGGCAAGAAGTCGGCAAAGTACCAGACCAAGTCGCTGACCTCTCCAGCCTGGACATGCCCGGGCCAGCGGACGATCATCGGCACCCGGAGCCCGCCCTCGTACATCGTGCCCTTGTGTCCCCGGAAGTGGCCCGTGCTGTGGAAGATGTCCTGAAAGCTCTGACTCCCTCCGTTGTCCGAGGTGAAGAAGACGACCGTATCCTCATCGATGTCCAGCCCCTTCAGCAGCTTCAATATCCGACCCACATCCCTGTCCAGAAGCGTCACCATGGCCGCCATGTTCTTGGCACGCTGGGACCAGTTCTGCCGATCCGAGTAAGGCGCATCGTCCGGGATCTCAAAGCTCCCGTGCGGGAGAGTAAACGGTAGGTAGAGAAAGAATGGTTCCTGCCTGTGGTCCTTTATGAACTCGAGGGCGAAGGATGCGAATAGCTCGTGCGAGTACTGGCCCTTCCTCCCGTTCTGATTCTGATCCAAGACAACTTTCTCCCCATCGTGCCAAAGGTAGGGCGGATAGTAGTTGTGCGCCCTCCTCTGATTCAGGTAGCCGAACCATTGATCGAAGCCCTTCTTGTTCGGCACCCCTTCGGTCCCTGGCTCGGCGATTCCCCACTTGCCGGTGATTCCCGTGGCGTATCCGGCTCGCTGCAGTAGCTCGGCCACCATGAGATCCTCCTTCCTCACGGAGACCCTTCGCTGGAGAGGGCCGTTATCCATCACCAGCTTCCCCCCCACCAGCCCGAAGTTCCCCCGAATCCGGGTATGACCGGTATGCTGACCCGTCATCAGTACGCTGCGGGAGGGTGCACACACACTGGCCCCGGAGTAGCACTGGGTGAACCTCATCCCCTCCTCGGCCATTGCGTCCAGATTCGGAGTCTGAATCTTGTCCTGTCCGTAGCATCCGAGATCGAAGTAGCCCAGGTCATCGGCCATGATGTAGATGATGTTGGGCATGTTCTCGCATCCTCTCTCCATCCAATAGAGCCTCCCAGTTCTTGTATAGCCGGACTATTACGGCCCTGTCAGGCCTGGGCGTCACTAAAAGGTTTTGTTTCTCCCCTCTACCCTCTCCCCTTCATGGGACGCACGAAGTACAGGCTAGATGATCGAGGCGACCCGGCGCGAGACCTTTCCGGAATCCTAGGCGTGTTCCATGACTCTTGTGGTGGCGGTCTCCCTGTATAGTCTGCGCTTGATCATGAGCATCCAGAGAAACGATCCGGCGATCATCGCCACGCCTGTCACACTGAACCACTCAATAACGTAGACCCAGAGAAGGGCCCGTTCCTTGGCATCGATCGCTCTGGCGTTGACCTCCTCCCATGCCAGGCGAATCTCTTCGAAGACCCCCGCCGCAGCCTCGTAGTCATCCTGGCGGTAGAACTCCTCTGCCCGAGCCTCCATTTGGTTGATGGATTCCAGTTCCTGGTAGAGCTTCACGGTGCTGGCTCCGAACCTCTCGATGAACGCGAGCAGCGAGACCAGCATTGAGCTCTTCTCAAGGTGGGTGTTGATCTCCTGCCTCAGGCTGTGGGCCCTGTAGATGTCGGCGGGTATGGGCTTGTCGGCGTTGAAGTAGACCAGGTAGATGAGGAAATCCTGGAACCACCCCCACTCGTTGAGCATCCTGTTGGTCGTTCCGTAGCTGCCGAAGACCTGGGTCTCGCCCAACACCTTTCCCCTTCCCGATCTCCACCACGCTATCCAGGGAAATCGTGTCGTACCGATCGCAGCCTCCGCGACCAGGGTGGCTCCCTGCCTGGGTTCCACCTTGTTCAGCAGCTCCACCGGTCCGGCCGATCTCCAAGGCAACCTGGCAAGTGGATGCCCCGGGTCCCGGAACTCAGGGTACTGGATCGCCGCGTAGGGCGGGTTGTATCCTCCCAGGGACTCAAAAGGCAGTATGACGTCAAGGAGAGTGCCCCCCCACGAAGAGTACGAG
>CAYVLA010000209.1:0-4775 GCA_964452145.1 Hadarchaeota archaeon (SeqCode)
CGCCTGGGTCGTAGCTTTGGCACCTGACAACCGAGACCCCCGGGACCCCTAGGAGATAGGCCCCATCCGAGGGAAAGGGCATGGGGGGAAGGACCTCGCCGCGCGTCAGGGCATCGAGGGCAAGTCCGGAGGCAAGGGCCGCCCCCGCCCCCATCCTGATGAACCGGCGGCGGGAGATCGACCTTGAGGGGTTGGGCACGATTGCCCTCTCTTCGGCTCAGGGATTTAACTGGATTCACCACCCCGTGGACCATGGCCCAAGGCTATCAGAGGAAGGCGGCCCGAGTGGGGTGCCCTGCACTTCCTCCCGGCCCCTTCTCTAAGGATCGTCACGCGAAGCTCTTGGCCATCCCCTGAAAGCATTGGAAGGGTTTTGTCGCCATACGGCTCTTCGTCCCCCGTCACCATGCGATGGCTTTAAGGAGACGCACGGGACGACTCAAGCCATGGTCAGGGCTTCAAGAATCCTGTTGATCGGCTGCATCGCCTCGATCGTGGGGATCGTCGCGCTGGCGCTGCTTTCACTGAATGAGGCTAGCGACACCATCACCGTGGGCAGCGTCGGGAAGACATCCGATACCGCGCTTTTGTACTGCTACGGCACCGAGAAAGGCATTTTCCGCAAGCACGGCCTCAACGTGACCTATGTCCCATTCATGGATGCCTACAGCCAGACCCTCGCATTTCTCGCCGGGCAGGTGGACGCAGCGAGCTCTTCCCCCGGCCAAGCGGCCAAGGCATACAGTGAAGGGGCCAGGTTCAGGATCGGGATCGCCAACGGCAAGGCCTCTCACAACATGCTCCTGGTCAGGCCCGAGATAGAGAAGGTCTCCGATCTGGTGGGCAAGCGAATAGGCGTCATGGGAAGAACCTCGGACTCCTACTATCTCATCTCGCTGTACCTGAAGAGCCGGGGCCTGGACATCGAGAAGGACTGCGAGGTGCTCGACATCAAGAACCCTGCAAGCATGGTGGCAAGCTTCGGAGCCGGCCAGCTCGACGGATTGGTGATCTGGACCACGTACGCCAAGCAGGTGATGGATCTGGGCGGAAAGGTCTTCATACACTGCTCGGGAGCCGCGGAGGGAGCGATCGGCCACCCCGCATACCTGGGGATAATGCTCCTAAGCGAGGAGTTCGTCGCCAACGAATCTGCCAACAACTATCTCAGGGCCCTCAGGGAGACTGCCAGGGAGATCGTGAAGGACAAGGACGGCGCGGCCCAGATCTGGGCCGAGTTCTGCGGCGAACCCGTCGAGACGATGAGGAGGGTTCTGGACATGCTGACCCTGGTCGGAGACCTGGACGAGGCGATCCAGAACGACATGCTCGCATTCTTCGACAGGGGGGTCCATGAGGGCTACTTCGAGGACGCACCGGGAAGGGACGTCTTCTACGACGATTGGAGATAGGGCAGCCCGGTCGCGCGCATCTCGGCCAGCGATCCGGCATAGCCTCGCTTACCCGGCGGAGCCGGTGCCCTGACGCAAAGGCTTCGATACGTGTCCGCCCGCCTTTTTCTGCCCGGAATCGGAGGATTCTCGGTGGCATGCGATGAATCGGGTCCTCCCTGCATGGTGACCGAGGCGCGCCGAGCCATCTCGCTTGCCAGGGCCCTATCCAAGGAGGGCATAAGGGTCTTCGGGGCCGACGTGGAGAGGCCGCCGCTGGGCCTCCGCCTCGCCTGGTTCGATGGGGTCACGATCTATCCACGATCGGCCCGACCCCAGGAAACAGTGGACTCGCTCATCGCCGCGCTCCGGAACACCGGGAGTCGGGTCATCATGTCGATCTCGACCCTGACGGCCCGCCTCCTCGTCTCCAACGCCGGCCGTTTCCAGGGCATCGCTGACTTCCTCCTGCCCGACGAGCAGGCCTTTGAAACCGCCTACGATAGGCTGTCCTCGGTCGAGGCCGCGCGCCGCCTCGGCGTCCCCGCTCCGCCAACCCGTCCCTTCAACAGCCCAGAGGATGCTGATCACTTCCCATTGGTCTCCAAACCGCGCTACGAAAAGGGGGGAGCAACCGGGGTCAGCATCATCCGGAGCAAGAGCGAAGCCGAGGAAGCCTTCAGGGATGGAGCCCGGTTCGGCCCGCTGATACTGCAGGAGTACATTCCGGGCACCAGCAGGCAGATGAGGACATGCGACTTGCTGTTCGACGCCGAATCCAGCCTCAAAGCTGCATTCGCGATGACCAAGATCAGGGAATATCCCTCGACGGGAGGAGTCACCCTCGCCGGCGCAAGCCTGTGGGATCCAGATCTGGTCGATCTGGGTGAGAGGCTGCTGTCCAGCATCTCGTGGAGGGGGGTTGCAGAGGTCGAGTTCAAGGTAGACCCCAGGGATGGCGAACCCAAGCTGATGGAGATTAACCCGAGGTTCTGGGCCTACCTCTGGCTGCCGGTCGCGTGCGGCGTCAACTTTCCCCACCTGCTCTACAGGCTCTGCTTGGGGGAGGAGTTAGAGCCGGTGACAACCTACCGCACCGGGGTAGGATACATCAACGCCGGTCTCAGACCTGCCAGCTCGCTGGCAAGCTTCCTCCATGTCCCGAAGAGGGCCGGCCTGGTAGTCGACCACCTACCGCCTCGGGACCCCACCCTGGCCGAATTGCTTCTGAAGGCGGCTCGAAGCAGGACGCGACCCGCCCGGTCCCCCGGACGGAGACGCCCCTGAACGCGCAGAATCCTGACCCTCAGAGCTTTAGGCCCGGAGCAACGCGCAATATCGCCGGCAAGCGATCGGCGCTAAAGGATCGACGGAGCCATCCATCACGGCGAACATCACGTTCAGATCCGACCGCCTGCGGCCCTAGCTGGAAGGCCTAAAACGATGCATCTCCTAGGCGCTCCCACGCGGCGCGGAATCCATCCATCTTAGCCGGGTCTAGATCGGCGAAAGCCGGCGAGAGACACGGGCGATACCTCTTCGGACCATCGATCTGAAGGTGAGCCAGGTCGGGGCCAGGTCATCCAGGTCGACGTCGTGTCGAATGCCAGGGTCGGCCCAGCCCCGGACATACTCTAGGACCTTTTCCGAGCTCCGTGCGTATTCCAGATCGGGGCCGGTCCAGCGGTAAACCACTCCGACTGCGGGTCTGGGACGCTTCACCTCCAGCCCTACCAACACCCGGTATGCAAGATAGGGGAAATCCACCCCGGACGCCAGGGCCAGGGCCATGGATCCCCACAGCTTAGGATTGACATCGAGCAGCTTGAGCCCCCTGCCGGGCTCGGCTCCCCTGAACTCAACCATTGCCAGCCCGGTCCATCCAAGCCTTGACATGATCATGCGGCCCAGTCTGAGAATCTCCGGGCTCTGCAGGCTCTCCGCCATCGTGCTGGCACCGCTGCCGGGGTATTCGTGAATCCTCCTGTGAGCGAACTCGGCTAGAGGCCTACCGCGATCCGTCAAGGCGAAGTATCCGAACCCCGTCCCCACCACGTATTCTTGGACAAGCACGGGGCCGGAGCCGTGTACAAGTTCGCCCCATGACCGCAGGACATCCGGCACTGATCTGGCGATCCTCACGCCCCTTCCTCCCGAGCCGAAGACCGATTTCACCACAACCGGGAATTCCAGCGACCTCGCCGCCGCCAAGGCCTCCTCGACGCTCTCTGCATGGATAGTGTTGGGCACCGGCACGCCAATCCGTCGGGCCAGCTGCAGGCTCAGATCCTTGCGGCAAGCGATGCGCATCGTCCTGTAGCCCGGTAATGGAACCCTGGTGTGCTTCTCGAGGCTTTCCTTCCGCAGGGAAGCCTCAACGGACGAGTGGAGGCCGACCGGAAAGACCACCCGGTAGTCGCCAGCTGCCACCGCGTCTTCAAGGTCCTGGCCGAAGGCGGCGGATATCCGGGGGTCGCTGCAGATTTTCCTGCGAGCACAGTACTTGGAGCGGAAGCACAATGCACTACGCTGGTGTGACATGCAATCCACCTCGATTCCTTGCCTGCCCAGCGATCTTACGACCGGAAGGGAATGCCTGTACTCCGCATCCGTAACAAGTGCCCTGTTCTCCATCAAGGGAGAAAGGCGTTTCCCGGCCTGATATGCTTTGCAGGAGGGCGCCGCAACCACTCAACAGGGATTCAGCATCCCGCGCCGGGGGGGACTCATCGGGTCGTACATCCGATTCCTCGATTCGAACCGGGCCAGGGCCCCAACGGTGACAAGGCCGTCGACGCATCTCCTCTGGGAACAGATCCTCGCAGTAGATACGCGGCCCACGGTGACCGGTGTGCTCCCGGATGGACCCAAAACAGATGCGAGAATCCTCCTCTTGATCGCATTGGATGCGAGGATCATGTGATCCTAACCGGACTAGGTCTTCCGATCTCTCAGGGCCTACAGGCCCCGATCACTCCCCGGTTCGTGCTCCCGACCCGAACCTACGCATCGCCATCTCTCTTCCGACCTCGCGGGCCGCATCTGACAGGTCGGCCAAGCGACGCAGACTCGATGGCTGCAAGCACAAGAGCGTGGCTCACCGCTGCATCCTCGTAGCTTGACCTTATCAGGGATCGATCCCCCGTCGACACGGCTCTGATGAATGCCCGGGACTCGGAGAGGTAGGGATCGACCCTGTCCCTTAAGCGCTTTCGCTCCCGGGCCGTGGTTTTGACAAGCGATGCTTGCCTTACCTGGAGGACCAAGTCCCTGAGCACTATCATGAGCTCGATTCTGAACGATCTGGTGTCGAAGCTCCTATGCCACAACCCGATGCGGCGGCTTCCCCGCGCGATCTTGCCTTTGACGATGTTTGGCGAAAGC
>CAYVLA010000210.1:0-4667 GCA_964452145.1 Hadarchaeota archaeon (SeqCode)
GGCTCTGCAACATGGGTCTGGATCCCCTCCTTGTCCTCTGCGGGGAGGCTTGGACAGCTGAGGAGATGGCCAAACTAGCCTCATCGGTACCCCGGGACATACGGGGGAATGTTCTGTTCACCTCCTTTCTGGACGAGGGCCGAAAGAACTGTCTTTACTCTCTTTGCGACATCTTCGTCTCCGCCTCAAGCCACGAGTATCTCGGCTTGGTGTTCATCGAGGCAATGATGGAAGCCAAGCCCGTAGTGGCAAGACGGGTGGGTGGCGTCCCCGAGGTCGTCACGGACGGGGTGACGGGACTCCTTTATGGGGAGTCAGCGCAAAACGTCGGCGAGGGCACGGAAGACCTCACTCGAAAACTGGCGTTGCTGTTGGAGGACCCCGGCTTGGCGAGGAGGATGGGCATGAAAGGAATGGAGAGGGCCAATGCCTTTTTCACATGGAATCATGTTGCAGAGCGGACCCTGAGCAGGTACCGAGAAGGACAGACTAACGGCTCCTCATGATGAAAGACATGCCTTCTAAGAGCCCAGACAGGCACCCCCAGACCCTTCATGCCATCGTCGATGGCCCGATTCTCCATCTCTCTCCACTCTGCTGGATGGTCCGGAAAGGAGGGACCAGGGCGCAGACATGCGCATCCCGACGGATCCAGATGGCATCGACCCGCACGGACCCCGCCGTGGTTAACCACGGCCCCTTCCTTGTTCGGCGTTCTCGCCAGGTCGCGCATCTTCCGGCAGATGCCATGATCCGAGATCGAGACTGCCTCGAGGGGCTGAAGTCGGCCAGCCCAGAAAGCTGGGGTGGATCCTCGCGAAAACCCAGAGCCCAGCTCTCCAAGGGAGCCAAGCTCCAAGCGCAAGTCTCGCCCGCCCTGGGATCTGAGCAGACTGCCATTCACCATCAGAGGTGATCTCAGGGGGTCCGGCCAGTGGCAGTCTCTTCACAGGATCCAGGATACGCTGATCGAAACGCGTCAGTGCCAACAACCTCTAGACTGCGGGCAGATCGACGTCCAACGCGTCTGTACCGATCTCTGGATCTTCTCGGCCAATCTTTAAGTTCATGCCCGAAGATGACCCGACTCAAATGTCGAGGTCAAGACCCACAGAAAGGGCAGCGCCGGCCGTGATACTGGGTGGCTCCGTGGGGGGTCTCAGCTATGCAAGGAGCCTTGGCAGAAGGGGCATCCCCGTCATCTGCCTTGGTTCAGATCCCTCTCCCCTTCGCCCGTCTCGCTACGTGAAGTTCCACTCCATGCCAGCGATCTCGGGCCATGAAGAGAAGTGGATTCAGACCCTCAGCCTCATGGGGCGAGATCTATCGTTCGCAGCGCTCTTCCCGACGGGGGATGATGGGGTTTTCTTCATCTCAGAACATGCTGACGAGCTCACTGGCGATTTCCGCTTCAACGTCTCTGACCCGGAAACCTTGGCCAAGATCCTTGACAAGAAGCTTCAGTACCAAGAGGCTCTCCAAGCAGGCGTCCCCGTTCCACAAACCTTCTTCCCCGACGAGCAGCGGATCGAGTCCATAGCCAGCCGGGTCAGCTACCCTTGTCTTCTAAAGCCTCGACACTCAAAGATCTGGAGACTACGGGTAGGGGCAAAACTGACCGTGGTGGAATCCAGCGATGAGCTGATCCGAACCTATCATTCCATGCGCAAGCTTGACCCGAAGGTGATGGTGCAGGAAAGGATAGGGGGCGGGGATGAGGGGCTCTATGGATTCTTAGCTTACTACGACGGGACCTCAAGATGCTTGGCCGGGATGACCAAACGCAAGCTCAGGCAGAACCCGCCCATCTACGGGGATGGAAGCCTCCAGGTCTCGGTCTGGGAGCCTGAGGTGGAGAAGCTGGCCAGACGCCTCCTGGACCACTTCCACTTCAGGGGTCTGGTCGGCGTCGAGTTCAAAGAGGACCCCGCGGATGGGCTGTTCAAGCTGATCGAGGTGAACCCGAGAAGCGTCTCGGGCAACGGCCTCGCCGTAGCCTCGGGGATGGATCTGCCCTTCATAGCATACCGAGACGTTCTGGGCCTTTCGGTAGACATCCCGTCCAGCTTCAAGAAAGGGGTCAGGCTTGTGAACGAGCTCTGGGACTTCAGATCCTTTCGCACATACCGTTCCAGAGGTGAGCTTCGCACAGGAACATGGATAAGGTCCATCATAGGCCCCAACACGGTCTATGCCTACTTCGCTTGGGATGACCCGATGCCATTCATCTTCATGGTGGCAAGGACAGCGTCGGGCAAGGGCTGAGCGAATCGGGCCCACTTACAGTGCGAATGGATGATGAGGTGCTCAACGCCACTCTCGACGCCCGGCGGCAAAGCCAACCTCCCGCCTCCCATGCCGTGATGAAATGGGGAACCAGAGGAAGCCACATCCCAAACGATCTTGGTGGGCTCCTGACTACGGAGAGGAGCCCGTCTGCGAGGCCGATCAGGCTGCATGGAGCGGACTGAGTGGTATGACGGTGACATCGACGAACCGCCAGTTACGCTGGGATGCACATGGTCCAGCCAAGGTCTTCTCCGATGGGAGAGGGATCAGAAGACATGGAAGGAACCCCTGACAAAGGAAGCTCGCCCGAAAAATAGGATAGGAGACCGGCGGGCCTGGATTGCACGCGCCGGTCTGGGCGTTGGAACTCTACCTGACTGACCTACCGGGCTTGTCCTGCTTCTCAGGGGGGTCCCCTTCCCTGAGGCTTACCCACGTCTTCGGGTGGACCTCGCTTCACCGGGGGATTGATCTGGGGCGGACCTCTGCCTTGCGGCATGCCCACATCCTCGGGAGGCCCCCGTTTGCCGCTGCCCGGCTCGCCCTCATCATCATCGCCCTCATCCAGGCCGTCCACGCCGCATATGCTCTCGCAGATCCTCTTGGCGGCCTCGTAATCCTTCCAGCCCTCCGCGTTGGCTATCAGGTCCTCCACCATTTCCATGGCCTCCTGGAAGGTCATGTCCGGCTCGCCATCGAGGTCGGTGTCCACCTTGTCGCCCAGTTCCAGGGCCCCGTTTGCCCAGTTCAGCCAGCAGACCAAGCAGTGCTGGACGGCACGCTGCTCCATGGACGCCTTCCCGAGCCAGAGGTAGTCGGTGGCGTTCTGCATAGATAATGGGTACAGCTCGTCGAAGATCGAGGACTGCCCGATTATCAGGGCTAGGTAGGCCTCCAGAGTCTCCCTGTCCACGTGGCGCCTGCCGTTGTATGAGAACTGATGCATCCAGTAGCCCAGCCCCCTGATGTCCCCGGTGGTCACCACGACCACGTGGGCCGTGTCCCAGGCCGCAACAGGGTTGCCGAGGGGATCTAGGCCAACTGCGGTGGCGTTGTTGGTGGCCGTGACGTGGACGGTCGCGTTCAACTCGAAGGTCAGGCCCTCTCCCGGCATCAGGTCGAAGGGACCTGCCTCCCAGCCCAGATACTGGTCGCTGATGTTCACAGCCGTAAGGTTGCAGTCCCCGACGTTCTCCAAAACCAGCGTGTATGTGACATTGCCCTTGGCGGGAACGATGCCCGGCTCGACGCTCTTCTGAACCCTGAGCTCGGGGTGGATCACGTCTACCGTGGTGGTCGCGTCGGCCTCTACTTCTCCCCCTAGAGGATCGAGGCCCGTGGCATTGGCCTCGTTGGTCGTGTCTTCATGGAGCTGAACCTGAACGCAGACCGTCATATTCTCGCCCATGGTCAGGTTCAGCGGGCCCAGGGAAAGTCCTAGAGCAGGATCGGTCAGGTTCACCGCGGTGAGGTTACAGTCCCCGACGTTCTCCAAAACCAGCGTGTAGTTGACGTATTGACCCGGGTAGATGATGGTGGCGTTGACCGACTTCGCCAGCGTCAGGTTGGGATGGATCACGTCGATGCGCACCGAGCTTTCTGCCTTGACCCTCTTTCCCAGGGGATCGAAGCCTGAAGCGGTCCCGTTGTTCGTGACATCGTCATCGATCGCCAGGACTAGGCAGGCGGTGAGGTTCTCTCCCGGTTTCAGATCAAAGGGGCCGGCGACGGGGCCGCAGAGGTCGTCCGTGATATTGATCGCATTGATGCCCACGTCCCCCGTGTTGTTGACGAAGAACGTGAAGTTCACACGTTGGCCGGGATAGATCATCGTGGCGTTGACCGATTTGACCAAGGTTATGTTCGGGTGGATTATGTCAACGAGAACCTGGGCCTCGACGGTCACGTTATGCCCGGTGCTGTTCAGAGCGCATGCCGTTGCGTTGCCGATCAGATCGTCGTGGACTTTCACAACGAACCAGTAGGTATAGTTCATCTGGGGGTCCAGCTCAGCCAGCCTAATGGTTTGGCCCGAAAGATCGTCGGTGAGGTTGATCCCCGTCAGGGTCTCTTTGCCCTCGTTTTTCAACACGATGGTGAAGTTGACCTGATCGCCGCTGTAGGCGACAAGCGGGTTGGCCGTCATGGTTAGGTTCAGAACCGGGGCCAATTGCCCCATCACCGCTCCTATGCTCACCAAAGCAGCCGCGAGAGCTGCCAGTTTCCTATTCAACTTGCCCTCCTCCTCGACAGGGGAGGGCGCGCCTTGCCCATTTAAAGGGCAGTCGAGAAGGATTGTTCCTGGTCTGTGAAATGCTCACGCGGCTTCGAGAAACTCGCAAGGAGGGCGAGTCAGGACTGCAGAGTTCACGCGCCAG
>CAYVLA010000211.1:0-4555 GCA_964452145.1 Hadarchaeota archaeon (SeqCode)
ACAAGATGAATCTGCGCCTAGCAAGCCGGGCCAAGCAGTATGTCATGCGTGGACACGGCAGCGTCGGCCTTGCACTGTCGGTGCTGAACACATGCATTATCTGGTTCGGCCTTGTTCCGTTCATAAACACGACCTTCGGCAAGCTCAGGTTCTTCCTCATCACCTTCATCCCGGCCTACCTGGTCTTCGTTCTTGCCTTCGGGTATTGGGACATGAAGAGGGGAACCTACAGGCATGAGCTCACGGCGGCGGCCCAGTGGAACCCCGTCTACCAGGACGTATTCTACTGCTTCAAGAGGCTGGGCGAGAAGATGGGTGATCCCGAGATCGTCGAGGTTGCGGAGAAATGGGTTTCCCGTAGGCCCGGCGAGGGTTCCCCCGGCAGCTGATCCTTGTGCGGGCTCTGATGATCGACGCCCTGGGCTCGGGCAGGGGGGCCAGGATGCTGACAAGGGACGTCATCGGGTCCGGGCCCAGATGGATATGCGGCATCCTAGAATCCAGAGGAGTGGATTGCCACATCCAGCTTTGCGAGGACTTCCTCCGCCGCGGTGATCTGTCGGAGGTGGACCTGCTCATGGTCTCGGCCATGACCATGGATCTTGCCGCGCTCAAGAACATCGGCAGGACAGCCCGGACTGCTCGGCGCGACTGCATCAAGGTTGTGGGCGGACCGGCGTGCGGGCAGCCGCAGAGGGTTTTGGATGTCTCCGGGTTTGATCTTGCGATTTCGGGGGAGGGCGAAAGGGCCGTTGAGTCGATACTGGACGGAGCGGGCTACGATGATATTCCCGGGCTGTCCTACCGCCAGGGGGACCGAGCAGTCATCAAACCCCCGGCGCCGAGGCTTGACGAGGAGAGCTACAACCGCTACGTGCCATCCGTGGGGCGGATCCGGGACTACGCGACGTTCTTCGCCAGCCGGGTCTACGTCGAGGTCGTCAGAGGATGCAGCAACTTCCGCCGAACCAGGATGCCCCTGTCCGATGGCAGGGCCTGCAGCGATTGTAGTCAAGGCTGCGGAGGGCCCGACTGTCCAGAGCACATACCGCCCGGTTGCGGGTTCTGCTCGGTTCCCGCCACCTTCGGGCCGCCCAAGTCCAGGCACATAGGACTCGTGGCAGACGAGATAAGGGGCTTGGTGGAGCTAGGCGTCAGGAGGATCGTCCTCAGCGCGCCGGATTTCCTCGACTACTGCAGGGGAAAGGATACAACGAATCCCCGGCGCCCCGCCCCCAACCACGACAAGCTTGAAGCCCTCCTGGAAGCTTCCAAGGAGGCAGCAGGAGGCCGGGCGTATGTGTCAATAGAGAACGTCAAGCCTTCCCTCTTCGACGAGCCAACGGCCGCGCTCATTGCCCGCCATCTTCCAGGAACGGAGATCCACATTGGATGTGAAACCGGGGACGAGGCCCACTCGCGGGCCCTGGGCCGGCCGTCGACCCCCAAGGAGGCGACGGAGGCTGTCCGCATCGCCAGAAGCAAGGGGCTGAAGCCCTATGTGTACTTCATCCACGGACTTCCGGGTCAGACGATGAAGTCCGCCGCCCGGACATCCCGGATGATCAGACGCATGCAGAAGGATGCGGAGAAGATCACCATCTACAGGTTCAAGGCACTGCCAGGGAGCGCCTTCGAGAAGGAGGCATCGGGGCCTCCCGGCCATTCAGAGCCCGGCAGCGCGATGATGGTCCAGGCTGCAAGGGAGATCAACATGGCGAAGAAGGACGAGTACATCGGAAAGGTGATTGACGCGATCGCGGCTGAGCGTAACCTTAGGAGGAGAGGCCAGATCGTATGTTACCCGGCCGAGCTCGGGCCTGTGATCACCGTGCCGGGATCAGCGAAGCTGATCGGCCGAAGGCTCAGGGTGAGGGTGGACCGAGCCGTGACGGATGGGCTCTTGAAGGGGGTTGTTGTGGAGGTTCTCGCGTGATCCAGTTTGATCTGATCGCCCACGATGGCCCGGGTCGCCTGGGCAGACTCATGGTTGCAGACGCCACCATCAACACCCCATCGGGCTGCTACTTCAAGGGGGCCGCCGGGGGGTACAGATGCTACGATATGGGAGGCGGCGGTGAGGCCGTCCTCGCCCTGCCGCCTTCACGCGCGATCAGCCGTGCACACCTGGCCAGGCCCACATCCCGGGGCAAGCCCCTGGTCATGGCAGCTGCCTACGGACCGGGTCCGGAGGAGAAACCCCGCGCCGAGGAGAGATGCGCTGTGGTTGTCTCGGAGGATGGCACGCTGCGTCCCGATCCTTCAACGCTGGAGGCGAATATCATCGCATTCGACCCGGGCGTCAAGGCCGACCCGGCCGAGGTCGTGGAGGACATAATCCTCCTCAGGGAGCGGTGCTCGCCAAACACTGCCATCATCATCACCGGTGCCGAGATCTGGTCGTTTCCCCTATATTCGCTCGTTGGCGCCGACCTGTTCTTCGATTCGCACGCATGGCGGGCAAGCCTCAGGGGGGAGATTGTCTTTGACACCTACTCCGTCGCAGTCAAGGACCTGCCCCGGAATCCATGCGAATGCCCCTACTGCTCCGCGGTTACCCACGCCGAGCAACCAGGCGGCCTACTGGACCACAACAGGTGGATGACTAGGAGGATGCTCTCGGAGATCCGTTTGAGGATGGGCATGCAGGAACTCAAGCTGATGGCCGAGGAGAGATCCCTGAGGCATCCCGAACTACATGCTGCTCTGAAGAGGATGTACCGCAAGCATGGAGACTACTTGGAGCAGTTCACCACGATTCTGCCGGGGGTGAGGACCTGATCCGCTTCACCGACCTTTCCCTGCACTGGCCCGAGGTGGTGAGGTGGAGGGAGAGGGTGGCATCGCGCCACAAGCCTGATCCTAGACCGGACTGCGTCGTGATCCTTCCCTGCTCCAAGAGGAAGCCATACTCCCTTTCCCGGTCGCATAGGCTCTTCGAGGCGGCCATCGCGCCCCACCGCCGACGGGCCTCGATAGATGAAGTCGTGCTCACGAGCCCGCTGGGAGCCGTTCCGAGGGCATTGGAGGGAGTCCCTCCGGCCAGCTGCTACGATATTCCCGTCACAGGCATCTGGAGCCATGAGGAGATTGAGACCGTGTCGCGCAGCCTTCTCGCATTTCTGCGCACCTATGGAGAGGATCCTCTGACCATCATTGCACACGTATCGGGCGGTTACAGGGAGGCCTGCCGGAGGACGGATGCGCATCTGGGATGGCCCTTCCGGATATTCGATGGCGAGAGTACCACCACACAGGAGGGGCTGAGGTTCCTCTCCGATTCGCTGGGCGCACTGACCGGGACGCCGAGGCCCAGAGATCCCCTCCGGACTGCGAGGCAGATACTCTCATACCAGTACGGACCCGAGATCGCCGCGTGCATGGTCGCTCCACCGGCCCGGATCAGGGGAAAGCGGATGGCGGAGATGATCGTCGCGGGCGAAAAAGGCATTGCGAGAAGGAATCCGCAGACCGGCTTCTTCACGCCCCAGATCGGGGGCGCAATGATTCTAGCCGAACGAAGCTCGTATTGCGTGGATCTGGATTTCAAGCCACGGACCAAGGTCGTCTACTGCCCAGGCGTCGTCTCGGCCGACCCAGACATCAGACCGGGAGATGAAGTGGTGCTTCGAAGAGATGGGGACCCCGTGGCGGAGGGAAGATCGGTCCTGGCCGGCCGTGAGATGGTCCGAGCTGACAGGGGCAAGGCTGTCCTTCTAAGGGAGATCTTCACCTAGAGGCCGACCGGCGAGCCGGTGATGCCTGATTTTGGCGGCGACACCGACCCTGAAGCTACCCATCTCCCTGCTGTTCATCAATGCCGTGCCCGTGGCGAGGAGCTGGTCGTTGCGGTCCACGAGCATGACCTCCTGTCCGGGAACGATTCCGGGGTCGCAGCACTCCACGAACTTGGCGAAGGCGGATCGGCCCATGGAGACGAAATCCTTTGCTTCGTCGGACATCATGATCCTGGATGCAGGAAAGGGGAGGCCGGACAGAAGGATCTGTGCCCCCTCCATCGTGGGCAGAAAGAAGAAGTCCTTGGCCCGCATAGTGCCCAGAAGCGAATCACCTCTCCTCACGATCCTTATCCTGCCCGTCTTGGGCGATCTGAAGACCTGGAAGGGCTCCAGAGCATCTCCCGATCCCGGACCGAATTGGTAGTCCAGGCTCCCTTTGACGACCTCGATATCCGAGGGGGTCTCGGATGGCCTCTTCACCAGAGCTTCAAGTCGGGGGGGAAGCTCGGTCTGGCCGAAGGGATAGCACAACGCGAGGACGGCAGGGACCCGTCCGTACAGAGGGTGCGCGTACGTAGGGCCCGCGGGAACGCGTTCCCGAATCATCCTCCTTGCCCGGGTCACCTCGGGGCGGAGACGCGACTCCGGGCCCGAGTAGAGCAATGCAGATCTCTTGGTCAACGGGTCGCTTGACTCCAAGATGGCTCTGTTTCGACGCAGCGCCGAATCGAAGGCACCCAGCAGATTCGGATGGCTTCTGGACCGGGCCTGGGCGAGCTGCCACAGCCTGTTGTCCCTGATAGCCTGTCGAACCC
>CAYVLA010000212.1:0-4506 GCA_964452145.1 Hadarchaeota archaeon (SeqCode)
CTCCCCGACATAGGATGAAGACAGCTTACATATATCTTCCGTGTGCAAGGAAGGCCATGTTGGGTTTATCGTGACCGGGAGCCCGCAGAGTGTACTCTTCGTCACCAGGAAGTTCCCGCCTCCGATGAACCTGGGCGCCGTTGCCAGCCTGCTCTGGGAAGCGGCGAACGAACTGGTCGACAGAGGCATCGAGGTATCCGTCATAGCAGGTCCCTTCAGTGGCAGCAGAATCGAGAATCCGAGGAAGGGGCTCACCGTTCACCGTCTTGAGGGCAGGGAAGGCCGGGCTGGTAGACAGGCCATCCGCGCCTTCTACAAGATTCAGGATGACGTTGATCTGGTGCATCTTCACGATGTGTTGCCGCTTGGATCTGCCTTGCCCTGGGCAGTTTCGACAGCCGATCTCCCCAAGTTCTGGACATGGCACAATCTCGAGCCGATATGCGTCAATTCCTCCCTGTGGCCGCCGTGCTCGCTCAGCCGCGATGGCCCGATTAACGATCGTTCAGGGCTCTGCTATGTTGACCGGGACCCTGCGTGTCGAACATGCTTCGACCAAGGTCTTCTCGGATGGGGGGCCCACAAGCGGTTTACGCTATCCTCAAGACTCCTCAAGGCTCTAGCTAGCCGCTACAGTCTGATCGTGCCGTCAAGTGCCGCCAAGCGAGTTCTTCAGAAAGCGCTCGGCCTGGATGTGAGGGCGATCCCAAACGCCGTCGCAGCTGGTGAGATCGGCAGGGCAGTCAGCCACCGTGCTGGGCTCAGCGTGGCCTTCGGCGGCCGGATCGTGCCGGAGAAAGGTCTGGACCTCTTGATGCGGTCCCTTGAGGGAAAGGGGGCTACGCTCACAAGTTATGGTCTGGGCCGAGAGCAGCACCTTGGGGCCCTTGCCGATCACGCACGCAAGCTGGGCCTTGAGTATCGTCAGGAGGGATGGCTTCCTCGAGATGAGTTTCTGAGGCGTTTGGCAGAACACGACCTGTGCGTAATCCCCAGTCGGGGGTTCGAGTCCTTCGGCATGATTGCGCTCGACGCGGAGCTGGTAGGGCTGCCCCTCGTTGTGTCGCGATCGGGTGGATTGGTCGAGGCGGCGGAGGAAGGAAAGAATGCGATCTACTACGATCGAGAGGACCAAGAGGCCCTGGCACAAGCGGTGGACATTTTGGCTGAGGACCTGAAGAAGCGAACGAAGCTGGCGAGGCTTTCGGGCAGAATCGTGACGGCGCGCTTCTCCATATCCAAGCATGTGGATAGGCTCTTGGAGGCATACGGTGAGTCCTCGAATGACAGGGAAATGCGCGGAAGGTAGTCCTGCGAAGCAGAGCGTGCTCTTCGTCATCTCGTCGATCACGGGGAATCAGCTGACCCGGGCCTATCCCTTTGCTTCATTGCTGTCCGCCAGAGGCTGGGAGGTCGCGATAATCGGCCCGGGCAGGAAAGATGAGCCACCCTATATCGAAGATCCCACGGTGAAGGTGGAACGAATCCCCGACCGTCCGCTGCGTGACAAGTTCCGATGGATCTTGGCCAGGGTCGCCAGGCATGATGCCATCTGCATATGCAAGCCCTGCTGGGAGGGAACGATGGCAGCCGCGATAGCGAAGAGAAGTGGGAAGAAGCTCATCTTCGACCTTGATGATGACGACCTTCGCAACTGGATCTTCGACCTGAGAACGGATGCACACCGGATAGGGGCAAGAGGAGTGGTCGCGAGTCTCCCCGGCTTTTTGGTCATCTTCATCAACTTCTCTGCCCGCGTCCTGGCCGACCGGCTCACGGTGGCATCGACGACCTTGAGGAGGAGGTACGGGGGCACGGTGGTCTACGTCCCGGTAGACTCCCGGGTCTTCAGGGGGATGACTTCGGATATTCCCGGGAACAGGATAGTCATGTACGCCGGGGCAATACGAGCACACAAAGGGGTGGAGACGCTCGTGGAGGCATTCTCCAAGGTGAAATCGGCGGTGGCCGATGCGAAGCTATTCCTAGTGGGACCTAGGTTTGAGGATTCGCTCAGCTGGAATGCGATGAGCCGGACGATCAAGAATGTGCCGGACGTTTTCTGCCCCGGGTTCCAGCCGATACAGAGCATCCCGCAGTGGCTGGCCAAGGCCGATTGCCTTGTGATACCCAGCCCCGATAACCCGATACACAGGGCGCAATCGCCGGTCAAACTGATGTACTATATGGGCGCAAACAGGCCCATCGTTGCCACTCCCGTCGGGGAGATACCCATCATACTGACCCACGAGGAGTCCGCTCTGTTGGTCCCGCCCAGCGATCCGGATCGAATGTCGGAAGCGATCATCCGGGTTCTCACCCAGGCCGACCTTGCATCTAGGCTTGCAGCAAACGCTAGGAAGGCCTTCCTCGAGAAGTACTGCGCAGATGCCGTGGCCGACCGAATCCTCAACATCTACTGCTCGGCTGGAACCAAGCGGCTCGATTTGGAGCGACCGCGGACCCAGTGACGACGTTGATCGCGTCGGGAACCCTTATATTGACCGATCTCCCCTTTAGGAGTGGCTTTCCGCTGGTGGCTGCAGTTGAGGATCGCGAGGCTGGTTTCCTCATTTCCCGAAGGAGGGGCGCTGACCGGGGGACTACTGCCGAACATCTACTACCTGTCCACAGAAGAGATCCGTCAAGGCCATGAAACGGCGATCTTCACCTTCGGCAAGGGCGACGGACAGGAAATGGAGGGAGGGGTTTGTGTCTACAGGTGCGGACAGCCCAAACTGCAGAGGTTACTGCTCGGCCGTGCGCTTCTCAGGACGATCCGTAGGACGGGCTTCCGCCCCGACGTCATGCACTCCATGAATGCGATGCCTCTGGGGTGGCTATACGAACCGGGAGATGCCAGGAGGATCGGCGCCAGATGCGTCCTGTCTGTTCACACTCCCGTTATACAAACGGATCCCGTATCGCTGAGCCGAAGATACTTACTCAACGCCGAGTATGCGCTTCTTCTCAGGAAGGTAGCTGCAAGGGTGGATCTGAATGTCGCGGTGTCACGGTTCGTCAAACGCGAACTGGTCTCAATCGGCGTCTCGGAGGAACGCATACAGGTGATCCCCTCGGGATTGAAGACCGACCTGTTTAGCCCCGAATCCATGTGCCTGGCGACACAGTCCGACTGCCTCTACGTCGGGAGGTTTGCCCTCATCAAGGGTCTGAACAATCTCGTCCGGGCTGCGGATATCCTGGCGAGAAGAGGGAAGCCCGTAAGGTTCCTCCTCGTGGGAGGCTCCAGATCGGATGACGGCTACAATGCCCTCACAGCCTCGATAGCGAAGCATGGGCTGGAGGACTACTTCACGCTGATGCCGCCGGTGGACTACAAGGGCATACACGATCTGTACAAGGGGTGCCGTTGCTTCGTTCTTCCGTCCACGCGGGAACCTCTGGGTAAGGTTGTCCTAGAGGCGATGTGTTCCAGGAGGCCCGTGCTGGCCTCCGATGCCGGAGGGATTCGAGATCTGGTCCACCACGGCAAGAATGGGATGGTGTTCAAAGTGGGCGATCCAGCTTCCCTCGCGGACCGTCTCTCGGAGATCCTTGACGATCCCAAGCTTGCCCTGAAGCTGGCCTCGAGGGGCGTTCGATTCGCCAAGGACTTTGACTGGGCCCAGGTATCAAGGATGTTTCTGGAAGCCTTCGAATCGACCTTGGGGAGATGAGGTATCGCACGATCCTGGAGATGGTTTCTTGGAATTTGGTTCAACGTTGATGGCTTGGGCTCTCCGGAGACGCCTCTGCAGCATGGGGCAGGGTTGCTCCTTTGGCAGCGGCGTCAGGATCCACAACGCAAACCTGATCCGGATCGGGTCCCATACCAGAATCGATGACGGTGTATGCTTGAATGGTCTGAGCGAGTGCGGACTCACGATAGGCTCCGGATGTCAGATACGCTACGGGTCTCTGATCGATTGTTGGAAGGGCAAAGGCATATGGATCGGGAACGATACCTTCGTGGGACCGCTCTCCGTGATTCAAGGCCAAGGGGGAACCAAGATAGGATCGCGATGCCTCATCGGTGGGCATGTATACGTGGTCCCGGCGAATCACATCTTCTCCGACCCCACCAAGCCGATCCGCGACCAGGGAGAAAGCAGAAGAGGAATCGACATAGGGGATGATGTCTGGATCGGCTGCGGCTCCCAGGTCCTTGACGGAGTGGCCATAGGCGAAGGAAGCGTGATCGGCGCCGGAAGCGTAGTCACTCGAAGTATTCCGAGCCGCTCCGTGGCCTACGGAGTGCCAGCACGGGTTCGAAGGAAGCGCGCCTAGGCGGGCTGGCAGGCCTGAGAAGCTGCCAGGTGGCATACGTGCAGATCAGGCCCACCGAGACCGCCAACAACAGCGAAAGACGACCATAGACTATGTCAGGATTCGACGCGTTCACGACGACGTCAAGTCTCGTGATGCTGACCGCCGCACGGGAAGGGGACGCCAGTTGCAGCGGGATCGAGACCGATCTGAAGTTCTCGGGGCTGAGTCCGACAT
>CAYVLA010000213.1:0-272 GCA_964452145.1 Hadarchaeota archaeon (SeqCode)
GGAGCACATCCTGTCGCCCCGGGTGGGCGGCCCGATAATAGGGTGCATTCACGATCACATATCCGGTTGTTACTACCTGACGAGGAAGGACTCGTTCTTCGCGCGGGAGGCGGCTGAACAGATCCTGAAGTTTGCCGGGCTGGACACCAGGCTGCCCACGCCGGCGAAGAGGGTCGAGGGGATAGAGTACTGGAGTGGCAAGCAGATCTTCAGCAAGTCCCTTCCGAGGGACTTGAGCATGGAGTTCAAGGCCAAGGTCTGCTCCAAGTGTG
>CAYVLA010000213.1:282-4446 GCA_964452145.1 Hadarchaeota archaeon (SeqCode)
GGCTATGTCATCATCAAGGATGGTGAGCTTGTCAGCGGGGTCATAGATGCAGCGGCGATAGGGGCGTACTTCGAGGGAAAGGTCCTGGACGAGATCACCCGCAGGTATGGGCCTGGAATGGCCAAGGATTTCTTGGACGGCGTGACCCGCTTGGCCGTCTGGGTGGTTTCGAAGAAGGGGTTCACGATCAGCATCGACGACTACGATATCCCCGAGGAGGCGAGCGAGGGCATCTCCGAGGTCCTTGAGAAGGGCGAGGAGGATGTGGACAGGCTGATCGGGGTCTACAGCGAGGGGATGTTGGAGCATCTGCCCGGGAAGACGCTGGAGGAGACCCTGAGATGCGCGTGATGGAGATCCTGAGCAAGGCCCGGAACCGGGCGGGGGAGATCGCGGAGAAGCATCTGGGGATGGAGCGGAACACGGTGGTTATGGCCAAGACCGGTGCTAGGGCCAATATGTTGGATCTGACGCAGATCACCGCCTGCATTGGGCCGCAGGCTGTGCGCGGCAGGAGGCTGAGCCGCGGGTACAGTGACCGGACTCTTTCCCACTTCAAGGTGCAGGATGTGGGGGCCCGGGCCAGGGGGTTCGTTAAGTCCAGCTACAAGGACGGCCTGGATCCGTTGGAGTTCTTCTTCCACGCCATGAGCGGTCGGGAGGGCTTGGTGGACACCGCGATACGGACGGCGCAGAGCGGGTACATGCAGCGCAGGCTGATCAACGCGCTGCAGGATCTGAGGGTGGAGTACGACGGCACGGTGCGCGACACGAGGGGCATGATTGTTCAGTTCCGTTACGGGGAGGACGGCGTGGATCCTGCCCGGAAGAAGGGCGAGCTGGGGGTGGATCCCGAGACCATAGCCCAGGAGACGTTGGGGGCGTGAAGATGCTGTCGCAGAAGAGCATAGACAGGATCGTGGAGGAACAGGCCGGGATGCTGCCCGAGAGCATCGTGGAGCACCTGAGGAAGGCCTCCCCGGGGTCGACCTGCACCTCCTCGAACTTCGATACGACCCTAGACACCACCTTCTTGGCTCTGGCAAGGGTCAGCTTGGCGGACCGATCCATGAGCGCCGTTGGAACGGTGGCCGCCCAGTCCATCATGCTCGTTGCCGACATGATGACATCCGACGCCAGAGTGAAACAGATCGGCAGGCACGGCGTCAGCGGATCCAAGGCAAGCGTGCTCGCCAGGGCCAGCTTTGAGATCACCACCAAGCATCTCCTCGAGTCCAGCGCAAGGGGCGAGGTGGACCGCCTGGAGGGGATCATAGAGAACGTGATCATAGGCCAGCCTATTCCGCTGGGCACGGGGATGGTCAAGCTTTCCATGAAGGAGGGGTGATGGCATGGATCTGGAGAAGGCCGTCCGCCAGGCCATGGAGACCGGGAAGGTGGAGCTGGGCATGGACTCAACGATGAAGGCGGCCATGACCGGCAGGGCGAGGCTGGTGATCGTGTCCAGCAAGTTGCCGGCCGAGGCCCGCTCGGACCTTCGCCACTACACCTCCCTGTCCAAGGTCCCCGTCCTGGAGTTCGCCGGCAACAGCACCGATCTGGGGAGGGTTGCAGGAAGCCCTTCCAGGTGGCGTCGCTGGCTGTCATCGATCCGGGAGCCTCCAACATCCTCTCGGCCGTCAAGGGTGCTTAGTTTGGGGATCAAGCTGAGCGCGGACCAGATCCAGTACATCGCGATGTTCGAGAACCTCACGGGCGCGACGGTCATGGACTGCGTGGTACCCGAGAAGGGCAACAGGGCAGTCTTCGTCGTGAAGAAGGGCGACATAAGCATGGCCATCGGCCGCGGGGGCTTCAACGTGAAGAAGGCAAGCAGCATGCTCGGCCGGGACATAGAGGTGATCGAACACGCCGATGATCCCAAGGAGTTCATCACCAAGATGGTCTCGCCAGCCAGGATACAGGGCATCCGCATCGTGGAGGGCAACGGGAAGAAGACCGCCTACGTCAGCGTCCATCCACACGACAGGGGCATTGCGATCGGGCGCGACGGAGCCACCATCCAGAAGGTGAAGCTGCTTTCCAAGCGCCATCACTCCATCGACGACGTGGTCATAGCCTGAGGATGTCGCGCCTCCCCTCTGAGATGCATTGGTCCAACCGATGGCATGACCCACGTTTCCACGCGCCGGGGCCCCGCGTTTCGAGGTTCCCCTTGTCATCGTCCACGATCAGGATTCTTTTGCTCACTCTCCATCCCCGTTGCAGTCTTCGTGGAATTCAGATGACGAGACAGCTGAGGATGGTTGTGTACCAGTGGGCTAAAAGGTGATCCCTGCCGATCGGGAAGAGCTAGTGGCGTCTGACGGGTCGGAACATTCGCATGACCTGTCCCTCGGCACCCACTCAGGCCCAGGCCAAGATCTGCCTCAGGTCTTGAGTCTCTGCCTCCGGCGGATCAGCGATCATTTCGCTCCGCCACCGAATCAACTTTAGGCGTCTAACTCTAGATTAAGATACTCAGCGATGTCCTTGTACCTAGTGCGCAGGGTCACCTCTGTAACGCCAGTGATCTCCGAGATCTCCTTCTGTGTGCGCTCAGCATCCTCAAGAACGCAAGCTGTGTAGATGGCGGCCGCTGCGATGCCAGCTGGGCCCTTCCCGGAACCCATACCTTCGCCTATCACCTGCCTCAGAATCTCAACCGCTTTCGTCCCCACTGTTCCTGGAAGGCCGAGCAGGCTGGTGAAGCGGGGAACATAGTCCATAGCATTCACCGGCGGGAGATGTATGCCCATATCCCTGGCGATCACACGATAGCTCTTGCCAATCTCCTTCTTTTTGTGTTTCGTTACATTCGCCATCTCTTCAAGGGTCCTGGGTATGCCGAACTGTCTGCACGATATGTAGACCGCCGAGGCTGTGGAGGACTCTATCGACCTTCCCCGCGTCAACCCATTCTCAACCGTCTTCCTGTAAAGCAGCGAGGCTGCCTCCCGAACGTTACGCGGGAGCTGAAGCTGACCGGCCACCCTATCCAGCTCTGAAAGGGCGTAGGACAGGTTCCTCTCAACAGAGCCAGATATCCTAGCCCGCTTGTCCCACTTCCTCAACCTGTACATCTGGGCCCTGGCCTCGGGTCTGAGCGGCGATCCCGCCGCATCATAGTCGCGGGGATCGATCATCGCAGAGAGACCCCTGTCGTGAATGGTATATGTCGTTGGAGGTCCGGTGTGCTCCCGGGCCATCCTCTGGTCGGTGTCGAAGCCCCTCCAATCCGGCCCTGGATCGATCAACCTGTCCTCTATCACAAGCCCGCAGTCAGAACAGATCACTTCGGCTCGCATGTAGTCGCGGAAATGTCTGAGCGACCCACACTCAGGACACTCCGCCTGGGTCTCGGTGACAGACGGTTCCTCAGATCGAGGCTTCGGGTCACAGACTCTCAACCTTCATCCCTACCCCTACCCAAGGTTCTCCCCGTTGGATTCTTTCCCACATAGACCCTCACCTCTCGGATCTGTGTCTGACGCGGTGACAACCGTGTCCGGAGCGTGGAGCTTCATCAAGCAAAGAGATAGTCACTGGAATAGACCTCTTCTTGCTCCTCTTCCAGGGCCTCTTCTCTTCTCCCAACACTCCTTGCAGTAGAAAGGGCGGCCTTCCGTAGGCTTGAATGGAACCTCGCATTCCTTGCCACAATCAGCGCAGGTTGCCTTGTGCATCTCTCTTGGCTCTCTCCCGGCGACATCTGTACTTCACCCCCCACTCGTCATGGCAGAACCAGTCTTCCTCTGGGAATCCAGCTCTTGCGCATCATCCCGGCCTCCGCGCCGTATCTCTCGCCCCGCCTTCTCGCTCTCTTCCTGCCCGAGTAGACATCCCGCCCCTCCGTGCGATTGAACGGGATCTCCACCTCACCCCGACTCATACGACTCCCCCGCAACCAAACCTCCAAGACAGCTTACCTAAATCTCCATAACTCGGGATGTCTTTATCCTTGCCGGTTGCTTCATCAGTAAGCTCTCTCCTTGGCAACCCCTCCTGCACCGGCATCGTCACGCACTCGCTTGCAGTTATGGTGCAGCGACCATATAGGTATATCTAGAGGGAAGCCGTATGGACAGCGGATTGCAGGAGCCAGTCATACAGGTTCAGAACATTGTTGCTTTCGTTGACCTTCAAACCCAGCTAGACCTAGAC
>CAYVLA010000214.1:0-4331 GCA_964452145.1 Hadarchaeota archaeon (SeqCode)
GGGAAGAGGGGAGGCGGGGAGATAGGGATAGCGTCCCTGCGAGCAGGAGATGTCGTAGGTGATCATACCGTTGTTTTCGCCGGGCCCGGCGAAAGAATCGAATTGACGCACAGAGCCCACAGCCGGGATGCATTCGCTTCCGGGGTGCTTTCCAGCATTCGCTTCGTGTCAAAGGCCAGGCCGGGAATCTACTCCATAGCGGATGTCATCCGATCCGGTTCGGGTGGGTAGATGGCCCTTCGCAACCTTGAGAAGGAGATCGACCTGGTCCTGAGGCACATCAGGATTCTGCAGGTCCTCCGAACAAGAGGCCCGTTGGGCATCCGCAGAATATCCGCCGAGACGGGGATAGCCAAGCATCAGGTGAGGTACTCCCTCAGGGTCTTGGAGCGGGCAGGCGTCCTCGTGCCCACGTCCCGCGGTGCAAGCCTGACGGTGAACGTGGAAACTTACGTCGAAGACCTCGTACAGAATCTGACGGAGCTGGAGGAAAGGCTCTCGGGCATCGTCGCGCTGGCCCAGGCCCTGCACCAATCCTAGGACACTAGAGCTTCTTCTTTGCAAGCGTCAGGTAGAAGGAAAGATCCTGATCGGCGGGATCCGCCAGAAGATCAAGCACCCTGCCTCCGAGCGACTTGTACTCGTTCTTATCCAGATCCAGCACAACCCTCTTGTCGCCTTTCAGTTCGATGAGGACACGCGGAAACTGGCTGTCCCGGTCAATCATCACTTCCTTGACCGTCGACTCGGCTATCTCCTTGCCTTCAAGAAGTATCTTCATGCCCGTTCTCTCTCCCTTCCACCGGCGAACCGTTTCCCATATAAATGTGGCTGTTGCGCGACTGCGCCTTCTCCGGGTGGTCTCGATCACTCGAGGCCAGCGGACGGATGTTCATCGAGAATCTGGCTGTCGTACCGGATCATGTATCCAGCCCTCCCGATAAGATCCCGATCATGTGGTACGCGGCCATCCTCAGTCTCGATGCCGAGTGTCTGCTTCGGGGCCAAGGAATCCCCGCGTCAGATCTCGTCCGTCTTTCACTGGACGTCTTGGGGCCAATCCCCTTGAGGCAGTCTCCTCGCATGTGCCCGGCGCAGGCAACGGAATCGATCGCCTTGATCAGCATAATAAGCCCGTCCGCCCCAGAACAGGCGGTGGTCCACCGGAGTGACAGGGGGTCTGTGCTTGACATCCGCAGGCGAGCTGCAGGCCATGCGAAGTGATCAGCTGAGAATTGCCAGCCTGGCCGACCGGGAAGAGATCATGATCAAGGAGGACCGTGTGCGTGTCGTGGGGGGCTGCAGCCAGATATCGCCGGCCCCCGATTTGATCTGCTCCGTTGTGGCGTGTTTCCGGATGCCGGATCTGACCTTTGTGCAAGGTTCGTGGGCACGGGCAGAAACGGATCTGGAGTACGTTCCCTCCTACCTGGCCTACCGGGAGGGACCGGTTCTGGCGAAGGCATTTGACATGCTTGGGACGCGCCTGGATGTGCTTCTTGTTCGAGCCGCGGGGGTCGACCATCCGGAGGGCTTGGGGATGGCCCGGCACATGGGCTATCTGCTGTCTGTGCCTACGATAGGGGTGACGGAAAGCCCGCTGAGCACCGACAAGACCCGGAACCGGCCCGGCCCTCTACCCTTCTGCCCTGGGCCCGGCAGGGCCACCGTGCACATCTCCCGGGGCTGGGAGGTGGACTGGCCGACTTCGGTGGGCATAGTTCGATCATGCACGAGGAATCACAGAATGCCGGAACCGATCCACACTGCAAAGGCGCTATGCAGGGCGCTTATCGGCCCGTTCGTCCGGGAGGTCTTCCGGGACGGAGGATATCTCCAGCCGGAGAGGATGCCCTGAGCCAGCATCTCGGGCAGAATGCGTGTGACTTGATGTCCGTATCCGAGATGGAGTTGGAGAAGAACATGGCGCACCTGGGGTTGGGGCAGTGGCCGAGCCCGAGGAGGTGCCCCAGCTCGTGAGAGGCTTCCGTGATCGAGCGCCGCAGAAGCGTGGCTTGATCCGGTGGGTACCCGTAGAACTCGCTGGAGAGTCGATGCACCGACACCACCGCGACGCCATGGGAGGGGCTGGCCAACCCGAAGACGAAGTTCAGGCCGGAAACAAACAGGTCCCTCTCTGTGAAACCCAACAGCAGCTCGAACCCCAATCGGTGCCTTGCCTCCCTAAGGTGGGGAATCAGATCTCCCGCTTCGTACTGCCCTGATCTCCGCCTCACACCTTCCGGCCACGGGATGGCATCTCTCATGACCGAGAAGACCATGCCCTGATGCTCGGAGGCCAGCCCATGCCCTACGCCTTCAAGGAGGGGCCGGTCCACGAGTCCAAGGCTGGCAATTCCGGCGGATCGCTTCTTCGACATCAATGGCCATGGCAACCTCGTCGCAATCGGGGAATTTCGGGCACCTGACGCATTCCACCCATATCTTCTGGGGAAGGTCGGATTTGCCTATGGGGCGAAAACCTGACTTCGCAAAGTAATCCGGTATGGCCGTCAGGATGAAGACCCTCCTGATGCCTAGGCTCGGAGCCTCTGAAAGGACGTGCTTCATGAGATCCATCCCCAGCCGCTTGCCAACCTGATCGCGGCGGACCGCGAGGGATCGGAGCTCGGCCAGGTCCTCCCAGAATATGTGCAGAGCGCATGAACCAACGATCTGGCCGTCTTCCTCCGCGACGTGATAGTCACGTATGTTCTCGAATATCTCGCTCAGGGATCGGGCAAGCATCCTGTTCTCGGATGCGTATGCGTTGATCAGCTTTCTGATCCCCTCAGCATCCCTCACGGATGCCTTGCGGATGGTCGTCATCAGGGATCCTTCTCAAGCCGTGCCTGAAAAATATCAGCCGAAGGGCTGGGCCGCTTCCCTCACCGCCCATGTGAGGAGGGGGCACAGACGGATACAGGAGCCGCAGTGAACGCAGTCGCCCCCTATCCATGCCTTCCCATCCCTGGTGGCAATCGCCCCTCTTGGACACGACCCCACGCATGTCCCGCAGCCAACGCAGTGCTTCGCCTTCACCAAGCAGTCGGAGAGCCTCTGACCGGCCTCACGGAGACGTAGCTGGTCGGACGAGGGTCCCACGGTGACGGCCCCGTCGCTGTTGACATACACTGGAATATCCAAGCAGGTTGTCCTGATCGTCCCATTCCGGGCCTCCACGCTACCCAAGGCATTGAGGGCATTGGAGACCCTCTCCAAGTCCTCCTGCATCCACATTCCGGTGAGGACATTGCCGGAGGCGGCCTCGGAGGCCTCGAAGCGGACGGGCTCTATGTACTCGAAGGGGTCACCTAGCGTCTTCAAGTCCTTTCCCGCCCAACCTGGTGGCTGCCTCCACCTCCACAGACCGAGGCGGAGCCAGTTCGAAGGCATCCGGTTCCTGCTGGCGTGCCGCTGCAGTTGCTCCACGAACTTGCGGGCCATGTCCGGATGGGTTTCCTCCAGCAGGCTCATCTCGGCCATCTCGGAGGCTGGGCAAACGTAGCAGCCTATCCTTGCGTATCCCCTGTAGTAGAGGGGGTTGACCTCGGCCTTCTCCCTGAATATGTAGAGCCAGACCTCCATGGCGGTCCAGTTCCTAATCGGGCTCGCGGCGGTCTGGCCGGGAACCCACGGATTGCGCGAGATTCGGGGCCTGCTCATCCTCTGCACGGATTCGTACCTTCGCTGGCCGACGAAGGTCAGGCAGTTGCCACCGAAGACCTCCTGAATCACCTTGGTCGTGGGTCCGAGCTTGCAGACCTTGCAGCACCAGCGTGCATCCCTCGCCGGAGGCCCGAAGATTTCCATGGCCTTCCAGAACCTGTCGCCTGCCGATCTGACTATCAGCCTGTCCGTCAGATCCATCCTTGCCAGAACCGAGGTTGTGTACTCCAGGGCCTCCGGGAATTCGATTCCCGTATCCACGAACAGGACCTTGAAATCGCTGATGGCCTTTCTCACCAGGAT
Organism: Hadarchaeota archaeon (SeqCode); assembly: GCA_964452145.1. Classification (GTDB taxonomy): domain Archaea; phylum CAYQAE01; class CAYQAE01; order CAYVLA01; family CAYVLA01; genus CAYVLA01. The sequence continues at coordinate 3,973 of CAYVLA010000214.1, forward strand.
TAGAGTGCACAGGCTGTCCTTGCCGCCGCTGAAGGCAACGCATTTCGGATGAGGGCTTGGTCCCGAGACGGCCTTGATGAAACCCACGGCTTCCCCCTCTCTTTCTCCGAGCAGCGGGTCGTTTGCTCGAACAGCGTCCCCCCACGATTGGCCGCCGGGCAGGATGCTGGGCTCGGTTCTTGCCCCAACCTCCCGGATCTTGGCTGCCATGCCACGCCTGCGTTCCAAAATGTCGCGTCCCGCCATACGGGCGCTCCCGACCGCGAACACTTCTCGAGAGGGGTCCAGGATGATGACCTCGTCCCCCGGCCTGATGCCAGCGTCGGCATGAACGACCCCCGCCGCAAGCAGGCTGCCCC
>CAYVLA010000215.1:0-4254 GCA_964452145.1 Hadarchaeota archaeon (SeqCode)
CCCACCGAAGGCTCCCATCGTAGTTCAGACATCCGACCCTCTTAATGGCCTCGGTCCCGAAGATGATCTCTCTCTTCCCGTCTCCGTCGAAGTCGTAGGTTACATGCGAGCCCCATCGTGTCTTTCCCTGCTCGTTGAGGCCGAGGACCTGCGACGTGTTCTTGATCCACTTCACGGTCAGCTGGGGCGCGGCCCACGCCATCCCGATCATTGCACTGCACAGAAACACTAGCACCAGTATCTTGGCGTAGCTTGGTTTGCTCATTTGTACCCTCCAGTTAATTTAGTTCTCAATAGAGACCTGTCACTGCCCCTTGGGCAGCGATAGGGGTGATGATTTCGATTGAACGCTGTTGAAAAGTGTTCCGTTGACCCCCTGCCCCTGCTCTTCCGCAGCCCCCGTTAGCGTGTCTTCTCCGGATCCACCTTCACCGGGCCCGCCATATCCAAACCGACTCCACCCAAGGATACGTTTCGACGCACAAGCAGGCCCTCCTCCCAGGGAAAGGATGGTAGCGAAGAATTCCTGCCTGATGCTGCCACGGAGGTAACCGCATTGAACCCATCTTGACTCAGTTGCAGGTGCAAGGACAAAAAGGTTTAGAATCGAGTCCGCATAGGGAGCCCCATGAACGTTATCGTCATCGCCGTGGATGCGCTTCGATCGGATGCCCTCTCCTGCTGCGGAAACCCCAACAAGACCTCTCCGAACATAGACCGGCTTGCAAGGGAGGGCGCGATCCTGGATAACTTCTATTCTGTGGGCAACTGCACCCACCCAGGATTCACCGCGATGCTGACCGGGATGTATCCCGAGTCGACCGGGGTGCTCAGCCACTGGACGAGGGTGGCTCCCCCGGACACAATGCCGATGTTGGCGGAGTACTTCGCCCAGGCGGGCTTCAGGACAGCTGCGATGGACAATCTGTACGATGCCTGGAGACCGAATCATCCCTTCTACCCATGGTTCAGAAGGGGATACGACCACTATGCTTATCCGAGTAGACCCGGTTTCTACAAGCCTGGATCGGATGTCTCAAAGCTCGCCACGGAATGGCTTTCCTCCAAGCCGCGTGAGGCGTTCCTTCTCTTCATCCACTACTGGGACACCCACGCACCGTACAACAAGGCTCCCAAGAGCTTCTACAGATACTACGCCGGTGATCCATGCGATCCGCGCCTTGATTGCCTTCCTCCGGCCGTAAAGGATTCGCAGAGACGGGTCTTCAGGGTGCCATTGACCGACCCGGGCTATGTGGTCGCCGCCTATCACGCCGAGGCCGCCTACGTCGACTGGTGCATAGGCAAGGTGCTGAAGAAGCTGGAGGACCTGAAGCTGCTGGATGATTCACTTGTGGTGGTCACGTCCGACCACGGGGATATCATGCCCGTTCCGAGGCTAGCTCTAGGTCGACTCTGGGCCTTCTGCCACATAGGGCTCAGTGAGGACTGTCTGAGGATTCCCCTCGTCATCAAGGGTTCGGGGGTGGAGAGGGGGGTGAGGGTCAAGGAACGCTTTCAGCTCATCGATCTTCTGCCCACGCTTCTGGATCTCGCCGGCATCCGTCCAGGGCGGCAGCTGGATGGGACAAGTTTCTCGCGCGGATTGCAGGCTGAGTCATTGGAGGGGAGGAGTAAGCTCTTCTTCAGCGAGAACACCTACCAGAAGCAGCGGGCCGTCCTCTCCCATCCTTGGAAGTACATGAGAATGGAAGCCGAGTACAACTCCATGCCGCCGAAGTCGCTTTTCAACCTGCTGGACGATCCCGGGGAGACAAGCAACCTTTCGGATGCAGATATTGAGAGAGTGGCTTCCATGGACGCGGCGCTGACCGATTACGTCATGCGGACAACCCGCGGTGGATCCGACCCGCTGAAGATGCAGCAGATCACCGCGACGATCTAGATGGAACGGGCGCCTCTGCGCGCGCGTCTCCCGATCACGGACCCGCGGCCTCCCCGATGCTTTTGTGGCGTTTGTTCATGGCTTGCCCTGGCCTGGATTAGGGCTTCGGCAATAGTTATAAAAGCATGCCGCATGCCAGCACAGAACCGGTAGCCCCGGAGGAAGACTATTGCGGCTCGTGTTCGTGCTCCTCGCAGGATGCCTAATCATTCCCGCTGCCTTCTCGTCGGGAGTACCCAACTTCACCATCTACGGACCCAAGGACGGTCTCACCGGGGAACAGGTCTCAGCCATGGCAGCGAATGCCAGAATGGTCTGGGCCAACACGTGGTATCCCACGACCAGCGGTGCGACGGGGGGCATCAGCACCTACTCCTTTGGGACCGATAACTGGACCACGTACGGAAGGGAGCAGGGTCTAGTCGCCGACGTGCTTCAGGGGCTGGGCATCGACGCGCACGGCAAGCTCTGGGTCTGCCATGCTTTGGGGGTTCAGGTCTTCGACACCGAGAAAAGAGAGTTCGTGGCTAACTACGGCCCGGCACAGGGCCTGCTGGGGGCCGCCGAGGCCGTGGCGTTCCAGGGCGAGGACCTCATCTGGGTAGCAACGACGGAGGGGCTGGCTAGGTTCGAGAGGGCTAAGAACGAGTGGAGGATGCTCACCACAAGCGATGGGTTGGTGAGCAACAAGGTCTTCTGCATCGCTGTGGATGGCGACATCCTCTGGATCGGGACGGGAGCGGGAGCCAACAAGTTCGACACGGCAAGCGGCGAATGGAAGACCTTCACGACCCGGGACGGACTCGCCGACGACATCATCAACGCCGTGACCGCCACAAAGAACCACGTTTGGTTTGCTACGCGAAGCGGTCTCAGCCGTCTGACCAAGAACAAGGGGACCGTGCAAAACTACGGAAAGGCTGATGGTCTGCCGTCAGACAACATTCTGGACGTGGCGGTCTTCCGCGACAGGGTCTGGGCCGCAACCTCAGACGGAATGGGCAAGTACGATGGACGATGGAGGGTAGTCGACAAAGACGACGGCCTGCCGGTGACGAAGGTCAACTGCATCGCCGCCCAGAAGGACTACATCTGGTTCGGCACGCCATCGGGAATCGCCAGATACGGCCCGATGGGTCCCGGCCTGAGCTTCGGCAGCCCGTACTTCCTCATCCTGATCGCGGGCATCGCTGGCGGGGCTGTCTTGGTCATAGTCAGGCCAGGAGCCAAGAAGAAGGGTGAGGAAACCATGCCGGGCAAGAAGCCTGCCGAGAAGGAGGCTGCCCCACGGAAGCCGCCGTACGAGATCTGTGGAGGGGTTCCTCAGAGGCAGTTGTGTACGCGATGCAAGTACTACACCTTGAAGGGCGAGGCCCTGCGGTGTGCCAAGTACGGCATCCCGATCGAATTCAAGGAAGAAGAGGGACCCAGAAGATTGAAACAGATCAGCAAGTCCGCAGACCTTGACGAACAAGGGTCCCTCGGAGACGAGAAGTCCCAGGCCTGAGCAGATCGGCACGGCCTGCCGGTTACAGGGTTCTCGTGGTCTTCACTTCGTGGTAGAGCCTGCGTCTGGTGATGATGGTCCAAAGCACGACGCCCGAGACCAGAGCGGTTCCGGTGACCGCAAGCCATTCGATCAAGTAGACCCATGCGAGGGCTCTGCTCTTCGCAGCCACGGCATTCGCCTCAAGCTCGGGCCAAGCCGTTGCGATCTCATCAAAGATCGCGGCCGCCCCGTCGTAGTCATCCTCGCGATAGCGCTGCTCGGCCCGTTTCTCCTGGAGGTCGATCGCATCCAGATCGTCCCGGAGACCCTTGGTGTTGGCCCCGAAGCCGTCGATGAAGTCCAGCAGGGAAGCCAGCAAAGAGGCCCTGGCGATGTAGCCGTTGATCTCCGACCTGACCCTGTGCGCCCTGTACACGTCCTCGGGTATCGGCTTGTCAACCGCGAAGTAGACCAGGTATATCAGGAAGTCCTGATACCAGGTCCACTGCCTGCGCATCACGTCGTGTGCGTTCGAGGTTCCGGCGCTGCCGAAGATCTCCGTCTCTCCGACCACCTTTCCCTTCCCGGACCGCCACCATGAGATCCAAGGATACCTGACATCCTTTCGCACTGCCTCGGCGACAAGCGTCGCGCCGGGTTTGAGGTTCACCATGTTCACGTGTTCTATGGGCCAGGCCTCCCTCCACGGCAAACGGGACAATCCGTCGCCTTGGTCCGGGAAGCTGCGCTGGTAGAGATCATAGGGGTTGTACGCGGATAGGGACTGGAAAGGCAACACGGCGTCCAACATCGTGTCACCCCACGAGGGGTACTCGCCTTCCCCGCCGCCGCCCCAGGA
>CAYVLA010000216.1:0-4240 GCA_964452145.1 Hadarchaeota archaeon (SeqCode)
GGCTGGAGAGGGCAGGACGCGGTGTCGGCGATGCAGATAACCGACAACGTGATCCCCTACATCAAGTCGGAGGAGGAAAAGGTCGAATTCGAGACGCGCAAGATTCTGGGCTCGCTGCAAAACGGCAAGTTCAAGCCGGGGCGCTTCGATGTGGAAACCTCGTGCAATCGGGTCCCCGTCCTCGACGGCCACACCGAGTGCATCTTCGTTGAAACGAGGAGTGATTGCAGCCCGGAGGAGGCCAGGGAGGCGATGGCGCGGTTCTCGGGTCGGCCCCAGGAGCTGAAGCTTCCGAGCGCCCCCAAAAGGCCGATCTGGGTCATGGAGGATGCAGACAGACCGCAGCCTCGCTTCGACCGTCTGCTCGAGGGGGGTATGGCCATCGCGGTCGGGAGGATAAGATCCGGTTCCAGTCCCAGGTCCCTTAGATACGTGTCCCTGGTCCACAACACCATCCGGGGTTCTGCGGGCGGCTCCGTCCTGAACGCCGAATTGCTGAAGGCTCGAGGCTATCTATGATTCCCTCGCCCGTGGCCGCCTCGGACCTGAGGGCATGGGTCTGGGCGGGCAGGTTTGTGCCGTCGGCCTCAACCACGACCTCCTCCCTACGGTAGCCGGGTCCGTAGTAGCCATCCAGCCTCCTGAGCCAGCCGAGGGACACGCCGGTCGCAACCAACCCTTTCACCGACGCACCCGGACAGCTTCGGATCGTGGGCAGCCCCGCGGAAGAGCGGGTCTCCTCGTGGTCGGGGAGGGTCGCTGGGCGAAGCCTGACGCCGATCCTCATCACCAGGAACAGCATGGATTCGTCGGCCAGGATGCCGTAGATGAAGATGTTCATGCCAGTTCCTACTCGACGGCCAGCTTCCAGAGCGAATCCCCCACGTGGTGAATATTGTCGGCCACCTTTCCCTTCTTCGAGGGGTCTATCCCTGCTGCGTCCATCGTCATCCTGGCTATGCAGAGCGGCTTGCCGTGACGCTGCTCCGTCACCACGCAGAGGTCGCCCTTGAGCAGTGCGGGGTCGGACCCGACAACCCCGGGAGCCATTACGTTTGCTCCGTTGACCACGAAGGGCACGGCACCCATGTCGACGGTCAAGTAGCGGCGCTGCACGCCGACCCGAAGAAAGCCCCGCAGCGTGGGGAAGGCGATTCCGTCGGGGGTGAAGATGACTGGCTCCTTGTCCGACAGGACCAGTTCGTACTTCTCGCAGCTGGCAGTCTCGACGTACCCGGAGAGCAGGGCGTCCAGCTGGGGATCCGAGAGCACCCTGGAGAGCGACTCTCTCAAGGATCGCACCTCTTTCAATGAAAGCGGGTGGCGCCGCCTGACCCTCATCACACGGTCCTCCCGCCGAATAGATTTAAATATGGCCCGACGGACCTAGACCGGGATTCTAGCATGGTTCAGAAACCCATGGACGTCCTCGATTCGTCCCTGGATCAGGTCGTGCTGATAAAGCTCAGGGGCGGACGGGAGTTCAGGGGCGTTCTCCGCGGATACGACATCCACATGAACCTCATCCTCGACGAGGCCGAGGAGATCGACAGGGAGAATCCCCTAAGCTTCGAGACGGCGATAATCAGAGGAGACAACGTCGTCTTCATCTCTCCCAGCGAGGAGAAGAGGTGAGCGCTTGACCAAAGGCACGGCCTCACAGGGCAAACGAAACAGGATGGTCCACGTTCTGTGCCGGAGATGCGGGAAGCACTCCTACCACATCTCCCGGAAGGTCTGCGCGGCCTGCGGCTACGGGCGCACCTCCAAGCTCAGGTCGTACAGATGGCACCTGTGGTCGAAGTAGTCTCCGCGGGCTTGTCTCGAAGAACATTTAAAACCCTGTTGCCTACCGGCACCTCGGTGGGCCGGTAGATCAGTTGGTAGATCGTCGTCTTGGCAAGGCCCTTGGGCCCCAAGGTGGCGAAGGCCGCGGGTCAGGTCTACGGCTTCACGTGCCTGCGCGAATTCAAATCCCGCCCGGTCCACCATGGCTGTCTCCGTTGGGACCTGCTTGCCTGGCCTTGGGGGGCATGAGAGGGTGCAAAATATGTGAGGCGCCGCTCGCCCAGCCAAAAACTTTATAAGCATGTGGTGGTCTTTTTTCGTGGGTCACCTGAGCGGTAACTCAACCCCCTAAACCCCCAAGAAAAGAACCCCCTATTTCCCCGAATTTGTGCGCTTTCTTTTATCGCTCGGGTGGCCCGCTGATTGAATGACCGCGACCCACTGGTAGGGTTAGCGGCCCTCCAGGAGGCTCACCGCATGGGAGAGGTTCCTTCTGACCAACCCGGCCTTGAACCTGTCCCCGAAGAGGCCATCGGCGACGAACTCCAGTACCTCGTCGTTCAGCATTGCTTCGATCCCGCCTCTGGCGCGCTCGACCTTCCAGTCATCCATCCTCAGTCCCGCCAGGACATCTGCATCCGAGTAGTACAGCAGGCCGTAGATGTCGCAGGCATCCTTCATCCGCTTCTCCCTGCTCTCCCTCTGCAGAAACGATTGGATCTTGAGCAGTAGGAGCACGTCCTCGACCGGCACAAAAACCCTCTTGCCGTCCAGGACGATGGCCTTGAGCGCCTTCTCGCCGATCATTCTTGCCACGATCTCGTTTGGCCACACGCCCAGGATGTCGCTTTCTTCGCTTCCAAGGATGTCCAGAAAGACGTAGATCAAGTTGTAGGTCTGCCTTTCCCTCGCCCGCTCCTCGCCGATTTTCTCCATTGTGTCTCGATCCAGAATCAAGGTGTATCTGAAGGCGTATCCCCCTGCCACGAAGCCGATCCTCTTCATCACCGCCGCGAACTTGTGGGGAAAATCTCCCGAGCAGTCAATGAAGACGTCGATGTCACGGGACTTTGGGAACTCCCTGCCCGTTGCCTTGAGGAAGCCCGTGCTGACCAGTTCGTGCACGGCCCACCCACCAATCAGGCCGAAGCTCTCCGTGAGCCCGATCTCGCCGAGGAGTTCAAGCAGGACTTTCCGCGATGCCTCGGTCTCAAGCGGATCGTAGATCAAAGGTTCAGCCCCACTCTTTCAGCCAGGAACCTGGCGGCCTCCCGCTCCCGGCCGCCGCAGCTAAACAGATCCGCAAACAGCAGGTGATTGGACACAACCATCGCGCCCCTTACCTCCCGCGCACCCTGGAACGGATCCAGCTCAGAGATCACTAGGTGAACGGAACCGTTCTGGCTCGGGTAGATTTGGCCCTTCTCCAAGACGGCATTCCATTCGGGCAGTTGCCTGTCTCTGATGTATACGTAGACCTCAGCTGGCACGACGTAGGGGGCCACCAGTTCGGCTCCGGCTAGGTGGGTATACGCGTAGTCAAGCCTGCCCGCAGCCAGATCGGCGATCTTCCTGATCAGGTACTGGGCCCTGTCGAGCGTCTCGAAGTCCACTGACTCCAACGACTTGAGCGGACGAGCATAGGCTATGAAGTAGACGATCTCTTGGTTCACCACCCTTATCTTGGGCTTCTTCCGAACGTATCCTAGGCGGTCCAGCTCGGTTATGTGGCGGGAGCAGATCGACAGCGGGACCTTCGTCTCTTTGGCCAGGTCCCGCAGCGAGAGGGGCTTCTGAGCGTTGAGGAGGGCGTGAATCACCTTGAGGGCGGAAAGCGGTAGCATTTGTAATAGCCTTTAATATGTTCTAATTAGCTTAAATATGTTCTATGAGTCCCCATATTCCTTGCGCACCAACAGCCACATGGGAGGTCATTCACTTCGCTCAAGGGAGGAGATTCGCTCCCCTTTCTACCAGAACCCTACGGACAACAGGTGCTGTACCCCGTGACCATGTTTCGCCGCCCGAGCGAGACGTCAACGGGAAACCAATAAGTCCACCGCCCGCCATGCACCAGTCGTGAGGCGAAAGGGTATCCCTACTCGAAAAGGGCGCCGTTTTGGGCGGTTTGATGAATACCTGGGCATATTCCTCCTTTCCCTGGGAGCGCTGGCCCTTGAGATCAGCCTCACCAGGATCCTTTCCCTTGTCCAGTGGTACCACTTCGCCTTCATGGTCGTGGGCATAGCCCTTCTTGGATACGGCGCGGGCGGGTCGATCCTATCGGCCTTTGGGTCGCTCAGGGAGGACCCAAGAGTCGTCCCGGCTTCCTGCGCCGCCTGTTGCGCCGCCTGCGTTCTCTCACTGGCCTTCGCCACCATGCTCAGATTCGACCCGTTCAAGGCGGGCACGGATCCCTTCCAGGTGTGGGTCATACTCCTGCAGTACGTCC
>CAYVLA010000217.1:0-4198 GCA_964452145.1 Hadarchaeota archaeon (SeqCode)
TTCAGAAGGTGGCCGAATTCGCGGTTGCGGCAGCAGAGGTGCACATCCAACGTCGCGACCGCTCGTTCCCGACGCTGCACAAAGTACAGCGCTTCTTGCGTGACATGGCCTGACATGCTGCTACCATAAGGCGGACGCAGTTCGAACCGGTCTAGGCCCTGACGCGGGACCGAGCCCGCTGGACCTCGCGCGCATCCTGCCTCAGCTTCTCGTAGATCAGAACCGAGCAAGCCGCACCGAGGTTCAGGGACGAGACCATCCCCGACATGGGGATACTGACCACCTCGTCGCATCGGTCTCGTATGGGAGGGGGAAGGCCCTCGTGTTCTCCACCCAACACAAGGGCAAGCCCACCCCTCAAGTCCGCATCATGGTAGGGCGTCGCAGCTTGCATATCCGCACCGACCACGTAGACGCCCTCCGACTTCAGGGTCTTGATGGCCGGGTAGAGGCTACTCATGATCGTGGGCGTGAAGAGGGCAGCTCCCATCGACACCCTGATCACATCGGCCGACACCACGCCCCTGCGACTTCTGGGCACTACGACTGCATGGACTCCGGCTGCGTTGGCCGTCCTCAATATGGCCCCGAGGTTTTGCCTGAAATCCACCTGACTCAACAGGACCAGAAACGGCTCCTCGCCCTTAGACCGGCAAAGACGGAGGACATGGCTCAGTGTGTCGGGAAGCCGCGGCATCTCCACAGTTGCGATGACCGACAGGTTGGCCCCCCTGTGGTGGGATATTCCACGAAGCCCCCGCTTGTCCACCTTCTTGACTGGGATATGTCTGCGGGCCGCGATTGATAGTATCTGCCTGACCTTCTCATCCTCCTCGGCCCCCTCATCCAAGTAGACGTCTCTCACCACCAGATTCCTACGCAGGATCTCAAGAACCGCGTTTTTGCCTTCGACCCTAGCCAGATCCATGGACTCCCTCATCGTCCCGGTATGTGCCCCTGCCCTGTGGGTTGATGACTCTTTCACCGGCATTTGACGTCCTGTTCAGACCCTACCCTATTAATGCTCCCGGATCCAACCCTCCTCCATGCCAATCGACGAGACGCAGCACATTGAACTAGGGGACCGGATGCTCGTCAAGGAGAATGGCTACCTCTCCAACGTCTGCGAGGCCTGCCCCTTCGTGCTCCACGAACGGCTTCTCCTGCTGGAGGCCCAGCGGCCGGCTTCCTCGAGTAGGATTCAGGATCACTACCTCACCATCAAGGAGGTCGAGACGGGCAGGCTTCTGTCGACGTTCGCGGAGGGCTACAGCTTGCCATCGGTCTGGGTGAAGGGGGATGTTGTACATGTGTATGCCTCAAGGTGGGACGAGAAGGCGTGGAACGATGTTACACTGTTCCGCTCAGCCGACCTGAAACGATGGGACTCCCAGAAGGTCTTGGATCAAGAGGAAGGCGAACACGTCTTCAACACCTCCGTCTGCTCCGCCGCGGACGGATACGTCATGGCCTACGAGACCGATGACCCGACCTACGTTCCCTTCACGATCAAGTTCGCAAGATCCCGAGATCTGGTAAGTTGGACCAAGATTCAGAAAGCCCTCTTCGGGCCCGACAGATACGCCGCCTGCCCGTGCCTGCGGTACTGCGACGGGTGGTACTATATGATGTATCTGGAGCACCTGAAGCCGGAATGGCGGTTCGAGACATATATGGCCCGCTCAACAGATCTCAGAGCATGGGAGCCCTCGCCCAGAAACCCCATCATCGCACCGGGCAGGGGAGAGGACATCAACGCGTCCGACCCGGACCTTGCGGAGTACAGGGGAAGAGTCTATCTCTACTACTCCATAGGCGACCAGAGGACCTACTCAAGGCTTAAACGCGCCGTCTTCCCCGGCACGCTGGCCCAGTTTCTGCGGTGGTGTTATCTGCCGAGCCCCTGAAACGCTCCCGAGTTGTTCGCCCAACTCCCACATCAGGTCTGAATGCATGTTCTCCTCCGACACTCCTCAAGCTGGCAGGCGACTTGGACGAGCCCCGCATCATTTTTGAGGTACACGGCCCAACCTCTGAAGACATGCACAGTTCGATTTGGACCCGTTCGGCCCTCGCAAGGGCTCGGGCTTCCCTTGGTGTGATGCCGCTGCATCGGGCTCAGGGCAGGTACGTCATGTCCGGTCTGGCTCTGTTCATCCTCGTCGAAGGCTGCGTTGCCCTGGGGCAGCCCGGGGAGAGGATCAAGATCATATTGACTGGCCGAGCGTATGAGGGCTCCCTGTTGAAGAACTGGTTCGCAAACGAACCGATGATGGATCCGATCGCTATCCCAAGCCGAAGCGTCCCGGGCGGACTCGAAGAGGGCAAGAGGTACATCAGGTTATACTTTCCGCGGACCTACGATCGGCTCGCGCAGTACGAGTTCGTCATATTCGAGGGAACAGAGATGGAGTATTTCACTCCCACTCAGCAAAGATGGTTTCACGATGCCATCAAGGAACACGGCATGGGGGGTCTGAACTCCAGGAGCGTGCTCAGCGCGATATACTATCCTCAGTGGATCGCATCCGTCACCCAGCTCGCTTTTCCCAACGATGTCGATGCTGTGATCGCGAGTCCGTTTATCAAGTTCGGGGTGACGATGGAGATAGTCCTCAACGAAGATCCGAACCTTAAGCCCGTCCTTCTCATGTTCAGGGACAAGCCTATCAAATGGAAGCTAACCAGATACGATGCCATGGTCGTCGTGCCCAGGCCTGGCGCCACGATCTGGTCCTGGATACGTGGGCCCTACCCCGAGCTTTCCATCCCTTGGCCGGGATACACCCCCCACCTGATCTCCTGGAAGTATGGAAACGGCACCACTTGGACGGTTCATGACAGGACCGTCAACTGGTGGCAGGATGTGCGTGATGCAAACCCATACGGACTTGACATGATCATGAACATGGTTCTCGACAGCACCGGGAGGCATATCCCGGGAGACATCGACCTTATTCATTCGATTCGTAAGAAGTTCACCGAGTTCGCAGCAAGGAAGAAGCTCGTCATATCGACGATCGAATTCGGGGAGAAATTCGGGGCAAGCATGGAAAGGACGGAGGCCCGCCTGACAGGGTTGGAGAAGTCGTACCTGGCGGCTAGGGATACCTATGTGCACCAAAGGGAGGCGGAGACCTGGGAGATGCTCGACCGGCTCATAGAGGACTCAAGGCAGACCAACGAGGTAGCCATGAAGGAGCTCAACCAAGCACTCCTCTGGATTCATATCATCAACTGGCTCGTGGTCTGCGCGACGTTCATGTCCTCGGGATTCGTGTTGTGGAGCCTGATGGTCAGACGAAGGCTGTTCAGGGAAGTGGCATCCACGCGTTTGGGGAGCTGAACATGGATCGGCAGCCGATCGGAGTTGTGGCAGCGTCTCTAATAGCCGCGACGGTGCTCACGCTCGCTGCCATTCCTCAGAAGGAGAGAATTCTCATCTCCGCGGTCATCTGCCCAGAACAGATGACGTACTCCAAGGACGAATACGTCTTCGGGATCAGCTTCGTCGCAGCGCGCGACCTTCGCGACGTAGAGGCTCGAGTCAGGACCTTGCCCGGCTTCACACCCCAGTCGTTCGGTTTGGAGTCTGCTGGCCAACAGGATCTGGAGATGCAGCCTCCGCTCGATGTCCTGCGCCAAGCATCATCCCGGCTGGGCATCGAGGTTGAGGCAGAGAGGTTCGACCTCAAGCTCGACGCATGGGCTCAACTAGTCTATTACGACTTTCTCCCGGTATTGGAGAGGCTCTCGCCCAATCTGTCGGACTCCCACCTGAGGCAAGTCACCGCCTCCTACGGTTTCCTTTGGAACAGGAGCGGGCTTGAGGCATGTTTCATGGGCGGCGGCGAGATCTTCCCCACGGAAACCGTGTCGCTCTCTAAGATCCTTGTCGAGGTCGACGGCGCCTCTGCCTACATTTGGGAGGGGGGGACGAATCTGGAGCGCCAGATGGGAAGAATCGGAATCGGCACCGTTGCACGAGGAAGCAGAGTGGATCTGATGTACTACGTGGATGGGCGATGGGCCGGAGGAGGACTTCTCCTCTGGAAGGTTGACCTGGTGGCTGAAGGCCAGATCCTTCACTCAACCATGCGGCTCATCAATGCCGGGGCCAGCAGCTGAGCTAGGAAGACTCAGTCTACCCGCCTTATGGCCCTTGCCCCGGCCAGGCGCCTCCTCTTCCCTTCAGGGA
>CAYVLA010000218.1:0-4167 GCA_964452145.1 Hadarchaeota archaeon (SeqCode)
TTCAAGGCGGGCACGGATCCCTTCCAGGTGTGGGTCATACTCCTGCAGTACGTCCTCCTCGGCCTTCCCTTTCTGTTCACCGGCATCTGTCTGTCGTACCTGATCGCCCGGAGCCCCCAGAGAGCCAACTCGATATACGCCTCGGATCTGTCGGGCGCGGCCCTGGGCTGCATAGTCGCCCTGGCCCTGATGCCTCTGGGAGGCCCTCATGTCGTGATCCTAGCCTCTGCCGCCGCCGTCGCCACGGCATGCTTTGTGTTCTCGCGCCTTGAGGGCCTAGAGCTGCTGGGGCGCCTGGCTCTGGTCTCCGCTCTGATGCTTGGCCTCACGGCCGCCGCGCGCCCGGGCTTCGAGCCTCCCATCTCCCAGTACAAGGGACTTAGCGCGGCCTTGAGGTACCCTGATGCCCGGAGGGCATGGAGTTCGTGGAACTCGATATCCAGGGTCGATGTCGTGGAGAGCTCGTTTATACACTATGCCCCCGGGATGGCCCTGGGTTGGGCGGGGCCCATTCCCGAACAGATGGGTGCGACCGTGGATGGCGACAATCTGGAGCCCATAACACGTCTCGACGGCAACCTCTCCGCACTGAGCTTCATCGACGGTCTGCCCTCATCCATTCCCTACCTCCTGGGCGCAAGGAGGGACGTTCTGATACTAGATGCGGGGGGAGGATTCGATGTCCTGGTCGCCCTCAGGAACGGGGCCCGAGATGTGTACGCCAGCGAGCAGAATCCCAGCCTGGTGAGGGCGGTCGAGGACAGGTTCGCCGAATTCTCGGGCGGGCTGTACTCAAGGCCCGACGTGCACCTCAGCGTCACCGACGCGAGGGGCTATCTGGCGGCTTCGAACTCCGAATTCGACCTCATCGAGATTGCCCTGAAACAAGACCCGGTCACCGCCTCCGTGGGGCTCTACAGCCTCTCGGAGAGCTACATCTACACCGTGGAGTCCTTCCGGGAGATGTTTCGCCACTTGGCGGATGGCGGGGTGGTCGTGGTGACAAGATGGCTTGCGCCGCCGCCACGGCAGAGCGCCAGGATCGCGTCCATCATGGTGCAAGCCCTTGAGAAGGAGGGGGTCCCCGATCCGAGCCAGCACCTTGCATCCTTCCGCAGCTACATGACCGTGACGACCATGATGAAGCGGTCCCCCTTCACCGCGCAGGAGCTCGCCAGTATCCGGGAGGAGTGTGAGAAGAGGCGTTTCGACCTTGTCTACCTCCCCGGCATATCGGCCGAGGAGACCGACAGGTTCAACGTCTTCGACAATCACGACTACTACCAGGCCTTTCGGAGCGTGGTGGATCCCGAGAAGAGACAGTCGTTCCTAGATTCCAGCTTCTTCGATCTCTCGGCCCCAAGCGATGATAGGCCGTTCTTCTTCGATTTCCTGAAATGGTCCAGCATAGGCGAGCTGCGGCGGATCCTGGGTCCCGTATGGAACCCCTACCTCGAGGGCGGGTTACTGGTCGTGGCGGTGCTGGTCCAGGGGGCCCTGGCATCGCTCTTGCTCATCGCCGGGCCGCTGGCTGTCTCCGGGGAGATCAGGTCAAGCGTCAGGGGGAATGCCAGGTGGCTGGCCTACTTCCTTTGTCTGGGAGCGGGGTACATGCTTGTCGAGGTCACCTACCTCCAGAAGTTCATCCTCTTCCTGGGCCAGCCGGCCTACGCCATGTCCGCCGTGCTCTTCGGGATGCTGGTGTTCTCGGGCCTCGGGAGCCTGTGGAGCGGCCGCCTTCCACGCGGGCAGAGTGTGGCGGGCCTGGCGATCCTGGCAGTGGCGGGGATGATCCTGCTATATGCGGCGATGCTTGCCCCGGTGGCTCGGTTCCTCCTCGGTTGCCATGTCTGGGCCAAGTTCGCCGTATCGATCCTGATGATCGCGCCCGTGGCCTTCCTGATGGGCATACCGTTCCCCTCGGGCATGAGGGTTCTGGGGCGGGACAGCCCCATCGCCATTCCCTTGGCCTACTGCGCCAACGGGTGCTCGTCGGTCATCGGCTCATCGGCCACGATCATCTTGGCGGGAGGCATTGGCTTCAAGGGCGTTCTGGTCATCGGTGCCTGCGTCTACTTCGTGGCATACCTCTGCCTGCCGGGAAACCGGCGGGGCCGCTGACTCAGCTCTGCTCTATGGCCCCCGTCATCGGCACGAAGAGGACGGTGAAAAGGTACCTCAAAGTGGTCTGGTTGTCCTTCTTCGTGACGATCGTCAGGGTCTGCCAGGTGTGGGGGGATCCAAGCGGAAGGATGAGGCGTCCCCCGTCCGCCAGTTGATCGATAAGGGCGGGGGGAATGTGGCTGGCCGCGCAGGTCACCATTATGACGTCGTAGGGCGCATGCTCCTCCCATCCGTAGTAGCCATCCGCCTTCAGGACGTGCACGTTGGAGTACCCCAGGCTCGCAAGGGTGGCCGAGGCGGTCTCCGCTAGGGGTTCCACTATCTCCACTGTGTAGACCTCCGAACATATCTCGGAGAGGACCGCTGCCTGATAGCCCGAACCCGTGCCGACCTCCAAGGCCCTCGACACGCCCTTCTCGAGGTTGAGGGATTCGGTCATGACCGCGACGATGTAGGGCTGGGATATCGTCTGCCCGTATCCGATGGGCAGGGGCCGATCCTCGTAGGCGTAAGCGACCTGGCCGGCCGGGACGAACTGGTGCCTGGGCACCCGCCTCATCGCCGCGAGAACCTCAGGATCGGTCACCCCCCGGGCCGATATCTGGATACTCACCATCCGATCCCGGGCTGGCGCATAGGGATCATCCCCGACCGGTTTGCCGCCGTCCGGCGAAGCCGTATCGTTGTCCGAAGGAGGCGCTGTGTCCGGGGGCCTCAATGCCCAGTAGAGAAAGGCCCAGGACAGCCCAATGATGAGGACCAAGATCAGCGCAACGTTCCATCCGCGCCGCGACGCCACAGGAGCTATTGGGTCCTTCCAGCTGATATTGTTTCGCCTTGATGGCACGATATCCTGCCAGGCCTCCGGGTCGAAAGGCATGGCGTGGGCGTGGCGATAAGATTTAAATCCGGTTTTCCGGCTTCCTTGAAAGGGGCCCGTGGTCTAGTTGGTTATGACGTCGCCTTGACGATGCCTTGTTCTTCAAAGAGGCGAAGTTCCTGGGTTCAAGTCCCAGCGGGCCCATGCATATACAAGTCTAAAACCGGAGCGATGTGTCCTGTCGAGTCTCGGTATTTGAGTAACTGCATTCGATCGCTGCACCATTGCTCACCGACATGGCATCGGGCCAAGTCTGACCCCACTTGTTGGGACTGTGAGCCAGAGAGTCAATCCAAAGGAGGTGTCAATCAGGCATTGCGCGCCCTAAGTCGAGGCAGAGGTGACTGTTGCTGTCGTAGTGTTCCTCGAGGTTGCGCAATGAGATGTCGTCAGCCAGACATCTTCCGCTGGGAGAGACCATCCTGTGAATTGTGTATCTAGCTTGCATTGAGATCTCTCTTCCATTGCGAAGAGGCAGTGGGTTCCAGCGCTGTCATGACCGCAGTGATGTTCGGATCAACAACCCTGAGATTTAACTTCACGCCAGTACCGAGTGCTAATTCCCGAGGAAGCCTTACGAGTCGGAAAAACATCAAAGACATCAGCATCGCCGCATTCTACCAGGCAGTCCAAAGCTTCAGACCCCTGCCCGACAGCTACCAGCGACGGGCGATCAACGCACCGAGGAATGCCCCCCTCTTCATTGTAGCCGGACCAGGCAGCGGCAAGACGACCGTCATAGCCCTTCGGATCCTTAAACTCATAATCGTTGACAAGACGCCTCCGCGAGCTGTCCTGGCCACCACCTTCACAAACAAAGCCGCCATGGAACTCCGTTCAAGAATCCTCGGATGGGGATACACGATAATCCAGAACCTCGCCGACAGACCCAGCACAGGGAACCCGCAAAAGGAGTGGCTCAGAGGACTTGACATTAACCAAGTCATCACCGGAACACTGGATAGCATATGCGATGAACTGCTCCGACAGTACAGAGAGCCAGGGACCTGACGGAACCATATGATACTTCAGGACCCGACGATCAGGGCAATGGGAGAGGCCAGCTTGACATCCCTTGACCTGCTGGGAAGATGGAACGAGATAGGCGGCAACAAGGTCGTCATCTCGGATGGGAAGGAAAGGATCATGCTCGACTTCGGCCC
>CAYVLA010000219.1:0-4006 GCA_964452145.1 Hadarchaeota archaeon (SeqCode)
CCTTAGAACTGCATGCAGACGTTGCGGCAGACGACCACCCGCCGATCCACGCTGCCCCCTCTTGTTGAAACCTTCGCGAATCGCGGGATCGAGGAAGATTTATCCACCGCCATCCCGCCCGAGACACCCAACAGGACCGGATGAACGAGATGACTCCCCGCGAAAGATTCCTGAAGGTCTTCCACTACCAGGAAGTTGACCGCGTCCCGGACTGCGAGTTCGGGTACTGGGGCGAGACCTTGGCCAGATGGAGGGAGGAGGGCCTGCCCCTTTGGGTGACCGATGACCACAAGGCAGACATGTTCTTCGGATTCGAGGAAAGGGAGATCGTGCCGGCGCACGTACCTTTCCGCCCCTTCAAGCACAAGGTCCTGAGCGAGGATGAGCGAACCGAGGTCGTCCAGGACTCGGCCGGCGTCGTGATGAAACGCTGGAAAAGCGGCGTATCCAACTCCATCCCCCACTACATCGAATTCCCGGTCAAGGACCGCGACACATGGGAGGAATACAGAGAACGCTTCGACCTTGAGAACATATCCTACCCGCAGAACTGGGACGAACTGAAAGAGAAATGGAAGGACTGCACCAGGCCCCTCGGCGTCAACGGCGGCGGGTTCTTCGGCTGGGTCAGGGGAATGATGGGGGTGAAAGCCACCGTGACCACCTTCTACTCCGACCCCGACCTGATCAAGGAGATGATGGACTTCAGGGCCGAGATGACCCTTCGAGCCCTGGAAAGACCACTCCGCGAGGTCAAGCTGGACTTCTCCAGCTGGTGGGAGGATATGTGCTACAACACCGGGCCGCTGATCTCGCCCAAGCTCTTCGAAGAGTTCATGGTCCCCCAGTACAAGAAGATAACCCGCCGGCTTGCCGAGAAGGAGGTCGACATCAACATCGTCGATTGCGATGGCGATATCACAAGACTGGTGGGCCTCTGGCTTGACGCCGGGATAAACTGCATGTTTCCCCTGGAGATCAGAGGCGGCACCGACCCCGCAAAGCTCAGAGATACCTACGGCAGGAGGGTGCTCCTGATGGGAGGAGTGGACAAGGTACCTCTGGCCCGCGGACCCAAGGCGATTGACGCCGAGATGGAGAGAGTCAAGCCCTTGGTTGAGATGGGTGGGTTTGTGCCCCATGTTGACCATCGGGTCCCCGCCGATGTCAGCTACGAGAACTACCTCCACTATGTTGGTAGGAAGAGGCAGATGATATCTGAATGCCACTCGGATTGAGCAGACCTGAAGTAGCTGTCTGAGTGAGAGTCCGTTGTTGCTGTCTCAAAGTGCCTTGATCCCGAAGTGCTTGGTTGAATCTTCCGACCATGGGCTTTCGGCTGCGCTGTTGAGGCGCACACAAATCAGGAATTGACCTCCGCATCCTGGAGGAGGTAATTGCAGTATGAAGCGCAGCAGAACGTGCCTGGACTATCTCCGAGATACTGGACGCCGCGGATGCAGAGGGACTCCTATTCGAGGGGGAATGAATCTAGTCTCCGTCCTTTGCCGATGAGAAGACCAGCTTCGCAGTTGTGCGAGGTCTTGAGATCATCGGAGATGCCACTAGGAACGTGTCAGAATGCGTACGGAACCAGCATCCGGATGTCCCTTGGCGCGTCTAGAAGTCATCCTCGAAGAAGCCCCTTGTTCCAACCCGAGGCACAGGTCGGATGACTATGGCCTGCTCCCAAACCCAGAGGTGATGAGTAGTGGGATGGTTCGCCTGCTCACCGCTCACCTTTTCATTTATCAACGCCGCAGCCGCCTCCTCGCCGGTAATCCCCTATGGCCAAGGAACTAGGATTCGCCATAATCGGATTAGGCATGGGAGCGAACAGGGCAAAAACCGCGGCCAGCACGCCCGGGTCGAAGCTTGTGTGCGTCTGTGACCTCGTTGAGGAAAAGGCCAAGAAGCTGGCCACGGAACTGGGCTGCGACTACTACACCGACATGGACAAGGCACTGGAGCGGGATGACGTGGATGTCGTGGGAATCATGACCCCCAGCGGCACCCACGCCGACAACGCCATCAAGGCCGTGAAGGCGGGCAAGCACGTCTTCACAACCAAGCCCATGGACATCAGGGTCGAGAAGTGCGACGCGCTCATCAGGGCGGCCAAGAAGGCGGGAGTGGTGTTGGCGGTGGACTTCGATTGTCGATACGCGGAGGCCAACCGCAAGCTGGCCAAGTTCATCGCTGACGGCGGCCTGGGAAAGGTGATCCTGGCTGACCTCCAGATGAAGTGGTTCAGAGACCAGGCCTACTACGACGGCGGCTTCCCGGCAGGCTGGAGGAAGGACACTCGCTTTGAGGGCGGTTCGGCGGCAAACCAGGGCGTTCACTACCTGGACCTCCTCCTATGGTTCGTCGGGCCGGTGGCCGAGGTGTACGGCCGCTCGGGCACCCTGGGCCACAGCATCCAGACCGAGGACATCAGCGTTGCGCTCCTCACATTCAAGAACGGCGCCTGGGGGGTCATCGAGACCACGACCTGCAGCTATCCCGATCTGGGCTCGGCGATAGAGATCACCGGGCAGAACGGAACCGCGATATGGAAGGGGAACGTTGACATGCTCAAGGTCAAGGACAAGCCCGACCTAACCATGGAGACCCTGCCAACCTGCCCCGGCCCCAGGAACATCATCGAGGACATGATCTCGGCCGTGAACAGCGGCACCCCCGTTGCGGTGGACGGCGAGGAGGGCAGAAGGTCGGTCCAGCTCTTCAATGCCATCTACGAATCCTCCCGGACGGGCAAGACCGTCCACCTGAAGTAGGCGTCGCGGGGGACCAAGGCGCAGATCGGGGGCGACCTAGAACCGATGAAACCCGTGTTTGAGGATCTCGGGGTCCCCGTGAAGAGGGCGGGGTTTCGAGGTTGCCTTGTCGCCCCCGACGCGTCCGGCAAGAAGGATCTGCTCTACTTCAATTTCAACCAGATAGGCGGCCGGCTTTTCCTGCTCTCGATCGATCCGGATACGGGCGAATCCCATCAGTACGAAGCCCCCGAAGGACCGGGCGCCTGGGGCTTCACTCTTGGACCAGACGGAAGGATCTACCTTGGCACCTGGGATGGAGGCCTGATCCTCCGCTTCGATCCGGCCCGGCCCGACCTTGGCATCAGCGTGGTCGGCAGGCCGTCGGAGACCGAGACCTACATCTGGATGTTTGCACTTGGCGGAGATGGTAGGCTCTATGGGGGCACCTATGGTAACGCCAAGCTCATCTCCTATGACCCAAGGACGGGCGAGATGCGGGACCTGGGGCGCATGAGCGATACCGAGATGTACTCCAGAACCGTTGCCGCCGGGAAGGACGGACGGATCTACGTCGGCATAGGAACGTCAAAGGGGGACATCGTCGTCTACGATCCCCGCACGAACACCCACAGGTCCATTGCCCCCGAGGAGATCAAGGCTGGCGCCAAAGGGGGATCAACCCAGCAGGGCTGTGATGGGCACGCCTACGCCCAGATCGGCAGCAGGTGGTTTCGATGCGAGGATTCGCGCTTGATCCCGGTCGACGAGTTCCCCGGTGCTCCCACGCAACGCTTCAGGGACGGAAGGGTGCTGGAGGAGGCCGGGGACGGCCACTACCTCATCAGGCAACCGGATGGCACGACCACAAAGGCCCAGTTCACCTACGAGGGTACCGGGTCCCAGATCTTCGTCGTTGGAAATGGCCCAATGGGTCGAATCTACGGCAGCTCGGTGATGCCGCTGGAGCTCTTCGAGTATGACCCGGCAACGGGCCGGCTGACGGACCTGGGCAACCCGACGCCCGTCAGCGGGGAGATATACTCCATGGCAACTCTCGAAGGGAGGCTCTACGTCTGCGCATACCCCGGCTCTTGGCTGTCGGTATACGACCCCTCCAAGCCCTGGGACTACGGCACCGCCAAGGACTCCAATCCTAGGGGCATTGGCTATGCAGGCGATGGCCACCTAAGGCCCAGAGCCATGGTCGTGGGGCCCGATGACTGCCTCTACATCGGGAGCCACCC
>CAYVLA010000220.1:0-3969 GCA_964452145.1 Hadarchaeota archaeon (SeqCode)
CCCTCTGTTCGATGCGTAAGGGACACCGACGTTCAGGGTTCCATGAAAGCAAGAGTTAAGTATTACATACGGTATAATTTTACCGTGAGTAATGTGGCAAGCCTTCAAGTTGTTGTCAAGAGGATCGGGAACTCCCTCGGCGTACTGATACCGAGAGAAGTGGTTGAAAGGACGGGCATAATGGAGGGGGACACCGTAGAGATAGAGGTTACCAGAAAGGTCAACCTGCGGGAAATGTATGGTGCGGTAAGCTTTGTCAAGTCCTCTCAGGAGCTGAAGGACGAGCTGAGAGGAGAGTGGGGAGACTGAGGGGCCACTTCTTCGACACCTACGCCTTGGTGGAATACCTGAGGGGCAATCCCCGGTACAGAGACAAAGTGGAAGCCGGAGGCATCACCAGCATCCTCAACCTCATGGAACTCTACTACAAGGCCTTGGTGGAGCACGGCGAGGATGTAGCTGAGAAGATCTACCTGACCTTCCGACCCTTTGCCGTCGGATTCGACGACGATGACGTCAGGAGCGCGATGAAGCTGAGGCTGAAGCTCAGAAACAGGGGCGCGGCCGCTTCGTACGCTGATGCTATGGGATACTTCCTCTCGCTCAAACACAAGGTCAGGTTCCTGACAGGCGACGCAGCTTTCAGAGAGTTGGAGAACGTCGAGTTCATCCAGTGAAAGGCCGATGGTGTTTCTCCGCTACAGGAACCGAGCCGATCCTTGTCTGCATCGATCTGTTGGAAGAGTCGCACTGTCGGGCACGTTGCCATCGAGAATGGCAATGGCCAAGGTTGGCAAATCCGCAGGTTGGAATAGATCCGACAGATAATCGCACGAACATGAGTTGGCACGGCGGAGGAAGATGGTCGCAGAGCACTCGCGACCCATAGCGAAGGGTGGATGGGTGGATGGCTCACACCTATCGACGCTTCTGGAGGCGGACTCGAAGTGGACCCATGGTTCGGCCGTGGCCCAGTGGTCTCTTGGTGCTTCGTCTGGCTTTGCCTAGATCCCTCGACAGGCCGTTGAGATCTCTCCTCGAAATATTATTATCATGGGGTTGCCGAGGTTGACCGGGTTCGGGAATGAAGAAGAAGGATCCTGTGGCTGATCTCTTCTCGTCCCTGGGTCATGAGACGAGGAGGAAGATCGTGTGGGAGCTGGGGCGGTCGGATCACCGCCTCTCGTTCTCGGAGTTGATGGGCGGTGTGGGTGTCGAGGACACGGGGACCTTCGGCTTCCATCTGAAGGCACTTGGTCCCATCATCCGGCAGGAAAAGGATGGGAGATATGCCCTCTCGCCCTTGGGCATGCTTGCATACGAGCTAGTCTGCATGGCCAGCTCGTCCGATCTGGGCTCGGGAGAAGAGGCGGAAGGGAGGCCTAGGCCGAGAGTCATCTTCGAGGTGCAGGTCGAGGGGGATGAATCAAAGGAACCAATTGGAGTGGGCGTGCGATCAAGCATAGGGAACAAGGAGCAGAAGATGAAGGTAATCAGTTTCATGATCGGGAAGCTGAAGGAAATGGAGGAGGCCAACCTCGACCTGGTAGGTGAGCTGAAGATCTGCTCGAGCACCGACGGCAAGCACACCGAATTCTCCGAGGACTGGAAGACGGGGGACAGAAGGAAGTGGAGGGAATACGTCATCACCAGACTCCAGAGCGAGATGAGCAGATGATTACTACGTCCACGATACCCAACCCATATCGGATAGCTCACCGCCCAGTCAACGCCTTGAGACCGCTTCCGCCTCAAGCGTGGCAGGATGGCAGAGGCGGCGGATAGATAACGACGGCACCTCCCTGGGCACGACTTCAGACGGCCGCGGAGAGAACACGACGGGAAGATAGTCCAACTCTCGGAGGCCGGCGTCGCCGGGACATCATGGGATGATGGATGCTCGATGATGAAAACCCTAATATTCCGCTAGACCCTCGTCTTTGCGAGGGACCGAAATGGGCGGTGCTTACGCAGCCTTCAGGAAGCGAGCCTACCTGCTGATCGAGGTGGAACCCGGGACCGAGGGGGATGTCATCAAGCGTCTGCAGGAGTTGCCAAACGTCGTCAACGTGGACTTCGTCCACGGAGGATACGATATCGTCTGCGTGCTTGAAGGCGAATTCAGGGATATGGATGACACGGTTTTACGGGCGAGGAAGCTGCCTCATGTTCTGAAGACCACCACCTTGACGGTCTTCGACACGGCCCTTCAGTAGGTCGTTGTTCCACGCCAAGACTTCCGGGCGAGGCCCAGGAAATGGACTGGCAGAGTCCCGATGTTCGGGTGCGGGTCGCGAAGGCCCGGCCGAAATCAAGAAGCAGAGAGCTGTCGGACCAGGTCTCAGACTGTGAGCCAACGACCGTACGCCCCCGCGATCGAGGGCTCGCTAGTTGAGACAAGGGAAGGGAGGAACCGTTGGGCATCGCCCGTGTCTTCGCCGATACTCTTTGACCATTCTGGAACTTCCGTGGTAATATTTTATAGTATTCCCTCGAAAACCAGTTCCGTGGATGCGATAGTGAAAGTTGACACGGCCAGAAGGATCAGGCTCCCCAAGGCCCTCGATGAGATCTGCCCTGGCGATTCCCTGCTCGTCTCCCGTTGCGGAAGCTCGATTACCCTTGAGAAGGTTGATCCAACCATGGAAAGGATACACAGAATGTCACGAGGAAGGCTGGCGAACTGGCGCGAAGATGAGCACAGATCCGACAAGGAGATCCTCAAGCTGGCTCGAGCTGAGAGGGAATGAAAGGGTCGAGCGGATGAGAATAATTGACACCGTCGTACTCATTGCATCGGCCGATCCCAAACACCCCCTTCATGAGAAAGCCAGGAGCCATCTTGAGATGGTTCGCGACAAATCAGGCGAGCAGTGTTTGGTTCCCTCCTCCGTAATCCTCGAACTGGATCTAGAACTGAAGACCCACGGATTCTCTGCAACCGAACGTGAGATCTTCCACAAGGACTTGAGTGCCCTGATCCCCAAGGATAGTATACTGCCCCTGACGCCCAGGGTGGTTGGAGTGGCTGCTGGCATCGAGGGTCTGGGGTATTTCGACTCCCTTCTCGTTGCGCTGGCTTTGTGCTTGGGAGCGGAGATAGTGACCACGGACAAAGCCATGGGCGCCATAGAAGGGATCAACTGCATCTGGTAGAGCCTCTGGGTTCTCGTGAAGAATGCTATGGTGGGTGGCGCGTATTCGAGTGAATTCACAAAGTCCAGCGGTGGTCGGCTCCGACTACTTCACGCCAAGGATTTAGGGCTAGTGTGGTGTGTGGTGTATCCAACGGACCTATACTCATCCCGACACGATTCGAAGGGGAAGAAACGTGTATGCCTCCCCGAAATCCCCTAGGGACATAGGTACAGAGACTTAGCATACACCACACTAGCCACGGTGACGGTGATGGTGACGACGCACGCGGGAACGGGTACATGGCGGGGAGCGACAACATCTACATCTCCCTGTTGCCATCAAGGAAGGGCCCAGGGTTGGGGGGTGGGGGAAGCGAATGCCCGGAGTCGCGAAATCCTCGTTAACGTCATTCTATACAGTTGCAGGAGTCTGCATCCAAGGCGTCTCGGCATACGGACCACGGACGGCGGCAAAGGCCGGAGATGGCAGGGACGGGGCACCGGAATACGCTACCATGCTCCTCTCGGAGGATCAGCAAAACTCGCCCAAGGCACTCCAGATCCAAGCACAACTCTATGCAACGGACCGTTCTGCGCCAGATGTGAAGAGACGCGTCGCTCAGGTCGCCAGCATATCTGCGGCGGGAGAAAGCTGTGCTTCTTGAAGCCATCCTCGCAGTCTTGGACCTCGTTGGGCAGCTGACCTCACCCCGGCTGGCTGAGGGTGCGACCCGCATCAACTTCACGGGTGATTCATTGGAGGCGCAGCGAATTCATCATTGGCCAAATCGAGTGGTCGCCCAACGGTTCTACGATGGCCGTCGGTTGGGCA
>CAYVLA010000221.1:0-3865 GCA_964452145.1 Hadarchaeota archaeon (SeqCode)
AAGGGCATGGTTCTCTCCCTGAATCGTACGGGGCTCTCGGGATCGGTCTTCGAGTGGGATGACCGCTGCGTCACGGCGATCACGACCGCGGTCAGGTGGGGCCTTGAGGGGGCGAAGTTCTTGGTGAGGATCGGCCCGGACAAGGCCGAAACCAGCGCCCAACTGCAACTGTGCGGCGAGATATGTGATCGGTGTGAAGAATGGGACATGCCCTTGATCCTGGAGCCTCTCTACTGCACCGAGAAGGGGGGAAGACTTGCCATCGACACCAGCCCGGACAAGGTCGGGTATGCAGCGATAGTGGCCGGGGATTTCTCCGTGCCCGCGATCAAGATCCCATACCCCGACGGATCGTCAAGATCTGCGAGGGCGAAGTCCTTCCGGGATGTCGTGGGATCCGTCAACTCCCGCGTGCTGGTCCTCGGAGGAGCCAGGATGCCTTTGACGAAGCTGCTTGAGATCGCGGAGGATTCCCTTGCCGAGGGAGGATCGGGCATGGTCGTCGGTCGCAACGTGCTTCTTGACGGCAGGCCGGGCAGCGTCGCTGGGGCCCTGGTGCGGGTGATCCACCAGTCCAGAGGGTCAAAGGAGGCCTACGCAGAATCAACAAAGGAGGCTGGATGATGAGCGAACCCTACTACGCCCACCCCACCGCCATCGTCTCGGACGAATCCACAATAGGGACCGGAACCAAGATCTGGCACCACGCCCAGATACGGGAGGGCGCGGTGATAGGCGAGAACTGCATCCTCGGCAAAGGCGTCTACATCGACGCTGATGTCAGGATAGGCAAGGGCGTGAAGATCCAGAACCGGGCGTCGATATATCGGGGAGTCACCGTGGAGGATGATGTATTCATAGGTCCTCACGTGGCCTTCACGAATGACAAGTACCCGAGGGCATTCTCTCGGGGATGGAGGATCGTCCCCACGCTTGTGAGAAACGGGGCCTCGATAGGGGCGAACGCCACCGTTCTCTGCGGGGTGACGATTGGAGAGTACGCGATGGTCGGTGCCGGATCGGTTGTCACCAAGGATGTGCCTCCCCACGGTTTGGTCGTCGGCAACCCGGCCAAGTTGGTGGGCTACGTCTGCAAGTGCGGCAGGCCCCTGGGCCGAGAGGCGAAAGACGGGAAAGAACCCGGTGGAAAGGCCATCTGCCCTGTCTGCAGGGAAACCCCGACCATCGGGGGAAAGGCAGCGATCTGAGGCATGCCCGGTCGAGCGGTTGCGAGGCCCAGAGGACCCGGTGCTCCGAGACCCGAGATCTCCAGACGCCGAGGCCGAGGTCCGAGGTCCAAAGAGTAATAAGGAAACGCGATCGTCATTGACCCAGGGCGATGCTGCATGAGCCACGATGCCGCGAAGGACAAGAGGCTGCAGGCCAACGTCAAGAGGGACAGGAACTCGGTCTTCTCGACCGATGTACTGGTCAATCATTCAGGAACGGAGTTCAGGCTCACCTTCTTTGACACGTGGATGACCCGTCCCACGCCCGAGGGGAGCATCACCCAGAGCAAGGATGTGGTGGCCGAGGTGATCCTCACCCCGGCCCATTTCAAGGCCCTCTGCAGTGCGATGTCCGACAACCTCTCCAAGTACGAATCCAGATTCGGGGAAATCGCGATGCCAAGGCCCAAGTCTCCTCACGCGGAGATCCGGGATCAGACCGAGAGCCAGGCATACGGTTGACACGCGCCGGGCTGGCCACTTCCGAACATCAGGGTTATATCAGGTGAGCAGCCAAACAAGCTGCGCAGAGAATTGGAGGAATGCCGGATGAGCGAAAGAACAAAGGGCGCACAGGAGGTTGCCGAGGTGTTCTCGGCCATCAGGACCGAGGTCCCTGGCCTGATCAAGGACCTGATGGACACCGTCTACTCGCCCGAGAGCGCTGAGAAGATGGCGAAATCCGTTGCCACCTTCTACAAGACCCTCGTCGACAACGGGATAGATCAGAAGGAGGCGCTTGAGATGGCCAAAGGATTCGTCATAGATTTCAGAAAGATCTTCCAGGGCTTCTCGAAGCACGATTGAGGGAGTACTGAAAGATGGCGAGGTTCTCGACCCTGCGGCAGGCCACGGCCACAAGTTGGCTGGCTCTGCTGATGGTCACGGAGCTTGGCAAGGCGGCCATGATCCACGCCGCTCGGCGGGATGCCTCTAAGAGGATCTTCCAGCGCACCTTGGCCGATCAGCATCTCCCGGCGGAGGTCGTGGACGAGCTCTCCGCGGCCTATGAGGCCGGCCAGATACGCCTCAGGGACCTAGTGAGGGACCGTGGGTTCCGGTGACATCCGTCTGAAGCAGCTTGAGTCCCACCTGGCGAGACTTGAAGACAGGCTGGACAGGATAGAGACCCTCCTGCTCTCCCAAGAGGCCCAGATGGATGAGGTCAGGGCCCTCTTTCAGTTCTTCAGAGGCAGCATACGCTTCTACGACGAGGTGTCCCACCTCCTTTCCTACGTCTCCAGCTTCAGAAAGGCAAGCCAGCACAAGTGGATTTACAGGGATTCACTTGCTAGGGATATAGTCTTCCTTCTGGCCAGGAAGGGGCCGATGAACGTATCCCAGCTTGCACGGGACATCAGGGAGGACAAGGGAAAGGCGTCAAGGCGCATAATCGCCGCAAGGGTCCAGAAACTGGTCGAAAGCGGGGTCGTCAGGCAACGATGGGTTTCGGGGAGCCGCAGACTGGAACTCGCCGGCAGCTCGGATGACGCCCCATCCTCAGGTGGGTCGGGCCCCGTCCCGTACAGGGAAGCCGGCCAAGATATTTAGGTGAAGAGGTTCACGTTGGGGCGTTGCCCAAAGCCGAGACGGTGTATCAGGAGTTCTGCGAGATCGTCGAGGATCTCAGATCGCTTGGGCCTGACACGGCCATCCTTGTGGAGGGGCGCAAGGATGCGGCCGCCCTCAGGAAGCTGGGCGTGGGGGGTCCCATCATACAGCTGCACTCGGGCGGGCATCTTCAGAGCCGCCTGTCCCGTTACGTAGAGATCATCATCCTGCTGGACTACGATCCCGAAGGCCGATCCCTTTCCCGCAAGGCCGAAGCAGCCATCAGACCCATGGGAATAAGGCCAAACCTGGAGTACAGCAAGCGGATTCAGAAAGCGTGCATGGGCGAGTTGTCCCACGTGGAGGGATTGCACACATATCTCCACAACCTAGCAGCCAGGGTGGCGTGTGATCCCATCTGATGGCCCAACCCTCATGGGAGGTGGGGCACCGTGAACCGGCACCGACACCCTAATCTTTTTAAGCCTCTTCCGGCTTCTTTCGAGGGGAGGTTTGCGGTCGTGAGGACAACGCATAGTCTACTGGGATTGGTTCTGGCCGTATCAGTTCTGGCGACCAGCGCCTACGGAATAGGAGCGCTGACCCTCAAGTGGGGCACGAACATAACCGCACAGACAGGGCTGTATGAGTCCGTGCTTGGGGGCCTGAACTACGCTGACGTGGATGGCGACGGCACGGTGGATATCCTAGTCTGCCGGCGAAAGGGCTTGGGCGAGATGACGGACAGGATAGTCTGCCTCAGCGGAAAGGACGGTTCGATACAATGGATCTACCCGCCCCAAGGAGAGGACAACCTTCCGGGGGATCCCATGTGCGTTCCGGCCATAGACGACCTTGACGGCGACGGGAAGCTGGAGATCGTGGCCATCGGAAGGAACAACTGGGTACACTGCATAGACGGCAAAGGCAAGCTGAAGTGGAAATTCACTCCTCTGGCAGGCTCGGACAACAGCGTGACCATCATGGATGTGGACGGTGACGGCAAGAAGGAGATATTCTTCGCCACCGGAGGCGCAGGATGGATCTACTGCCTTAACTACGATGGCTCAGAGCGATGGAAATTC
>CAYVLA010000222.1:0-3796 GCA_964452145.1 Hadarchaeota archaeon (SeqCode)
GTCTCGCGCGAGACGGGCATCCCGGCGTCGGTGATCGTCGCCGTCGCCGCGCTCGAGAGCGGCTGGGGGAAGTCGGGGCTGGCGAAGAAGTGCCACAACTACTTCGGGATCAAGGGGAATGAGATAACCACCTACGAGCTCTACCCCGGGCAGGGAAACCACTATCCCGTCACCATCCAGACCCGAACATGGCACAGTTTCGTGCTGTATTGGGAGAGAACTCCCTGGAACACCAACAACATCACCCTCCTAATGGATGGTCAGAAGATCTTTGAGGAATCCTACCCTCACGCGTTCACTCCAGGGAAAATCTGGTATGGCGACTTGGATGCCGGCAGGCCGCCGTTCTCTGGCATTGGCACGTTTAGGAATGTCCGGTTGACGGGGATCTGGTCCCCGGATCTGGAGGAAATGCGGCAACGAATTCAAGCGCTGGAGGAGGCCATACTGGGGTTTGAGGCGACATACATGGAGTGCTTTGTTGAACTTAATACCAGTCTGTTGGGGATCACCGATATCCTCATGGATCTCACCGAGTGTTGCGACTCCACGAGCCTCTCTCTCACGGATATCCTTGGGGAATTGTCGAAGATGGAGCGGGAATTGTCGAAGATGGAGCGGGATATCTCTGCACTCAAGACTCAGATGGACGCCCTCGGGACACGTTTGGACCAAGTCGCATTGAGCCTCGGTTCTCTTAGAACATCTGTGGAGTCCGCAGGGGCAAGCAATCTCCAGCAGATACGGAATCTCAACGCCACCCTTCTGAAGGCGCTGGACAGTGTGCGCCAAGACATCACCATGAGGATCACCATCGTCGGAAGTTCAATGGACAGGTTGCAGGAGTCGTCCGATGATCTCAAGACCAAGCTTGAGAGATATGCGGTCAACACGACGGTCGAACTGAGCCAGATGCACGAAGCCATCCTCGGTTTCGCGCAAGATACCTCAACAGCCATCTATGATCTGGGCCGGGCTATGGACACACGCTTCTCATCAATAACCGGGGAGATGGAATCCGTCAACGGCACTATCATGGAACGCTTGCGGAATGCGGAGGACGACATTGTACTTGACCTGAATATGACGAGATCACTGCTTCATGGTCAGATCTCATCACTGAATCAGACACAAAACAATCAATACAGATCTCTGATGACGCAACTCGACACTTGGGGCAGCAGAAACGACGATGCGCTGAGGGATCTTGGCCTGCGGCTCGAAGAGAAAGCGAAGCAGCTGAGACAGCTGATGTATGTCTCAATAGGGCTGGCTGGGGTATCAACCCTGCTTGCCCTTGCTCAGATAAGAGGGAACCGGGTCCGACCAGGTTAGCCGGAGACTCCCATAACAGGCTCGGTCATCCATCAGAACGGAACCCAATCACCTAACAGCAGGGGCTTCTCAGCTCCTCGAGGTGTTAGAGATCCCCTGCTCCGTCTCGCTGTCGACCAGAACCCAGGCAAGGGACCTGTACGACTCTTACCACCTTCTCGAGAAGGGGATAGGGATCGATGCAAAGCTAGTGGAGAGAAAGCTCAGCCGCTACGGCTTGGTGTACGATCCCGCTAGGCTGCTGGAAAGGGCGGGGAAGATGAGGAAGAGCTGGGCAGGCCTGGGGAACCTGGTCTACTCACGACTGCCGGAGTTCGATCACGCACTTGAGGTGCTCAGGGCGGGCATCCAGGGTACCGGGAAAG
Source organism: Hadarchaeota archaeon (SeqCode) (assembly GCA_964452145.1). Lineage (GTDB taxonomy): Archaea > CAYQAE01 > CAYQAE01 > CAYVLA01 > CAYVLA01 > CAYVLA01. Next base: position 1,701 of record CAYVLA010000222.1, read on the forward strand.
CATGAAGCCGGTTGCGCGGTTGCCTGTATTGTATTGTATTATTATACGAAAACCATTTCACCCCCTGCAGATCCAGATCTTTCCGGATCTTGCTCCAGGAACGCCTTGGCTCCTTACGCAGCCTCCTGAGGTGTTCCAGGAAGAACTCCTCCGGCGGGTGGGCCTCCAGTAGATCATTGATCAGATAGCACGCTCTTCGGCGGGGCACCGGTTCCGCCTGGTTCAGGTGAGAGGAGCCAAATCTGGCTGTTCTTCGCGAGGGCGAGAATACCATCCTGGCCAAGGTGTTCAACAAGCCGCATGCCTTCAACTTCTCGCCCGATCGGAGTCTAGACCCGGCTGGCCAGCATCTGGCCTGTGTGCGATTTGCCAAGTACACAAACTAGGCTTGTTGCCTCCCTCTCCGGGTACAGCCGTTATTCCTGGGTGCCGTCCCTGTTGCCTACTCTTGGATCTTCATCTGACTTGGAGTGGCCATGCGCTCAAGATTTGCAGACGAGGCCAGGACAGAGGACATTGCGCGAAGCTATTTATAGATAAGTGTATAATTACCCCATGGTGTTTCTATGGTGAAGTACACCAGCATCCAGATACTCCCGCGCACCAGGGAAAGCCTGGCCCAGCTGAAGAGCAGCCCCAGGGAGACGTATGACGAGATAATCAACAAGCTCCTGCAAATCGTGCCCGAGGGGGACGAGGAAGGGAAGTACACCGATGACTTCCGCGTCGGCCTCCTGGACTCCCTCATCGACCTCAGGGAAGGCCGCTCCGCAAGCCACGACGACGTCAAGAAGCGCCTAGGATTGCCGTGAAACATGTGGCGCATTGAGTGGTCCCAAACCGCCATAAAGGAACTATATGGCCTCGAGAGAGATGCCATCGAGCGTATCGTCGCAAAGCTGGAGCAGGCTGCCGACGATCCAACGCATCACTTCACCAGGCTCGTGGGCCGAGACGAGTACAAACTGAGGATCGGCGATTACAGGCTGATAGCGTTCATCATCCACGAGGCCGACACAATCTTCGTGAGAAACGTCCGCCACCGCAAGAACATCTACAAGTAGAGGACGGGTCGAAGGTTCACTCTCACTCTATTACCTGGATGGGTGAATGCTGGGCCTCTTCTGCCTCCCGGCATCAGGAGACGAGAAGCACTGGCGCGGATTCCTGCCGGGCAGAGCTCTCCACCATCACGTTGCTGGCTTCTCCAATCGGATCCGGAAATGGCGCAAGCCGATGCATAACATATTTGTACTCTAATCGCTTACACGGCCCCATGGAGACCAAGACGTTCAGATTCGAGAAGAGCCTGGTCGAGGAGTTCAAGAGGATCTCCAGGGAGGAGGGAAGGACAGAGTCCGAGGTCGTCCGCGAGGTCGCCACCCGGGGCCTGCGGGAGTACAGAATCGAGAAGGCGATAGAGAAGTACCAGCGGGGAGGCTTGTCCCAGGGCGCGGCCGCGGAACTCGCCGGGCTATCGATACAGGAGTTCCACAGGGAGCTGATGAAGAGGGGGCTGGTCCTGAGGATGGATCCGGAGAGGCTCAGGCGAGAGTTAGAGGGGCTCTAGTTGTGTGTCGTGGACTCCACCGTTCTCATCTATCTGGCGAGGGCCGACCTGCTGTCCATCCTGAGAGAGATCTACGGCAACGTTCTCTGCCCGCCGAAGGTCTACGAGGAGGTCGTGGAAAGGGGCGGGGAGAGGGGCTATCGTGACGCAGAACGCGTGAAGAGGGAGGTGGGGAGGGCCCTGATCATCCGCCCGCCCGAGCAAGCAGGGGTTGAGGAGGTGAAGCGGGACTCCGGGCAGAAGGGCTTCCGGCTCGGGGAAGGCGAACTGGAGGGGGTGGCCCTCTCCCGGGAAACCGGGAAGACCTTCCTCAGCGATGATGATGACGCGAAGAACTATGCGGAGGCCATGGGGATCGAAGGGAAGGGAACGATCTACCTGATTCTGAAGGCCTATCGGGATGGGGTCATCTCCAGAGATGCGTGTTCGGAGGCCTTCGAGAAGATTGTGCAGGAGGGGTTCCGGGTCGGACCGGAGGTGGCATGCATCTTCTACAGGAAACTTGAGGAGATCGCCTCGAAACCGA
>CAYVLA010000223.1:0-3755 GCA_964452145.1 Hadarchaeota archaeon (SeqCode)
TAAGGGACGATGACATCGACTACACGATCCTTGGCCTGCACATCCTCAAGACTTATGGCACAGACGCGACCAGCGAGGAGATAGCCCGGGAATGGCTGGATAGGCTTCAGTACGGCTGCGTGTACACCGCGGAGAGGGTGGCCTACAGGAATCTGGTCAACCTGGTCCCGATCCCCGAGACGGCGACGTACCTCAATCCTTACAGAGAGTGGATCGGCGCTCAGATCAGGGCGGACGCCTGGGGCTACGCTTTCCCAGGCAGACCTCGACAGGCAGCCGAGCTTGCATTTCGAGACGCACGGATCTCCCACGTCAGGAACGGCATCTACGGCGAGATGATGGCATCCGCCATGGTTGCTGCTGCCTTCTCGCTGGACGATCCCGTCGAGGTTGTGAAGACGGGCTTGGCGTGCATTCCCCGCAGGAGCAGGCTTCATGAGGCAGTCAGCTCGGTTCTGGAATTGTCCAGAAAGGGCGGGAACTGGGGCGATTGCTGGGCGAGGATCGACGAGCGATACGGCGGATACCACGGCGTTCACACGCTGAACAATGCGGCGGTCGTTGCGATGGCTCTTCTGTACGGTGGCCGGATCTTCGGCGACACCTTGGGGATTGCGGTGATGGGGGGTTGGGACACCGACTGCAACGGCGCGACGGCGGGGTCGATACTGGGTGCAATGGTGGGCGTGGGAGGAATCCCTGCTGAATGGAGGGATCCTCTGAGGGACAGGGTCGAGAGCTATGTTAGGGGCTACCAGTCCAGCAGGATATCCGGTCTGGCCGCCGAAACCGCTAGGCTTGCTGTTGCGAGGGCGACCGGAGCTGGTCCATAGCGATAGCGAACGCGTAGAAAGCATAAAAGGAAGATCCACCATCTATCCACATCGTGCACGCCGCCGGAGCGATGTTCCCCGCCTGCGTCCTTCTTGCAGCGATCTCGGCATCTGCCTCGGATCCCGCCCAGCCGGAGCCGGCGTTCGAGCTCTCGCTGATTCCCATACGCGGCATGATATCGGTCACGACTCAGGGCAATCCCTCCTATTATCAGGAGGAGATCTCGGCCATGGCGGAGATGGGCGTGAACGTCATCAACACCTTCCACGGCTGGCCCTCCAGCAGCGACATCTTCTTGAACCTCACCGACGAGGCAAACATGGGATGCATACCCTCCATACCCCTGATCTGCTGGATCAGATTCGGCGATCCCCCCTATCCCAAATCGGGCCCCCTCGGTTGGCCAAACATCCTCGAGTGGCTGAAGCTCTACGGATACGTATGGCCCCACATCCCGGAACCCTTCGCTCAGGGTGCCAACGGTACAAGGCCTCTGACGGACGAGCAGCTGGAGCAGCAGGTGAGGGAGACTCTGGAGCAGATCGCCGGCTCGCCGCAACACACCTCCCTGCTCGGTTTTTACGCCTTCGACGAACCTGAAGCCAATGCCCCGGGCGCGATAGACCGGATCGCAAGGGCTCACGCTGCCTTCTGCAGGCTGGGCTCCTCCAAGGACTCAGCGCTCCTCCCGCCCACGATCACCGGCATCTTCATCTGGGGAAGCGAGGGACAGGCAGCTGCCAGGGAGTACATGACGAAGGCGACGGGCTACGGCGATCCCCCCGCGCCCAAACCCCCCGTCCTGATGTTTGACTGCTATGTTCTGGCCTACGCGATTGGGACCGGCCTCTCGGAGTACGAGTCATACGCCAACAGCTGGGTCAAGATCGGGGACGAGTTCGGGGTCCCGGTCATTGTTGTGCCCCAGGGATTTACCATCAACCGGAGGCCGGCGCCCAACGAACTCAAGGCCCAAGCCTATCTGGCCCTGGCCGCGGGCTGCAAGGGCATCAACTGGTTTCGCTTCGAGACCTTGGCATCCATGGGCAGGAATATGCTGGATGAGGTAGGTGAGGTGAACCGGGATCTGGAGATCATTCATCCAATCCTCATGCACCTCAGGAAGGTGGACAACGCGGCCACCATTTCGGGTTGCGGCGGCCTTTTCAAGGCCGGTACCGTGAACACCTTTCAGCACGGACAGAACCTCGAGAAGTACCTGTTCATAGCAAGCAAGAACGTGACAGGTCCGGATGTGGCGAGGATAGCGATTTCCAAGATCAAGGTGGGCTACGTCGTCGAGCGCGTGCTGGACTGCCACACCGGGCGTGCGGTCGACTTCAGGCAGGACGAAGCATCCCTCTCGTTCGAGTTCATCCTTGGCCCCGGGCAGGGAAGGCTGTTCCAGCTGGAAGGCGATCCATCCGTTCCCATTTGCGAGATCGTCTCCGCCCTCCCCATCATCGGCGCTGTTCTGCCATTTCTGGCTCGTGGCTTCGGCCCAGATCGCGAGAAGGCCTAGGCTCGAACCCTTCCAGGCCACATCAGGCCTTGATGCATGAGGGCCTCCCGCGTCGCTGCTTGGGGAAGGCTCGTAATGGTCCTGCTCTAACTCCAGCCCAGGGTTAGGAGGACTCGGTAGACGATGCCGCCCGCCAAAGTGGCGAAGGCGACCTCGACGACGGTGATGTAAACCGCCTCCTTCCATCCGAACTCCTGAACCAGGGCCGCTATGGTGGCAACGCACGGCACATAGAGCATAACGACGAACGCGAACACGTACATCTGCACGGGGGTTAGGACGGCGTCGAACTGGGTCGTACCCAGAAGCGTGGCAAGCATGAGCACGGTCAGCTCCTTCTTGAGGACTCCCACGATGAGGAGAACCCCCATCGCCGCCGGGAGTCCCAGGTAGCCCACGGTCACCGGGGACAGCAGATCGGACATCACATGCAAGGCACCGGCCACGTCCAATACCTTCACCGCCACGCCCGCGGCAACTATGATGGGAAAAGCCATCTTGACGAACCCGGCCAACCTGAACCAGGTCTGTTTGGCGACGATGTTCGGAGACGGCTTCTTGTAGGAGGGCATCTCCATGATGAGTCCGATCGGCTCTCCCGGAACTGTGCGATACGCGATCCTGCCGAGCGCGAAGATCACCAACAGATCGATGACGTAGAGGGAGAGAGCATACTCGGGCCCCAGGTATCTGCCGACGAGAGCCAGGATCACCACGGTCCTTGCCGCACAGGGCACCAAGGTGGATACGAAGGCGGCGATGAGCCGTTCGCGCCTGGTCTCCATGATGCGGCATCCGAGGACGGCCGGGACGCTGCAGCCGTAGCCCAGCAGCATGGGTATGAAGGCCTTGCCATGGAGGCCGACCCGGTGCATGGCGGAGTCCATGAGGAAGGCGATCCTTGCCAGGTACCCCGAGTCCTCCAGAAACGACAGCATCAAGTAGAAGGGAAGTATGTATGGGACGGCCAACGTCAATCCGGAGAAGAGACTCTCGATCAGCCCGTCGTAGATGACCGCGCCCAGTGGCCCCGGTCCCAGGAGGGTCCGGAGAGTCGGTCGAACGCCGTCCAGGGCGCTCTCCAGAAGACCTGAGAGCCAGCCTCCCGCCGCGAAGATCGTCAAGAAGATGGCAATGACCGCTAGGAACATGATCACATAGCCCCAGAATCCGTGTGTGGTGAGGGCATCTAATCGCGTCTCCAAAGTCTGCCCTGGCGAGTGAACGAAGCTCTGACATCCCGAGGCTATGCGGTTTGCGAGGGAGTAGCGTTCGGCCGAGATCACGGCTGCGGCTGGCTCCCCATGGATCGATTCAAGCTCGGCTCCGAGCCTCCGGGCCTCGGCAAGCAAGGGCTCGTCCTCCACCATCAACCGGACCTCCGAGTCCCCTTCCAGAA
>CAYVLA010000224.1:0-3731 GCA_964452145.1 Hadarchaeota archaeon (SeqCode)
CCCTCCCTCCCCCTGCTCCTTAGGCCTCGCATTGGGAGGTCTTCGACGAATATCGTCAAGACCCACTAAGGGGGCGTAAGATAATAACTCAATTAGCTCTCCGGACAGATCACGTAAGATAATAACTCAATTAGCTCTCCGGACAGATCACGTAATCTATGTCAATATTCTTACTCAAATAATTGCCTTACGATCCCTAAGAAAGATAGCATAGATAGCGAGAACTCCATTGCTCAAACCAAGCAACCACTGTGAAAGACGAGTCGTAACAGGGCTCCAGGCCTAGTGCTCCCTGCCGCGGATTCTGGAGATGCTCAACGTGGTCTAAGAACGATCCAACTCCCCGGCATGCAGCCTTAGCGGCGACTAAGGCCCATCGGTCCGCTTTGGCCTACCACATGCTTCTCCAGGCGGGCAGTGAGGTCTATCTGCACATCCTCGGGGACCCTCACCAGCTGCCACCTCCGCATGGTAGAGAGAACGAGTTCCGGCGATTGATTAATTAATTAGGAGCTTTCGGCCTCCCCAGCAGTCAACGTATGGACTTCTGTCAATGCTTGAAGGTGACCTATGCCACCGCGTATCGGGCGTGCCACCGTCTTCTCATGATTGTTCGAGGTGCCACGTTAGCAGACTGCCAGTCGGCTGTATACTAAGTGTTTGCCGGTGCGGCAAGCGATCTGTGGAGTTGGTCATCATCCGTTTGGAGGCCGGCTTGAGGTCTCTTGTTGAGAGGCTTGCCTTGGATATCGGTCGGTGAGACGGTTAGCAGTGCTGCGAGGAGCCTGGTCCGTGTTGGGGTAGGTGTGAAGAGGGCTGGCGGGTTGGAGATTAGGGGTCGGCTTGGCTTTAGGCGGCCCCTTGCGGATCTGGATTTTGGGGCGGGGCTGAGAGGCTTGGCATCCGTGTGGAGGAAGAGCTGCTTGAGGAGGTGAGAAGGGAGTTCGGGGATGTGAGGCAGGGCATGCGGGAGGCGATGTGGCTGGGGGCCTGGATGCTGGCGCCGGGCGAGGTGAGCGTTGTGGGTTTATTCGGGGTGGAGCGTCCCCTGGCGGATGTCCTCTCACCCCAGTTGCAGGATGTTGAGGGAAGGAAACAGTTGGAGAGGTTGCGCAGCCTCATGGGCAGGTAGCTGCGGGGTTGGGCTGGTCGGGCCGGGTCATGCAGGTCGCGTTTCTTGACGCAAAGAGTGGTGACGGATCGGGTGGTATTCGCCCGGTATAGTGAATGGGCCCGCAGGGGCCAAGCCGGTACAGGGAGCGAATTCACCCCTGGCGTCCCCATGATTCATCAATCTTGCTTTCTTTGATCTGTCTGGCGACATCTTCTTGACGGGCATCGTCCAGGATCTGACCTTTCACGTTGGGTACGGAAGACAGAGTTGGAGGTCCTGACAAAGGCTACCTCAGGGACAGCTGACAACAAGCCCGCCTGATGACGTGGGGCATGGTTCTGACTTCGAGCCTGGTACAACGAGGCATGTTCCGCCTTAGCAGCGACCTAGGGGATCGGTCTTCCTCTCAAGCACGGACCCTAGATGTTGATGAGGCTTGCTAGGTCCGGCGCACGTGCACACCTACCACTCCCCAGCGGGCCCATCGGGCTTCCCGGTGTGCTCTCTGCTTGCTCCAGCTGCACAACCCTCGCCTTTGCCTTTGAGGCGCCCCGAGTCACGCCGACCTCCTGTTGCTACAACGTTCACCCAGACGAGGTGACCAGACGTTTGGTGGCTCTCAGCACCTCTGTCGCCCCAGCCACCGCTCGTTCAGCATCCCCCCTGGCGAAGAGCTTCTCCGGCGAGAGGCCTTCCTGTTCGTCTCCATACATGGCGATATCCCGCCTCTCGGCCAGCCCCACGGAGATCCTGCAGAACTCCTCAATCCTGCCTCTGAACCATGCAGGAAACCTTTCGGCGGAATCCCTGAGAACGATGCTCACCTCGTGGGTTTTTGGGTACTCGACTCCAATCCTGCGAAGGCAAGCTTTGAGGCAGAGCTCGACGCACTCCTGAGATTGCCTGAAGGAGTATGCATAGTTGCCCCTGACGAGCGCGTCGTTGGCCGTCTCCAGCCTGAGCATGGCCTCATTCAGCAGTCCCCTGCCAGTCTCCTTGACCTTCATATTCTGACCGTACCCAATTCGGCCTCTGGGTTCATCACCCAATACCACCTGTCATCGGGAAGCACCCTCCTCTTCGCCCCCATCTCCCTCAACAGAGATCGGTATCCTGCCCGGAGCCTCTCGAAGAAACGATCCCTGTCCAGCAACGCGATGCCATCCTCCACGATGTCGAGGAAGAGCATCCTAAAGCGAGCCATCTCCTCGCAAGTGTAGGGATGAAACGAGATATGCGTCATGATGCCATGCGTGTAGAGCCACTTTATCTCGTCACCCACCCTGGTGCCGTGCTCCACAGCCAGCAGCTCCTCTATGCGCGAGGCGAGGGTGCCACCCAAGCCCTCGATGACCGTCAGCACATCGACATCGCTGTGGGACTTGGCACTGCCCCGCGCGACGGAGCCGAACACGACAACGGACACCAGCCTGTCCCGGTATTTCACGCCCAGTTCGGCGATCATCTTGAGAAGCAGATGAGCGTAAGTACCCTGCTTCACCGATTCCAGATTCCTCACGCCGATCGCGGAGGACGGTATGGCAGATTCGGGGGCAAACAGTCTGTAGTACTTCTTTCTGCCGAGTCTGTTGAAGACGCACAAATAGCCGTCTCTTCGGAGCCGGCTCAGCACGTTCAGGAGCAGCTTATCGGAGATGTTCAGCAGGCTTTGTGCTGAGATGAAGTCGAACGGCTCCTCACCGAACTGGAGGTACAGCTTCGCGTACCGGTTCCCCAGCCATGCAGGCAGCCAGACCACAGACGCTAACATAAGCTCTTTGCATATATATCTCTTGTTGGGGACCGGCACAGGCACTTGCCTGCGGCCAACCCGTCTCCCGGGGTATGAGGCAGGCGATGACCTGTGCGATCCAGACGTATACGGCGGTGTCGGATTGGGACGAATTGGGTGGTGGTGCGGTTCGGCTGGTCGAGCTGGGTCATGCAGATCGCAGTCTTGTTCTTGACGCGTGGAATGAAGGCGGATCGGAGGGGAGTCCGGTCGGTGCGGTAAATGGGCCCGCAGGGATCTATGCCTTTTGGGGTTGGGTCCATGAGTCCTGGTTCTTGGGGTGTTGGTATTGATATTCTTGGGCACATGCTGCAGTGGCCTTTCAGTGGCTTTCCGTTCTCGACTTCTCCGGTTCGAGGCCCAGGCTCATAGCCATCTCGTGGATCCTCTACGGGTAGAAGGTTGTCTCATTATCTATCCAGAGCACCTTGCCTTCCATGCCCCCGCGTTCGGGTCGTAGTTGCACCTTAGCGGCAAGTTGATGGCAGATCTGGGACTTGCCCAATCTCCTCCGGAACCTCTCGACAAGGCGCGGCATACGGAAACCGCGAGAAGAGCCCAGACATACAGAACAGATACGTGACGGGATGAGTTCCATGACTACTTCGATTCTCTGCCTTCCAGGCCGAACCTTCGGTTGGATGAGAGCGATCCCGTGTCAAAAAAGAGGGGCCCGACCGACGCCCTTGCGGGAATCATGATCGAGCTGCTGTTTGAAACCTAGATAGAATCCAGATCTGGGCCAGGGAGCAGATCTGCCGCATGCGATAGTTGGCTTGCTCCACGAGCCCTTGACTCCTCTTACAGAATAAGGACGAATCAGAG
>CAYVLA010000225.1:0-3710 GCA_964452145.1 Hadarchaeota archaeon (SeqCode)
GCTCCTTCGACAGGTTTCCGCACCAACCGGGCAATCGACCGGAGCGATCCTGACCCACCCCACGATCGCCTACAAACAATGCCGGGGTACGGTGCCTTTCTCGGTGCAGGGCTCTCTCCACGATAGCTGCCACTATGTCCTTGGTCACAATCACCGTCACCATCACCGGTTCGGATAAGTCTCAGGAGGAGGGGGATGAAGAGAAGCTTTGAAGCCCGGATGAGTATGGTGATCGTGAGGGTGATCGTGAGGGTGATCGTGAGGGTGATCGTGAGGGTGATCGTGAGGGTGAGGATGTCGCGGCCAGTTGGGACGCAAAGCGGTGACCTGGCAGCCAGAGTTGGCCTACAACTACGTCAAGGCGTTCACGAAAGAGCCAATAAATGGTCAAAGACGGACAAAGACCGAATGATATTTCAACGCCTCAGGCATACCCCACCCGAGGCTTGAAAGGTGGCTGCCAAGGGCGACAGGTACAAATGTGAGCTGTGTGGCGTTGTGTGCGTAGTCGATGAGATATGCGGCTGCGCCGAATGTGATATTGTGTGCTGCGGGCAACCCATGAAGAGCATCGGCAAGAAGCCCAAGCCAAAGGCAAGGGCCAAGAAGGCCAAGAAGAAGTAGGCACATCGCAGCGGAAAGGCCTGCGAGAGCGTCGAATGCGGGCCAAAGGTCGGGGCTCCTGACCGCCCTCTCTAAATAGGTGTCGTTAGGAGTTAGGGGCGTCTTTCGCGTTAATGATGACGAGTCCGGGCCTTCGGCGTTCGTCACACGGGAGTATCGGCGCTCACCGGCCTTGCGGATTTCAGGGCAGGTTGGCATGGGTTTCTACGCCAGGGCGTCGCGGACCCTGTAGTACTCCTGCCTAGAGAGGCCCTTGCCAATGGCCCCCGCCGCCTCCTCGATCTGTTCGGGTCGCTTGATCCCAACGATCGCGCACGTGACCGCGGGGTGAGCCACGGTGGCCATGATGGAGAGTTGGGTGATCGTGACCCCAAGCTCCTTGGCCATGGGCTCGAGCTTGCGCACCTTCTCGGCATTGCGTCGGAAAGCCTCCCCTTGGAAGAGAGGGTTGCTGGCCCGCACATCCGCGAAGGTCTCCTCTCCGGTGAACTTCCCAGTCAGCAGCCCCATGGCCAGCGATGAGTAGGTCAGCACTCCCATGCCCTCCGACAGGCAGACGGGAAGAACCGTGTCCTCGGCCTCCCTCTGGAGAAGGTTGTACCTTGGCTGCAGAGTATCCATCCGGCCAAAGCGCAGAGCCAGTCTGATCTGCTCGGAATTGTAGTTGCTGCACCCCGCGCATCTTATCTTCCCCTCCTCCTTGAGCCTCTGAAAGGCCCGTGCCGTCTCTGCCGGATGGGTGAACACATCGAAGGAGTGTGCCTGGTAGAGATCGATATAGTCCAGGCCCAGTCTCTCCAAGGATCGGTCACACTCCCAGAGAATGTACTCATAGGACAGGTCCGGATGCCTCCACCCATCATCGTACCAGTGGTGGTAAACCTTAGTCGCCACGACGAATGAGTCCCGGTCATGGCCCGCCAGAGCCTCGCCGAGGATTCTCTCAGCAGTGCCGTTTCCGTACGCGTCCGCCGTGTCGAAGAAGTTGACGCCGAGGTCCAATGCCTTTGCGACGGATGCCTTGAGGTCGTCCTCCGAAACCTTGCCCCAGTAGGTTTGCCCCATCTGCCAGCAACCAAAGCACACCGGGCTGACCATGAGGGAAGTCCGGCCCAGCCTGACGCTATCTTCCGCCATGATCATGGCTGAACCTTCATCCGCCTTAAATTGATGTCGCTGCTCTGCTCTTGATGCTGATCGAATGCCTGGAGTGGCCTCTGAAGGGGAACTGCCGCCGCGATCATCGTTTCTCTGCGAGAAGGTCCCAGTGCCTGTGGGGAATGATGGAGCCATCGGGCAACGGGGCATCGGTCCTCTCAAGATCCATCCTGATGATTCGAAAACCGTCAAGGAGTCCTGTGAGCTCAGATTCATCGAAGAAGTGATGTGGGACGCCGGCCTCGTCGCCCACGTCCGGAACGTAGGTGTTCGGCTCGAGGCGCTCGCCCCTTCCGTACTTCCAGTCATCCCTGGATTGAATAATGGCCAGGAACATGCCTCCCTCCACAAGGAGCCTCTCTATCTCTGAGAAAGCCCTCCGTATTCTATCGATCGTGTTGTGGTGAAGAACGTAGATCGATACGACGCAGTCGAAGATGCCGCTTCTTGCCGGCAACGCGGTCATGTCCGCTTTGGCAAGGTTGAACGCCAGTCCCTCGCCGGCAAGCCATCCGGCAGCATGGGTCAGGCCACTAACCGCTGTGTCGACCCCGATGACGGTGAAGCCACGACGGGAGAGATAGGCTGCGTGCCTGCCTGCCCCACAGCCCAGATCAAGTATCCTGGAACACCCTCTGCGCCTCAGATCACCTGCGAGCCTCACCACGCTGGGGTGTGGGTCTGTCCACCGGTACTCCTTTCTTCTGAGCAGCTGATCCCAGTCTGGCAACTCGATCCTCCTGACCGCAAGTGCAGATCCGATTTGCCGGCCTTTAACTCTACCTTCTGTGCCGGTCCTCGGTGGTTAGGTAGTCATCTATTGATATTACAAAACCTTTATATTTCAGCGGGCGGAGAATGCCGCAAGCTGCATCAATGTGATGCACTGGCTTCACGGAGGCTAGGGAGGGCGAGGAGACCACGTCTGGGGGGTCACATTCCCGCTCAGACTTGTTGAGGTGTTGGCCCATCCTCAAGCCCCCTCCCTGAGATCCTCGGCGAGGGGTCCTGTCACCTCAGCTTGGCACCTGAAGAGCGAAGAGACGGTTGACGGAAGGAAGGCTGAAGGGCCCGGAATAGTGATAGACTTTGCAGATTTCGCGCCCACCTTCCATGACCCCTGTTGGCTGCTCCTCCACGAAATCCGCCACGTCCGGGCGATTGAAGGCTACGAAGGCAAGATTCAGGCATGCGATCAGGGGGTCATGACGTATCGTCAGATCCGGAAAGGCCAGAGGGCCGGTGTCGACCTGGTACATCCTCTTCTCCAGGCTCAGATTCAGCGTCTTCACAGGATACTCCATCACCGCACGTAATCCCGTATCGTGGTTCCAGATCTCAGTCTGGCCGACCATCGGCATTCCGTTCGAGGCCGCCTCGAGCATCTCGTCCCAATCTGCCAATTTTCTGAGCTTCGATGCTTCCCTGAGTCGCAAGGGATGGCCCCAGACCTTCGCGCACTTGGTGACTTCGCGATATCGATCGCCTAACCTCGACGGCCTTCGGAATATCAAGAGATCCTCGACTCCGAAAACCGGGAGGAAATCGTAGTTGTCATCGTGAAACAGATTCGCCTCCGCGAAGGTGTGCTCGCTTTTGCACGATCCGCACTGATGGAAGTCGAAATGCGTCCCCAGTTTTACATCGACGATCCGGGTTCGGCTCTCTACCCAGAATCTTACGGCGTTGAAACTTGCCGAGTGGCAGATATAGGATCGACCGTAGTCCAAGGGTCTCACGATGTGTCGCCTCCTTTCGGCGCGATTCGGTAGATGTACGCATCGCTGGTCCAGTCATCCATGCCCCGGGTGAACATCCTAGTCATGTGAAGGACGATTTCGGATGTCTCCCGATCTTCGTGCGCCATGAAGTTGGACAGACAGATTCCTTCATCCTCTCCACTTCGCCGATCGTCCACGACCATCACA
>CAYVLA010000226.1:0-3621 GCA_964452145.1 Hadarchaeota archaeon (SeqCode)
TGGAGAAGGCCACAGGTGAGCAGACTAGGTCTGGTCTTGCACAGTGATAAGCACACACAGCGGTCAGCAGGCTGGTTATGCTGGTTACGGCGGTGTAGAACACGGCCTCTCTTCTTCCTTGGTTGGTCATCCTACGCCTGCCGTAACCTGTCTTCTTGCGCGAGTTGTTTCTCTCCGATTCTGTGCGCAGGCTCACTATCCTGGTCAAGAACCCTGGATGGATCTGTACGCCTGAGAGGTGTCTGGTCCTCAGGTTCCAGTGCTGACCGAGCCTGATCAAGCCGTCCTGGCCATAGTCCCTGGCTTGGGCATAGGGCTCCACACTTCTGTCCAGGAGTCCCTGGGTGAAGTCCTCGCTGTCATATGCCTTGTCCACCACAACCGCCTCTGGGTAATGGCCGTACCAGTCACGGTATCCGTCGATCACGGCCAGGCCGAGGGGTCCTTCATGCCTGCTGCCCGTCTCAAGATGGGAGTAGAGCGGCTGGCCCAGCTCCAGGTCGACCACGTCCAGCAAAAGGTGGCCTACGCCCTTCACCACCCCTCCCCGGGTGTAGATGTCTGCGCCCACCCTTTGGTAGTCCTGTCTGGATCGGTGGGGCGAGATGCCGGACTCTATCAGTGTCCCATCTATCCCCCACAATCTTGCCCTTGGCCAGGCCCGGGCCGAGACAGGTCTTGCCCAGGTCCTTGTAGATCTCTGTATACACTACAATCAAAAAGACTCGTTGTTGTTGTCTCCTATGAAGATCGGAACTGTCGAGATACCGAATCGTTTTGCACTTGCACCCTTGGCTGGCATCAGCTGTGCCGCGTTTCGCATGCTGTGCAAAGAGAACGGTGCTGGTTTGATCTACACCCAGATGATCGATGCAGAGCTCATTAGCGGAAAAACGTCAACAGAGGCAAAACAATTCCTCAACATCCAGGATGGGGAACGACCGGTGACCGTGCAACTCATCGGTGGTGAAAGAAGTGTTCTTGTCAGAGCAGTGCACGCAGTTGAAGAGTATGCAGACATCATCGATCTTAATGTTGGCTGTATCGAGGAAGACTACCTCCGGAAAGGATGCGGTGCATCGCTGTCAAAGGACATTCCAAAACTCGAAAGCATTTTGAGGGCTATGGCGGAGGCAACCGCGAGACCCGTGACTGCGAAGATCCGTATCGGCTGGGATAGCCATAGTATCAATGGTGTGAAAGTCTCACAGCTGATAGAAGACGCTGGTGCTCAGGCGGTCTGCATACATGGGAGAACAGCGGGCCAAGGATATGCAGGGAAGGTCAACTGGACCATAATGAAACAGGTAAGAGAGAAACTCCATATCCCGGTCATCGCAAACGGTGACGTCACGAGTTATACGGATGGTCTTGCGTTGTTGCAGAAGACCGGATGCGATCTGGTCATGATCGGCAGGGAAGCACAGCACTGCCCCTGGGTCTTTACTCAACAACCAGTGGATATCAAACAGCAGATCCTCCGCTTCATTGAGTTGTACGAGTGCTACGAAGCCAGACAATCACTGGTAGAGGTCGCTGACCATGTGTTCTGGATGCTGCGGGATTTCAAAACAACAGAGGACACCAGGAAGGTTCATCAGATTACAACAATCCGGCGGATCAAACGATACGTGAACCGCCTACAGCACGGACAATAGATGCAGCACCCCAACGATGATCAGTTGTGATCATGCGGTCCCGCAAGGTGACAGGGTAGGTCTTCCCTAGCTTCAAGACCAGGAAGTGACACATGCGCACATCGTCTCTGAACTCAGGGAATCTCTCAAGCCCGTCCGGCGCGGGAATCGGTTCGACCAAGTCCTCCATGACAAAACCGGACTCCTTCAGAGCCCGGAAGTAAGTTGTCAGTGTTCTGTGGAACCATACAAGCCCCTCCTCCACCCCGGGAGGCCAGTTCTGCTCGTGAGGGCCCTCCTCGAAGTATCTGTCGACAGCCCAGTGCAGCTTCTTCCCATCCTTGTCCCTCGTCCACCCGGCTGAAGGCGTGACGAAACATGGGTGTGAGATGGAGAGGATGAACCATCCGCTGGGCCTGAGAAGACGGTGCATCTCGCTGAGCGCGGACCGCAAATCGGCCAGATCTTGCATAACCATGTTGGAGACGATCAGGTCAAAGGACTCGTCGGGAAGGAAGTCGAGATCCTCACAGTCCGCATGATGGTATTCGATGGACAGTCCGGCTGGCGTTCTCGCTTGGGCAATCCGGATCATGGAGCCAGAGTAGTCCACAGCCACAACTGTCGGGTTCCCCTGGCCTCTTTCGCGGTTCGGATTCTGCCCCCTACCTGGTGTACTCCGTGATCTCGCGGGAGTACTGCTTGCCTAAGTTGCCTCCGATCCTCCTGTACATGTTCATGATGTCCTCGGTCACGCTTGGGCCCGTTTTCTTGAACGCCTCCTCGAAGTGGGTCCTCCGCACGACTTTGGCCTGCATGTCCTCCCGGAGCGCCAGCATCGCTGCCTCCCTACACACGCTGGCGAGGTCGGAGCCGACGTAGCCGTCCGTTCTCCTGGCGATATCCTTTATGTCGACGTCGCCAGCCAACGGCATTCCTTTCGTGTGGATGCGCAGTATCTCCTCTCTCTCGCCCGCGTCCGGGGAACATATGAGAAGCTGCCTGTCGATCCTGCCCGGCCTGATGAGGGCGGTGTCGATGATGTCCGGCCTGTTCGTCGCTGCTATGACCACGACATCCTTCAGCTCCTCAAGGCCATCCAGCTCCGTGAGGAGCTGGGTTACCATCCTCTCGCTGACGTGGGAATCAGCGGACATCCCCCTCCTCGGGCATATTGCGTCCAGCTCGTCCAGGAAGACTATCGAAGGAGCGGCCTGCCTGGCCTTTCTGAAGGTCTCCCTGATGGCCTTCTCGGACTCCCCCACCCATTTGGACAGGATCGAGGGGCCCTTTATGGATATGAAGTTGGCCGCGCTTTCGCTGGCAACGGCCTTGGCCACCAGCGTCTTGCCGGTCCCGGGCGGGCCGTAGAGAAGTATCCCCTTGGGCGGGGTTATGCCCATCCTCTTGAAGGTCTCCGGATACTTCAGCGGCCATTCGATGGCCTCTCGCAGGTCTCGCTTGATTTCGGACATGCCGCCTATGTCGTCCCACGAAACCCGGGGTATCTCGATCAACACCTCCCTCAGGGCCGATGGCTCCACCGCCTTGAGGGATGCTTCGAAGTCCTCCTTCGTGACCACCAGCTTGTCCAGAACCTCGGGCGGTATCATCTCTTGCTCGAGGTTTATCTCGGGAAGTACCCTGCGCAGAGCGCTCATCGCAGCCTCCTTGCACAAAGCTCCAAGATCGGCCCCCACGAACCCATGGGTTCTCTCCGCAAGGTCGCTGAGGTCGACGTCCTCGGTGAGGGGCATCCCTCGGGTGTGGATCTGGAGGATCTCCTTCCTCCCTTGCCGGTCGGGGACCCCGATCTCGATCTCCCTGTCAAACCTTCCCGGCCTCCTTATGGCAGGATCGAGGGCGTTCTCCCTGTTCGTCGCTCCTATGACGATCACCCTCCCCCTGCTCTTGAGGCCGTCCATGAGGGACAGGATCTGCGCGACAACCCTTCGCTCGACCTCGCCGGTTACCTCCTCGCGCT
>CAYVLA010000227.1:0-3597 GCA_964452145.1 Hadarchaeota archaeon (SeqCode)
TCTCTGGTTTCTCTCACAAGGATGACGTGACTTCCCTTTCTCCTCCTGGGCTCGAATCCCGCCCTGGCCAGTGCCTTGACCAGTTCACGGCCTGAGAGAACTGGGAGCTTTGGCATCGGAGACTACCTCAAAACGCGTTACGAGTATCTCGCCTGAGCCAATGCTCTCAGGCGGCCCCATCTCCTCCAAGTAGAGTTCTGCGGCCTCCTTGAGGTTCCCCATGGCTTCCTCGATCGTGGGGCCCTGGCTGACGACGTCCAGCTCGGGGCAAAGGGCGACGTACTGCTTCTCTCCCTTCCTGATCACGGCCGTCAGGCCGAATGTCGGCATCACCTGTATGCGCTATTCCGGAGTTATTAAGGTACTCATCCTTCACGCTGGTGAAATGATTGATGAGAACCTGGCGTGGGGACACGGCAGGTCAACCGGTCCGCCCTGAGATCAGCATCGGTTGGAAGGTCACTAGGCTGAGGAGGTCGGCTGGAAGTCGGCGCGGGCGTGTGCGTGTGGGAACTCTTATATGTGCCAGCCGCGCTAGGGATTGATGTAGAACAGACTGGTAGGCGGCGGCGTTAGACCCCGGGGCCCTCGGGCCTGCTGCCTACCTGTAATATGTGAGTCTCTACCGATGCTGTATCGGCTGGGGTCGGCCTGTCAGTCTGCGTCGGTTGGGCTGGTCCCGAGCGGGTCCCTGACAGCATCATGTATCATGATCCGCCGCCAGCTGCCTTTCTCGGTCCCTTCTTCAGGATCACCGTGAATCCCGCCTCGGCAAGGTCCCAGTGGAGTTTCCTGAACTTGCCTTCGTCCGGCTCGACCAGGCCGGAGTTCTTGGAATCGTAGCCCAGCCATATCGTGGCGGGCCTCAGGGCGGCCATCCATTTGCGCATGACCGGCGGGTCGAAGTCCATGACCGGCTCTATCGTGACCATCTTGGTCTGGTGATCCACGCTGGCGAAGTCGCGGAGTCTCTTGCTCGGCACGGGTGCGTCCGAGGCCTTCTTGCCCAGGGTGTCTCTGTTGGTTTCGATCGTCGTCCCCAGCATTACGTTGTCCGGGAAAGCGAACTTCTGGAAGTACCCAGGGTTCTTGGACTGGATCAGGAATGTGCGGTCCTCCTCCCTGCCGATCCTTTCAAGGATTCGCTCGAAGTAGTCAGGTTGGCAGAAGGAGACATCCCCGCTGGCAACGGTGAATATGAACTGCATGTAGCCAGTTCTGGGCAGCCGTTGTTCAAGCCTCTCCGGATGGACATGAGGCCTGTAGCTGTAGCAGTCAAGGCATCTCTTCCCTTGGCGCTTTGCCTGGGCCTGGAAGCTGGGTTTGCAGTAGGAGCAGTGATAGCTGCATCCCTGGAACGGATTCCACTGCCCGGCTGAAAGACGATACATATTCGAGCCCATCGCGCCTCACCTAAGCCCAGAGCCTTCCGAAAGCTTCAACAAGGCGAAGGCTACGAAAGCCTTCCTTCGGCCTCTGCATCGGAATGCCTCCTATGCATCTCCCTGGCTAGTGTGCTGTTACTAACAGATGCCGGCTTATCCCACCTTGGGAAGAACGCCATCCTCTTCGTCTTCGAGTCGTATACCTTTCTCTTCTAGAGGCGTCCGCACCATTAAACCCATGCATTTCCGTAACAGCACACTGGTTCGCTATGCCCTCACATTTATACCGCTCTGCCCAGAGACAGGGCCAGGTGCCGTCGGTGTCGAAGTGGTGGCTGGCGGTGGGCAGGCCCGACCATTGGGAGATCGCCTTTGATCACGGCAGCATCTGGGGGCTCAAGGCAACCTCGCGTCAGGAGGCCATCTGGCAGGAGCTCTCCACGGGCGATCACGTCCTGTTCTATGCAACCCGCCCCGTTTCCGGTGTGATCGGTTACGGGATGGTGCGCACCAAGTTCAAGCAGCACGAGCCGCTCTGGCCGCAGGAGATCCGGGAGGGCAGGGTGGTCTGGCCCAGCAGGTTTGAGTTTGACGTGATCTACTGCCTGCCGCGGGGCGAGTGGGCGACCAGAAGGGTGGCTGCCGGCAGTCTGATGGTTCGCGGCGGCTTTCAGAGCATTCCGCCCGAGTCGGCGCAGGCGGTCATCGAGCCGTTTGGAGTCAAGGGGCCCGAGCAAGGGGAGGGTCCATCCCTTCACGAGGAGATCAAGCGCAAGCTGGTGGAGATCGGCCGCCTCCAGAGGATGATCGCCGAGACCGAGTACAGGATGGACGGCGGCCAGCTGGACGTGGTTTGGAGAAGGGTCGAGAGGGGCGCGCCCACGTACGTCTTCGAGGTGCAGGTGGGCGGGGATCTGCAGCACGCCATCGGGAGGCTCAAGCACGCCCACGATCTGTGGAACAGCAACATCTTCCTTGTCGTGACCGGGAGGGATGCATCAAAGGCCGATCTGCTTCTGTCCGGGACGTTCCACGAGATACGCGGCAAGCTGGGCCTGATAGAGGTAGAGAAGGTCAACGAGCTGTTCAGGCGCAAGAAGGCGCTCTACGACTTCGAGGCTGAGCTTGGCATTCGCTGACCGCGGACAGTGGACGGAAACACGAAGGAGAAAGCGCGCGGATAATAGATTGGACGTCTTCTTCCTCATGACAAGTCACATGTCAGCTAACGTGCATTGTGCGTGACCCTGCGCTCGTGAACGATCTCACATGTGGGGTAGTGGGCTGGCTGATCGTCAGCGCATTCCGTCTCGGCGAACCACGACGCGCACTTGGACTTGAGGCATTCCTGATTCACCAAGAGACAGAACCTGGCCTCCACCTGTCTCTCACCCCATCAGGACAACCTAGGTATCCCAGTGGTCTCGACGAGCGAAACTGGGTCGACCGCAATCCAATAATGGGGATCGGCGTCGTGCCCACAGGTCCAGCTGAGATGTCAATGTATTACTCCGAGCTTCTTCGGTCTCCGGAAAGCCGTTTTCGCCGCTGCACTCTTCGGACGGATGGATTCGTGTCGGTTGAGGGCCCCTACGTCGGTTGGGGGGAGTTCACCACATCACCTCTGGTCTTCGGGGGGAATAAGCTCGAACTCAATTATAGCACCAGTGGAGGTGGGGGAATCCAGGTCGAATTGCAGCGCGAGAACGGTGATCCGATCGACGGATTCAGGCTATCGGATTGCCCCGTGATCTTCGGGGATAAGATAGAGGGAACTGTCACCTGGAAGGGTGGCAAGAGCCTGAACAGGCTGGCGGGGGAACCCACAAGGCTTCGCGTCAGGCTCAGAGATGCCCATCTCTACTCCTTCCGCTTTGCACCTTGACCCATACGATTCTTCATGCCCGACTAATTGACGTGGCATGGCCAAGCCGAGTCCGTGGTCGTACGTGATGGACATACTGGAGTTCAGCGAGTCCTTCGGGGCGAACACAGGCGCGATAAGGTCCAGGTTCGCCGAGGTGGATGAGGTCATGGCGCGGGCGAACGAGCAGTACATCGACCTTAGGTACGAGGATATGCTGGAGACCAACGAGCTGATCTTTTCGATGCTGGAGGAGCTTCAGGAGGAGGCATTGAAGCTGAAGGACCGCGCCCTGATGTGGGTCTATCTTGTGGAGTGGCTGTCGGTGACGTTCACGGCCCTGGTCTG
>CAYVLA010000228.1:0-3593 GCA_964452145.1 Hadarchaeota archaeon (SeqCode)
TGCTCGGCATTCCTGTCTCCAGTTCTCAGGCCATCGTCGCATCTGCGCTTGGGATTGGGATGGCTCGAGGAGCCGGGACCGTGAATCGAAGTCAGATCTCGAAGATCTTCGCCTTCTGGGCCATCGTCCCCCTTGGGACGATGATCGTTTCCTATCTCATAATGAAGCTGCTGGGTTGAACGTCGATAACATATACATTGGGATGTGATCCCAAAGTGAGGATGTGGTAAGTTGGTCGGTGGCAAAGAGAGGAAAGCAATGGAGGCGATCCTTAGCCATATGGCGTTGGTGGCCAAGTGCTGCCAGCGGCTGACGAGGGCCTATGACATCTACCTGAAGGGAGATGTGGAGGCCTTCAATACGGAAGCTAGGGAAATGAAGGGAATTGAGACCGAGGCAGACGAGCTCAGAAGGCAGGTGGAACTGGCAATCTACTCGGGCGCCTTCATGCCCATCCATAGGGAGGACTACCTCGACCTCGCAGAGATCATCGACAAGGTCGCCGACAAGGCAATGGCCGTGGTGAATCTACTAATGCTGACCCGCATCAAGATACCTGAAGCGGTTCAAGAACGGATGCGCGAGATGTTGGAGATTACGATACGGTGCGTAGACACCCTTCACCAATGCGTTTCCGTGTGCATCGAGGACCGTGGAAAAACAGCCGAGATGGCACGGAAGGTCGAAAGGCTGGAGGAGACAATTGACGCGAAGGAGTTTGATCTACGTCGCAGCCTGTATGCCATGAACGTAGATGGCTATGACAAGATCCTGCTGAACGAACTTGTAGAGAAAATGGGCGACATCTCCGATACGGCCGAGGACGTGAGTGATCGGATAATGGCGATGGCCAGCAAGAGGAGATGACCGTTCCCAGCAGCCTTCCCATCTCAGAGTTCTGCATGTGCAGAGGTGATGTACCGCGCCGCTGATTGCATGGACGGTGAAATGGCAACCACTGTCCGTGGTCTCATCATACGATCGCAGGATCACATCTGGCGAACCCTGCCCTGCTCCATGCCTTCCCCCCCTATCCGAAAAACTTTATAGGTCATTCCAGACAGCATCACTCAGAACCCCTGCGCATGCGGTGCTGATCACCGAATGGGATTAACCAGCTTCATGAACGAGTTGGGCGAGGTCCTCGAGAGGAATCTGAAGAACAGGGCCGTCCTCGTTCTTCTGCTAGTTCTCGCTGGCTTCTTCCACGTGGTATGCTTCATACTGTTGGGCATCCTCGTAATAACCATCTATGCGAGATCCCTCAGGGGACCTCTCCCGCTACGGCCCACGAGGGACGAGAAGGAAACGGGTTCGATCATGGTCGGGATAACGTTGTTCGGTTTTGGCCTTTACTACCTCATCAGGGCATACATTCCTGACTTCGGGTGGCAGATAGCCTTCCTGCTCGTGGGTTCGCTGCTCATAGCCTTCGGTGTGAGCAGAGGAGGGGAGGCCCGTGGCTCCCCGTGACAGGGGCAGATACCTCATCCGGGCCTCGTTCGTCCTGACCCTGGGGACGATCTGGCTGCTGGATGCAGGTCAGATCTTGAGGTTTACCCCCGCCCTCTTCGTCGCCCTCTTCTGCATGTCCTTTGGAGTCGAGGTGGTGGGGATCAGCATGGTCAGAGAGAGAACCAGAAGGTCTCCGCCATGAAACTGGATCTTCGACCCATCGCTATAGCCGTCCCGGTTTTTCTGGTCGTGATGACTCTATACGATTTCGCCCTGGCCACCGATTTGTCGAAGGCCTCGCTCATGATCGTCTGTGGCCTCGTGTTCCTGGGTGCATCCCTCTTGTCGATGCACTCCGGCAGAGTCCCCCGGTTCGGGGCGGGATTCCTCTCTGCCCTCGCGACCCTCATCGTTGCCTCCCTCATCGTCTTCTCACTGCCCATCCCGGTCTCGCTGTTGTCGGTCGTATCGGGCCGGCAGGCCACCATCTTTAACCTGACCGAGGGGACGCTTTCCCGCCAAGGCGTCGTAATCAGTGTGGACATGGTGAACGCCCAGCTGATCTTCCAGCGAACGAACTCGTCTACATACAGGATACTCGCCAACACCACGGCGAGAGGCCTCAGCGAGAGAGGAGCGGAACGCCTGCTTACGCGATGCAGACTCCGTATCAACACCATCGGAGGCGATATCTCGATCCACCTGACTGGGCCGCGCAGGCTCCAGAGGAGGCTGCGTCCCGTCCTGCTCGTCTTCGTGCCGGCCAACGTCACCGTGGATCTTGTCATCAGAGCCACGGACGCCTCGGTCGATCTCGCGGGGCTGCAGTGCGGCAGGGTCGCGGCCTGGCTCAAGTCAGGATCCATCCGAGCGACCAGCCTCGTTGCGTCGTACTGCGAGATGTATCTCGACAACGGACCGATTGACCTACAGTTGAGCGCAGGCAAGGTCAAGCTTCAGACCATACGGGGGAACATCCGCATTGTCTCCCTCGGCCAGCAGACCGATTGCTCGATCGAGAGCTTCGACGGCCGGATCGAAACCTATCTCAACTTCTCGAAGCTGGTCGACTACCAGATCCAGGCGAACAGCATAGGTGGATCCATATACGTCAACCTCACCGACGTCGCCTTCACGAAGCAGACGAGCGGGTACGTGTACGCCCGGACGAAGGACTTCAAGAGCAAGAAATTCGTCACCAAGATCATCGCCCGCACGACGACGGGTGAGGTGACGGTGGCCCAGATCACCGACCAGACTATCCCGACTTGGGCTTGACGCCTAGGCGAGCCCTGAAATCCTTGTTCCGGACCAGCCGGCCCACGACCTCCCTGAGTTTGGGGTTCTCCGCGCCTCGGTGCCTGGTCTCAAATTCCAGGGCCTCTATTGCATCGCTGGTCTTCTTCTTCATAGCCTTGGAGAACATGCGCATCGAGGCCTTCTGGTATATGGAGCAGCTCTCGTTGTAGCAAACAGCTGCCTGCTTGAGGCAGTCCACTCTCGACCTGGCATCCATGTTCTCCTTGTAGGCTCGAAGCATGAGGACATCGCCCTGTCCCTCCATCTGGGATGCCATCATCACGCTCGAGGAGTCGATCTTCAACACGAACACCGGTAGATCGAGCGATCGGCCATGTTTCTTCTTAAATCTTGCCCAAGGTTTCGAACCCTTTCATGCGACATATGCTCTTTCTCGACCGATCGGACTCAGCAACCGCCACGCCGACTACGATCAGACCGGAGCTTGCAAGCTGGGCCCAAGCCAATTCGTCACCAAGGCATAGCACCCCGAGGAGTAGAGAGAACACGGGAACCAGGAAGATGAATGCCCCGGCCCTTGAGGCCTCCATGCGACCAAGGGCGACGACGTAGCAGCCATATGCCAACAGCGTTGGCACAAGGGAAAGGGCGAGCACTATGCCGATCTCTGGCGCCGTCAGGGCTGATAGCGGGGTGACATCCTCCAGAAGGACGGCGAAGATGAGAATGGGAACGGTGCCTGCAAGGGTTACGCCCGAAAACACGGCCATCGGATGGATGCCCCGAAGCATGAGCTGTCTGAGAGAGACGGTGTAGAACGCGTACGAGATGCTGCTGAGAGTGATGAGAGCAACCCCCAGCAACGAGACCCTCCCCTC
>CAYVLA010000229.1:0-3517 GCA_964452145.1 Hadarchaeota archaeon (SeqCode)
GAGGAATGCGACGATTAGGAGCCCGACGATGGGGTCCGCGTGCCAGAGGCCGTAGAGGTAGTTTAGACCCAGGCCGATTAGCAGGGACGCTGAGAGAAAGGTGCAGGCCAATGTTTCTTTGGAGTCAGCGACCAGGCTTCTGGAGCCGATCGATCTTCCTGTTCGGTACTTCTCGTAGAACAGTACAGGCATTATTACCAAGGACGCGACGGCGATTAGTATTCCCCAAACGCTTGGCTCCGGTACCTTTCTGGATACGAGCGTGTCCAGTGATTCATAGAGTACGTAGGCAGCGAGGATCAGGAAAGTGTAGCCAACTATCCATGTCGCCTGCTTCTCAATTCTCTCCTCCTCGGCCCTCGGGAGGTCTGCGTCTCGCCTGAATCTCCACACCATCACGCCGCCTGACAGGGATTCCACGAAGCTGTCGAGGCCGAACCCTATCAAGGCAATGCTGCCGGCCAGAGACCCCGCGATAATCGACACGATGCCTTCGGCCACGTTGTAGAGGAGCGTGAAGTAGGACAGCAGCAACGCCCTTCGGTGCAGAGCCTTGCCCATGGTCTGATCACTCTGCCGCGGGTGTAAAGTGTTGTTCCCTGGAGGATGGCGGAAGGTGCCCATCCAGGGGCCAAGAAACAAGGGTGATGCCTCTCCCGTGGTGATCTGCGCTGTCCGCCGTCCGGTAAGAGTTAAGTCATCCGTGTACCGGCACCATACCATGCCGGTCTTTTCCGTGGATCAGTTGACGCATGTCGGGACGGCCATCTTCGAGGCCGCCGGAGTTCCTCGAGAGCAAGCGCGGATAGTCGCGGAGTCCCTTGCCGAGTCTAATCTCGTAGGTCATGACTCCCACGGAGTGCTGCGCATCCCCCAGTACTTAGAAGCGATCGACATGGGCATGATCAAGCCAGGGGTAGAACCCAGGATAGTCAAGGAGACTCCTGCCACCGCGACCGTCGATGGCCAGTGGGGATTTGGGCAGTTCAACGCCCGGTGGGCCACGGAACTGGCCGTCCGGATGGCCAGACACAACTCCGTGAGCACCGTGGCCCTCATCAACAACAACCACGTGGGGCGCCTTGGCGAGTATGCACTGATCCCTGCAAGGCAGGGCATGATATGCATGATACTGTCGACCGGGGGATCGAGGAAGGGGCAGGTGGCGCCGTACGGTGGCAGGGCCCGCAGGCTCAACACGGCGCCGATCTCGGTGGGGGTTCCGGCGGGAAGATACGAGCCCTTCCTCATGGACTTCGCCACCTCCGTCGTTGCAGAGGGCAAGGTCATGGTGAAGCTGGACGCGGGAGAGAGCATGCCGGAGGGATGGGTCATCGACGTAGATGGCAATCCGACGACGGATCCCGAGGACTATGTGAGAGGAGGAGCCCTGCTGCCCTTCGGGGGACACAAGGGCTATTCCCTTGCCCTCTTCATCGAGATCATGGCAGGCATTCTGACCGGGGCTGGGTATGCGACTAGCGAGAGAAGCAAAGAGGGGAACTCGATCTTCGTCATGGCCCTAGATATATCCAGTTTCCGGCCCCTTGACGAGTTCGAGCGGGAGATGGAGGAGTTGATCGATCACATAAGGTCGACCCCTCCGCTTCCTGGTATTGACAGGGTGATCATTCCTGGGGAGCCAGAGCTCAACACGAGGAAACAGAGGCTGAGGGAAGGGATACATATCTCTGACGGAACCTGGGAGAGGCTGGCTGAGGCTGCGCGGAAGCTGGGCCTCGATGTCGCTGGGATTCCTCAGTAAGAATCCCATCAGGACATACCGCCGAAGCGGGGTGGAGGATTTCGATCTCCCGAAGGACTCCTCCTTCGGTTTCAAGTCGATCTCCTCCAGTCTCCTGCAAAAGATGCCCGCAACCTCGACCAGAAACCCCCTCCCCACCAGTTCCTTCAGGAGGAGCAGAGTCCATGTCGTCGAACTCGCTGGCTAGTTGCTCGACTCGCCGAGGGCCTGGACGAGGAGAGACTTGCCCTTTCCAGCCTCCCTCCCTTGACATCTTGGACCCACATCTTGCCCAGGGGCGCGATCGGACTTCGATCCTAATCCTTTCGCGGCGACCTACGTAGTTTCCTCCTCTTTTCCCCGTGCTCCAGAAGCTCGCCCTTCTAATTGATTGCCAGGACATTACTCTTGCCACCATCCGGCTCAGCCGCAGGCCCATCAGGGAAGCGCGGATTGAGCGGTACATCGCCACCCTTCCCAGGTCAGCGTGGTCGAGATACTCCCGCTTGCCAGCCCCTCATCCGGGCTCCCGTCGGCCCAGGGCAGGTCCCATCCGAGCTTGGTGGGGATTGGGCGGTTTCTCCAGTGACGGGCAACCGCCTCTTTGAACTCCTCCACCGCTTGTTCCTCGTCGCCGTACTTGATCCGAAAGGCCTCCTCCCATTCGTTGCACGACATCTCGAAGATGCTATCGTCGAACATGGTGACCCTCACGGTCCTCCTCCCTCCTCCAGTGCACGCGATTTCCCCCGGCTTCTTGGCCCTTGATGGTGGCCGGGATTCCAAGCATTCACCCCAAACCATCCTTTGATGTTTCACGACGGCCGTGAAAGCGTCTTTTCAAAGGCCCTGGGGGCAAACCATATCGGACCTCCTAGTGGAACCCGGGCTATATGGCTGACCAGTTGTGGGCCCAACCAGATCCGGCACCCTCCACGATCCGCAGCGCGCTCGTGGCTCCCGTCCGCGATTTCGAGCTAGCTGGATTCCGTCAGCCAAGGGGCCCCACGATCAAAAGCACTCAGGTAGAAGCCACGGGGACTCTGCATGCAGGAAGACGGCCCTGGGAGGGCAGCAGCGCAAGAGAACCATTTAAATGCGCATATACTAGACGAATACTCTGGTATATGCCCGATGCCGTCGTTCCCGTCAGAATGAGTAAGACCCTTACCAGGGCCCTCGATGACCTCGTGGAGGGCGGCCTCTACTCAAGTCGCAACGAGGCCCTCAAGGACGCCGTTCGCTCCCTGGTGGAGAGGAAAAGGGCAATGGGTCCCGAGAGCAGAGAAGTCCTGGGGGCGGAGCTCAAAGCAATTGGAGACGTCGCCACAGCCCTGATTCTGGAGGAGGGAGGACCCGCCATATCCCGGGTGATTCTTTTTGGGTCGGTGGCAAGAGGACAACCCAGAGAGGGAAGCGACATCGACCTGTTCGTCGTACTGAAAGGCGGAGACAGGCACGAGTGGAGGGGAAAGCTTCTCGGCGCCCTGATGCCGGTCATCTACCGGCTGGGACGATACATATCGCTCAAGACGTTCACAGAAAGAGAGGTAAAGGAGGCATCCGAGAAGGGAAGTGCCTTCATTCAGGAAGTGATCGAAACTGGGATCCAGCTCTACCCCAAAGGAGGTAGTTCAGGCCCATCTTAGGAAGGCCAGAAGATCCCTTCAAGCCGCGGAGAGCCTTCTCGACGACGGCTTCTATGAGGACTCGGTGAGTAGGGCCTACTATGCGATGTTCCACGCGGCGAAGGCCTGCCTGGCAAAGGAGAAT
>CAYVLA010000230.1:0-3446 GCA_964452145.1 Hadarchaeota archaeon (SeqCode)
TCCTCATCGTAGTAGTGTAGGAGGGGCTCGATCCATCCCGGCGGGTTAACGAGGACGGGCTCTCCAGGTTCCCCTTCCCTTTCGAGCAGGGCGACGACCTCCTTCCACTGCTCCTTCTGATCGTTTGCGTAGTACGAGGGGAGGGGCTGGATCGAGAGGCCGATGAGGAGTAGGGCTATCGTGATGGCATAGTACCTTGATTCGAAGGATCGGATGGAGGCGGCCGCCAGGATGACAACGGGGAAGGATGCGGCGATGGTGTATCTGGTGACCATGATGGGGGTAATGGTGATTGAGATGATGAAGGGAATCAGCGCCGCGCACGCCGCCCAGATTAGGAGAAAGAGGTGGGCATTGGGATCGGTGAGGCGGGCCTCCCAGGACATCGTTGGCAGCGACTTCACCGGGGCCATCGGGTTCCAGGAGCCCCGGAGCTTTCTGAAGGTGAATGCTCCCGCGACGACGAGGCCGGAATAGGACACGATCTTCCACTCACCTCCCGAGAGGTAGGCTGCAAAGGTGTCGAAGAGCGTGCTTAGAGTGGGTGTCGGAATCCAGCTTCGGGCCTCGGGTCTGAGCATGTGGTGGATCGGGGACGACAGCCACGGCAGGTAGGCGAGCAGGACGACCGCCTGGAGGGCAACCCATCCCCGCCATCCGCGGCGCTCTCTGCAGGTCAGCATGATCCAGAGGTTCTGGAAGATCACGATGAAGAAGGCGTAGACATGGGTGTAGATCATTGCCGCGGTGAATATGACGTAGAGGGCCCCGTTCCGCCGGGTAGGCTTTGTCTGTAAGCGCTGGAAGAAGTAGATCGAGAGAAGAACCGTGAGTGACAGGAGGGCATACATCCTAGCCTCCTGGGCATACCAGATGTGGAATCGCGACAGCGAGATCATGAGGGCCGAGATGATTCCGACCTTCTCGCCCATCAGCGCGGATGCCAGGAGGTAGACAACCGGGATCAAGATGACACCGAAGATCACCGACAGAAGGCGCGTCGCCCCTTCCGACGCACCCATGGCCCTGACCCAGCCATAGAGCATGATATAGTAGAGCGGAGGATTGAGGTCAGGGGAACGGGTGTCCAGGATCCCGGACAACTCCCCGGAGGCCCTGTTGATCGCGGTGACTTCGTCGAGCCAGTAACTTTCCTCCCCGAGGTCGAGAAGCCTCAGGCCCAGGCCGACTAGGCATATCAGGACCAATACCAGCAGGGGCCGCCTGCGCATCAAGCCTTCTACCGCGTCCGGGCTCAAGACCGTCTCTCCCTATCTCCCCGATCTCTCCAGGTGATCGAAGCGTCTGTCCACATATCGGCCGCATGGCAGATATCGCTTAGGTCCGTATCTGTCGGGTGGAATGGAATGCTCCCGATCGGCACTGAACTGACCGGCCGCGGAGTTACGAGCAGATGCTTTGCGGGTTGTGCGGGGCTAGATCGATGATGCGGATCGTCGGCCTTTCACATCCGCAGAAGCTCTGGACCATGGCCCCAGGCATCGCGCATGCCCCTGTCTGGGAGTTTACCTTACCTGCCATGGACTGCGTCCCCCAGACGAACGCTGCCGGTTCCGATGCCTCGCTGCCCGCGCAGCCTCGAGCCTCCAGCAGACATCACATCTTGTATCACTGCCCTCAGGACGTCGACGGGTTTTCACGACAATCGTGAATCATCACTGCCACACCATCACAGCGATGCCGATCCGGGGCAGGGTCCACAACCCGGTGGGGGACCCGAAGGCCGACGCGGTCGAGATGCAGACTGGGTATGTTGAGAGGCAGAACAACGCCAATTATTAGCCTCGCTTGGTCCAAGATCTGTCCGGAGTTCTTGGTACATGGTGAAGCAGGGATCTGTTGGGCCGATCCCGGTTCTGGCCAACGCCTGGGTCATGGTCTTATTGGTGGGATTCGGGATCGCTTGCGGCGTGCCCGACGGAAGGATTGGGGTGCTGTACCTGGGCGAGCCCCTTTCGCCACCATTCTACCTGATGATACCCGACCCCCTTTTCGACATGTCATTCGTGGATGCGCACGTCCATGCGTCGGGTCCGCTGAGCACCGATCAGGTGCACAGGATGATGAGGGTCTACATGCCGCGCACCGTGCAGAGCCTGGTCAGCAGGTTCGACGTGGTGGTGCTGTTCTGCGCCACCCAGGATGCCGTCGGCACGATTTACACTGAGATGATAGCGAGAAGCGTGCGAGAGGCGGGCGTGGGCCTGGTTATGATCGGGTCCCAGGAGGGCTTCGGCGGCTACCAGGGGAAGACATCGTGGGGCGGGACGTCCGTCGCCGAGCTGCTTCCGGTCGAGGTCGTGCCGGACGGACGCACCCTCTACGGCCGGCTGGTGCTGGACGACCCCGGGCACGAGCTTCTGACCAGCATACCTTGGGACATGAAGCACCCTGTTTTGGCCAGCCCGGACACCTGGGACCACAACCTGGTCACCACGAAGCCCGGTGCCAGCCAGCTTGCCCGCGCGGTCCACCAGGGGGTCGGGGAGCCGTTGATGGTGACCTGGGAGGTCGCCGAGCGAACCAGGGTCTTCGCGCTGACAAGCGCGATCGACCGGCTCTCTCAGGGCCTCAATCCGTGGCAGTACCACTACGACCTGGCCAGCAATCTGATGATATACCTGGATTACCGCCCGGTGCCCCAGGACGTCGAGATCGTCCACCGGGCAAGATTCAGAATACTCCAGATCGCCCAGAGACGATCCATCCTGGTGGACGTGCTGGAGTTCAGCGAGGCCTTCGGGGCAGATACGCGAACCATCATGTCCGGAATCGAGGAGCTGGACAGGATCGTGTCGGGGGCCCATGAGCAGTACTTGGATCTCCGATACGAGGAGATGCTGGAGGGATGCGAGCCCATCGAGCCCATGATTCAGGAGCTGGAGAGGCGGGCGGTCGAGCTCAAGAACCGGGCCCTGATCTGGGTCTACGCCATCGAGTGGCTGGCGGTCACCGGAACCGCTTTGTTCTGCGGATTCATCCTGTGGACGGTCATGGTGCAGCGCAGGCTGTACAAGGAGGTCCGGGTCACCAGCCTCAGGCCCATCTAGGCGGATGCGAGCATGATGTCACGACGGGCATCGATACGGCGCATTCAATGGACAGGACCCGTCACTACGCCACCATCCCCGTCCGCAGGAAACCTTGGACCGGTTGTAGGGGTACAGGGTAGGCGGTGCATCCTACGATTACCTTGATGACCGCTTATCGGGGGTCCGCCGACTGGGGGAGATCTTCTTGAAGCGTCTCCGGAGGCTCGCCAAGCAGTGGGTTGAGCCAAGGGTCCCGGACGAAAGTGTCCACCCAGCGGGAGTACCTGCCACCGGGCTCCGGAGAGCTGGTGCCGCCGTAGAAGGTCAGCTCTCTCTTCCCTTCCTCTTGATATGGAACTCCACTCTTCCTCCGTCTTGAGCGTCTGGAGTCTC
>CAYVLA010000231.1:0-3389 GCA_964452145.1 Hadarchaeota archaeon (SeqCode)
CTGCTGTATGACTCGGTATGATGATCAAAATGAGCCCCAAACCAAAACCGCAAAGACACAAGGGGCGAGACAATTTCAGGATAACACAGTCGCAAAATACGCACGCACGTCCAGATGTCACAGTCTGTGGGCCCGGTGAACGCTTGTTTGTCTACCTCGGCGGGCGGCGTCGCCGTATTGGGTTTGGGGCACCCGATCCTCCAGAAAAGCGTGAAACGGAAACTCACTCTGGGGGTCGGCCTCGGATCAGCCGGAACGCCCAATCGGACGGTGGGCGGATTGTGTGGACCGTACCTGGGCGATCGGGGGCAGGACGCCAAGCAACGTTTGACCGGTGTCTGTGTGAGGGTTGACGACTTCTCCGAGCCAGTCCTACGGTCGTGCACGGCCAGCAACCGCTTGCCAGCCGAGAACGCAAAAAACGTCTTTCCATGCCGCCACTGGCTTCAAGGTTGCGTTTTTCTTCCGATCTTGGGCCATCGATTATGCTGTCATTCTGATTCTAAACAAATTACCGGGGATAGGAAAAAGTTCTCGTCACAAGGTATCAATATCGTAATTTCGGCCATCATTCTGCTTGTGGGGAAGCAAACAGGTTAGAGGCATTTATAATAATTACAGTAGGCCGATAATATGTTAGATTTACGAAAGATTTTTATTCTCAGGTTACGTTACCAAATTCCATGGGGATAGCAGCTTCCGCCAGATTGGGGTCTGTGACGCTGATATTCAATATGGTATTCGAAAGGCTTATCCCCAGTCATATGTATGCATCGATGGCTCTTCTTGGCGTCTTCCTAGCTTCAAGGGGTTTGGGTCTTTCGCTATCAGACGTCCTTCCTGTGTTGACGATTGCCTGTACGGCTATGGGGGTATACGTCATCAACGACGTGTGCGATCTCGAGATCGATAGAATCAGCCATCCTGAGCGGTCGTTGCCGCAGGGGAAAGTCACGATACGTCAGGCCCAGATCTTGGGAGCCCTGCTTCTGGCGATGGGTCCAGCCATCGCGTTTGCCGTCAACCGGATCGCAGGGATGATGGTCGGGATGATCACCGTAACTGGAATAGCATACTCGGTTCCACCAGTGCGTCTGAGGCGGTATCCAGTCGTGCCAAACATGATGCTTGGCCTCGGAGTGCTGTTTGCATTCCTAGCCGGAGTCGCATTCAGGGCACCTTTGGATGGCAAGGCTGTGTTCGGAGGACTGTTGCTGTGGGCCTTCTTCTCATTCCAGAGCTTCGTGAAGGATATCGAGCAAGGGGAGGGCGATGCAGCAGGAGGGGCGATGACTTTGCCCCTGGTACTCGGACCTGAAAGAGCTCTGAAGGTAACTGCGGTGGTTGCGCTGTCAACGGCGGTGTTCCCGATCCTGTTCATCATGCTATTCGATTTGAATTGGCTATTCGCTGCTGCGATAATCCTGCTATACGTTGCGGAAGGCTATGGTCTCCGCAGATACGCAGAGTCCCGGAGGGACTCCCGAGCAGAGCAGAGAGAATCGGGCAAGGTCCTTGATCGGCCTCTTCTTGATCCGCTGCTCATGAAAGTCATGGGCTGTTTCCTGGGCATGCAGCTAACACTGTTGGTAGCAGCTCTGGTCTAGCCAGAGGAGTAGAGCCCACCTTTCCTCCCCGGCAAGTCGACGTATCCGAGCTGGAAGACACTCATCATGTGATTGTGAGAACCAACTCTTCATGGCTCTGATGCTGGGCGCCATCTGACACGGGCGTTCTCACATGGCGGCCCTGATCCCCCTTCCCTTGGCCACCCTGTCCAGCACCTCGTAGCTCGCCTTCTTCACGCCCGACCTGCCTTCGAGCTCGGCTATGAATCCGCGAAGGTCGCTGACGCTCTTGAAGACGCATACCATGCGAACCTGGCCGTCTTGGGTGATGCCCGCGAACTGCACGGCCGGCTCCTTGGCCAGGACCTTGGTCAGCCCGTCCAGCATCTTCTTCCCGATCTCGTCGACCAGGAAGCGCTCGGTCTCAAGCGTGATCAGCGCGAATACCTGGTAACCCAGCACATCGGGGTTGAACAGGGTGGTGAACTGCTCTATCACGCCCTCGTCCATGAGCCTCTCGATTCGAAACTTTATGGTGGTGACCGGTATCTTGAGCTCCTTGCTTATGTCGGTGAGGCTCATCCGGGCGTCCCTATCCAAACATTTCAAAATCCTTTTATCTCTCTCGTCCATACGACCACGGCCTTCAACCGTTCGACCTGAATTGATATATCTACCAATCTTGCTTATAGATTATGCAATGCTATTTATAAATACTGTGGCCCAAGGGGGCCAAGGCTTTGCCGAGTGAGGTCAAATGGAGATAGAAAGGATTGAAACGGGGATACAGAAGCTGGATGGGCTCATAGAGGGCGGGTTCCCGTCGAACTCCAGCATCCTGGTCACCGGCCCCTCGGGGACCGGGAAGACCATCATGGCCATCCAGTGGCTGGTCCACGGCGCAAGCAAGGGCGAGAAGGGCCTGTACGTCGCCCTGGAGGAGCGTCCCTGCGATGTCAGGCGCGAGATGACCCGATTTGGGTGGGATCTTGCCGGGCTCGAGCAGGAGGGCAGCCTTTTCATACTCGACGTGGCAAACCCAAGGGCCCGCCTGCCCAGCAGGGAGAAGTACACGATCCAGACCGAGTTCACCGTCGAGACATTTGCCAACAAGCTCTACGAGATGATCAGCCAGAACACCATCAAGAGGGTGGTCATCGACTCCCTTCCGGCCTTGAGTTTCCACTTCGGCGACCTGGCCGAGATAAGGAACGCGATCCACGAGATCAACAGCCTCCTGCTTGAGCTGGGCTGCAACGTGATCCTGGTCAGCGAGACCACGGACTTCACGAAAGGGGTGAGCAGGTTCGGAGTCGAGGAGTTCGTGGCCAGCGGAGTCATCGTGATGACCTACGCCGAGGCCGGGACCAAGATGACCAAGAACATGATGGTCCTCAAGATGAGGGGAACCAAGCACGCAGTGAACAAGTATCCTTACCAGATCTCGTCTGACGGGATCGACCTCCAGATAGTGTAGCGGGTAGCAGGCGATGACCAAGGTCTACCTCTTCCGGGCCGACGTGGCCGCCTACTGCGACGACGCCCAGGCCCTGCTTGAAGAGATCAGGAAGGAAAACCCGGGCAGGATAAGCCTCCAGATATTCGACGTCGACCGGGATAAGAGGATCGCCAGAAAGTACAACGTCACAAAGGTCCCGACGATCATAGTCGACGACTCGCTCCGCTTCACAAGGGTGCCCACCAAGGACGAGCTTCTCAGAGTCGTGGAGGCGAAGCGGAGGAAGATCCCGACCGGCATCGGGTTCGTGGACGCCATGACCCGTGGAGGCATGGCAAGGGGGGATGCGGTTCTGGTCGAGG
>CAYVLA010000232.1:0-3285 GCA_964452145.1 Hadarchaeota archaeon (SeqCode)
AAATATCTTTCGGTCACCACCCTTCAAGAACACCCACCCAATCTGCACCGCCCTCAAACCTCACCATCACATATTTAAGGTAAATGCCGGGTAACTGACCGAGCCGCACCGCTTTAGATTTGCTGATCAGGTAGGGATCGGAATGGGCGAAGACGTCGAAATGGCCGAGTTCAACGAGGATCTGATGACCGAGGAGTCTTTCACTCGGTACCAGCAGATCCTGATACAACCCATCAAGCTCTCATCGGGTGAGGACCTGGACCGGATCTCGGACCTCCTCAAGGAGGGCAACATACTCCTGGTCAACCTCGCCTCGCTTCAGTCAGAGGACCCCGAGATCGCGAGGGGGATAGTCGATCAGCTGAAGGGTGTGTGCACCGGGTTAAAGGGGGACATGGCTGCCGTCTCTGAGGACATTGTGCTCGTCGTTCCCTCTTTTGTGAGAATCGTTAAGGGCGTCACCGAGGCGTAGTGCCCGAGGCAGCAAGCTGGCAGCGGCCTGTATATCACTCTCTCACGTAGGTCGTCGATCCTTCCGGATGGGGGCCGTATCTCGGTGGCTTGCCTGGTTCTAGATGAACCGAATGGTCTCCAGATTCTCGGGCGCCACTGAGGGGATCCTCAGCATCCGTGATATCGAGCCTGCCAGGTTATCGCACTTGCTGTTGTCGCCGTGCTGAACCAGAATCTTCTGAGGCCTCGGCGACGCTTTCCTTATGTAGCGGAGTAGCTGGCTTCTGTCCGAGTGGCCGCTGAAGCCCTCGATCGTCAGGACCTTCATGTTCACCTTGATGACGTTGAGCCTCTCGTTCTCGTCGGTCAGCTGTACCTCCCTGAGTCCCCTTTGCACCCTGCGTCCCAGGGACCCTTCGGACTGGTAGCTGACAAAGACCAGTGCGTTTCTCGGGTCAGGGGCGAGGCGCTTGAAGTACTCGATCACGGGGCCGCCTATCATCATGCCGGACGTTGCCATGATGATGCAGGGCTCTCCCGCGACCACATTGTCCAGTTCGCCGGGTTGGACGTTTCTGAACATCTCGGAGAGGAACGGGTTCTCGCCGTTGTGAAGGATGCGGTTCCTCAGGTCCCTGCAGAGGTAC
This sequence comes from Hadarchaeota archaeon (SeqCode), assembly GCA_964452145.1. Taxonomy (GTDB): domain Archaea; phylum CAYQAE01; class CAYQAE01; order CAYVLA01; family CAYVLA01; genus CAYVLA01. The sequence goes on from CAYVLA010000232.1 coordinate 1,101, forward strand.
TCGGGATAGGCCGTGTGTATCGCCGTGGCGGCCCAGATCATGCCGTGTAGGTAGACCGGAACGTTATCCATTATGCGCTGCCTCATCTTCTCCTCTATGAGGATCATCAGTTCCTGGGCCCTGCCCACGCTGAGAACGGGAACCAGAACCTTGCCTCCCTGCCTCGTGGTCTCGTTCACGACGCTTATGAACTTGCGGTCGGCGTCCATCCTCGACTGTTGCATATCGTCGGACCCGCCATAGGTGGACTCGATGATGAGGCCTTCCAGGCGGGGGAACTTCGGGCTGGCGGGCTGCAGCAGCCTGGTTCTGTCGAACTTGAAATCCGATGTGTAGGCGATGTTGTAGAGTCCGTCGCCGATGTGCAGGTGGGCGGTGGAAGATCCCAGTATGTGCCCCGAGTTGTGCAGCGTCAAGCGCATGTCGGGGGATATGTCACGGACGTCCCCGTAACCCAGGAGGATCGCATGCTTGACCGTCTCCTTGACCTCGTTCTTTGTGTAAGGGGCGTCTTTGTTGTCCTTCAGGGCGATGTCAAGGTAGTCCAATTGGAGGAGGGTCATCAGGTCCCGTGTTGGAGGGGTGCAGTACGTCGGGCCATCGTACCCGTACTTGTACAGATAGGGCACGAAGCCGGAGTGGTCCAGATGGGCATGGGAGATGATTATCGCATCTAGCCTATCGATCTGAAACTCGGGCATGTTCAGGTAGGGATATGCCAGATGGTTGTCCTGATACGCCACGTTGACGCCGCAGTCAAGCAGCACGCTGCTCTCGGGCGTGCTGAGGAGCAGACAGGAACGTCCCACCTGTCGGCCTGCCCCGAGCACGGTGAGCCGAATCCAATCGGTTTTGTTGCTAGGCGTTCGGTAGATGCGCCGCCCGATCTTGCGCATGAACCGCTTCCTGTCCTTGCTCTCACTCTGGAGCGTGTTGCGGATGTCCTCCATTATCTCGCTTCTCATGGGCGGAGTCCTGGTAACGCTTGGCGTCCAGTGGGTCTGGGCTGTTATCTCTCTGAGCGTGGCCCCAGATTTGCCTATTACCAGTCCCAACTTCTCGGCGTCTATCAGCACCTCTCCTGACTCCCGATCGAAGGTCACCTTTGTGATTCCGGCTCCGGGGGGCACGATCCTGGAGATCATCTCCTGGGCATCCTTCTCGTCCGTCAGGACCGACGAATCCGCCCTGACGACTATCCTCTTTCTGACGCGCTTGGCAAGCTCACGTACGAGATCTCCGTTGTCAACCAAGAGTTCGGGTCTCGTGGAGTATATCACAAGTACCGGGCCTTCGAACTCGACCTCGGATACCCAGGAGCTATCTGGCAAGAAATCGGCTATGTCTTTCCTGACCTGTTTCAGCTCATCATTGGCCATGACTTCACCTCGATTCCTTAACGGAATCAGGTCGTTCTAACGGTACGCTCTCACCTACGCTATTGGTTTGTCATCCTATCAAGAAGCTGAACTCTTCTTGTCGCAGGAGTCGGGTGATACCAAATCAAGATGCCCTCATTCACGCACATGCAGAGTTATCCGTCGGAAGAAATCAGTTCATCGAGGGTGCACCTCGGCCTGAGGCACCTCGAGAACTCGTAGCGCTAGGGCCTGAACTAGATGGCCGGATCGATCTATATAAAGGTTTTCGTAAGGCCGGATTGCGAGTCTGCAGGAAACAAAGCGGAGCGCGATGGAATCCTAGAGCCCAACTTGGCGGGCCAGATGGTATTCAGCCCTCCGAACCGACCGACGGCATCGTCCGGGCGCGACATACCTAGGATCCGACCAGTATCCGCAGGGAGTTCCGCACAGCGGGAGCCAACCCGAGGGCCATGATTATCATCTTGATGAAGATATTCATCTCCTCCTCGTCCACGTACTTGTCAAGCAAGTACAACACGATCGGGAGGGCAGCCAGTTTCAGGACGTACATGGCTGCCCCAGTTCCGAAGAGATCTATCAACATCCTGGGCAGGACATGCTGCTCCGCGTACCCGTAGAGATCGACCCCGATGAAGGTCACCGTTGCGTCTATGAGATGGAAGGCCAAGACCATGTAATTCTCCCTGCCTTTCACCAGCCACAGTCTCTCGGGCCATTCTCTCCTGGCCACGTACAACCCAGCGCAGACTCCTGAAGAAAGAGCAATGATCAGGAGCCCGGCCAAGGGCCTCTTGGCCAGG
>CAYVLA010000233.1:0-3186 GCA_964452145.1 Hadarchaeota archaeon (SeqCode)
TCCGAATCGGACTCCTCCAGATGCCACAGGGGCTCCAGGGCCTTGCGGGCCAGATCCCAGCTGGGATGAAAGGCTTCCTGGATCATCTCGGACAGCTGCCTTTCAAGCCTGGCCATCCGCCTCTCCATGAGCTCAAAAGGATCCTCGTCCACGGCCACCACCTAGACGTACATGGAGGGCAGTTCGTACTCCTGCTCCTTGCCCGCGTCCCTCATGACCTTCTGGGTGTTGCGCATCAGGTCCCTCATCTTGACCCGGATCTCCTCGGCCTTCTCCATGAGCGGTTTGAGGTCCAGTTCGGTCTTGAAGAGCGTGGAGGCAGATCTCAGAGCCTCGGCCGCTGCGCCGGGGTCGGGGTACTGCAGGTGGGACTGGGCCAGAAGGGTCAGGTTGGGCGTCTTTGCCTTCCTGCAGGCCTCTAGTATGGCGGCGTACGGGCCGACCAGCATGGCCTCCTGGAGCCTCTCCACCCCCATCCCGGGCAGGGGATCGTCCTCAAGGTTCATGGATATCCCGTAGACCTTCGGGGTCTCGATCTCCACCCTGTTGGGAACCGGGGCCCCGGAGAGGCACACCGACATGCCCCCCTGGATTCCGCCTATCCAGGCGACGAGTTCCCTGACGACCTGGCGCAGGGCTGTGAGCTGGATGGCTATCTCGGATATCACCACAGCCAGATCGTTCTTGGCGTAGACCCTCACCGGCGACTTCGGCACGCCGTCGTGGAGCACGACGATGGGCGGGAAAAGATCCGAATCGATCGTTGCCGCCTCCTCCATGGAGAGGTGGTCGATAAGGTAGGAGGCCGAGATCAGCCCCACCAAGCCCGCGTCAGGGACGCCGATGACGACCTTCGAGCCGCGTGGCAGCTTCCTGGTCTCAACGATTTCGAGGTCTGGCATGCCGCACCGAGGTGGGTTTGCGGGTTTAACACTGATATAGATATCGTGGCCGGGCGGAGCGTGACCGGGCTGCAGCACTACTCCCGATCGGTCTGGACCTTCTCGTCAAAAGCGGATTCCACTATAAGCCTTGCCTTCTCCCTCTCGCCGAGCTTGATCAACAACTCGACGTATTCCCGCTCTGTCGGGGAGAGCAGGTGGGCATCTCGCTTGGAGCGTCGGGATTCGTACTGCTTCTGGACGAAGTCCTTGGCCCTCTCGGTCTCACCCATGGAGAGCAGGATGTCAACGTACTCCCTGTCAACGGCGGAGAGAAGCTTCTCGTCCGCGCCTGCCTTGGCCTTGAAGGCGGCCTCGACCATCTGGAGGGCTCTTTCGTTCTCGCCCCTCTCTATCAATCGCTCCACATGCTGCCGATCCTTTGCAGGGAGAAGGGCATCCCTGGACTTGGACTTCCTACCGTAGGCATCCTGGACCAGGTCCAGGACCTTCTGCTTCTCGCCCAGCTTGAGCATCAGATCAACGTACTCCGACTCGAAGGGATCCAGTAGCCCCGATCCAGGCTCTCCGGGGCTTTCCTCATCACCGTTCTCCTCCTCGGGCCTGTTCCTCCTCAGAAAGGACAACGCAGCCAACCGAAGCTGGTGGGACTCCGCGTCTTAAAAAAGTTGATAGCAAGATTTCGATGGCGAACGAAGCAGCTCGGATGGGGCCGAGGCCAACGAAAGCGAGATCGGGCCGCTTCGAGGCGCCTCAGACCAGCCTGCCGGACGGCAGGATCTCGATGCCGGTGCTTGTGATCTCGTAGGGGACCCTTGCCATGGAGTGGTTGGTCTCCCTCATCTTGCGCACTATCAGGCTTCGCCTCAGGCGCCCAGACTCCTCCTCGAGGGAGAGGGATATCACGCCCCTTGTGAGATACTCCTCAAAGCCGTATGTCCCCAGGTAGCCGTGCATCGGCTTCTCGGTGGTCATCAGGGCCGTGACGCCCATCTCCAGGAGCAGATTGGAGAGCTTGAAGAGGTTTCTCCTCAGCTCGCTGCGGTTCTCGTACCTCAGACCCAGGGCGGGAATCGAGTCTATGGCCACCCTCACCGCCCCGATCTCCTTGCCTATCTGGTAGACGGTGGTTATCAGGGCCTCTACCCCCATGTCCCTGGGCGCGACGTACTGCTCGCGGCTTGGCGCCCCGGACCTTGTCGAAGTCACATCTACGAGGGCGAGCTTGTGCTGGGCCTCCAGGGGGGCCAGGTCCCATCCGAACTGCAGGCACTCTCGCCTGATGTCCTGGGGTCGTTCCTCGAAGGTCACCATGATTCCCGGCTCATTCCACTTGCAGGCCCCCATGTAGAGGTACTGCATACAGAAGATGGTCTTCCCGGTCCCCGAGTCGCCCGATAGCAGGATCGTTGTTCCCCTGGGGAATCCTCCTCCCAAGAGGTCGTCGAGTGCGGGTATGCCCGTCTTCACCCTGTTGTCGGCCATTGAGTGCCCACCGATGACCGGATTTTGGCGAATTCTACGCGGAAATGCAAAATCGATGCGACACTAATAACTCTTTCGTACCGATCTTAGGATCTTCCAACTTCAGACGGACGCCCAGATGCGATATTCTCAAAGAAAGGATTGACAATGCCGCCAGAATCGTTGACTAGCGGAACGGTTCCTCCGTGACCAGGCCCCTTCCCGTTATCTGGAAGAGCACCCAGTGCTTGGCGTGATCCCCCAGCCGGGTCTTGTAGACCCTGAACTTCCGCCGCAGCTCGTCGTCCCGGTCCAGCCTCAACTCGTAGATCTCATTGGCCAGGAACCGCATCGTCTCCCTGTACTCGGGGGGGTGGATGTCCTCAATAACGAATACCCCGGTTATGTGGCCGGCCTTCAGACGGGCCGAGAGCTTCTCGCAGAAGTACACCACCTCCTCGAGCCGGTTGTGCAGGAGGAGCTCGGATACCGAGTCCAGAAACAGGGCCGACTCCCCGGAGGGCCCGGTCTGGGTCGCCCGGTCGATCACCGCCAGGAGCTTGGCCAGATCGGTTATGCTTTCGGTCGTGAAGGCCTCGTCGCTCTTGTAGATCTCGCCCAGACGCCATGAGTACCCATCCACCATGGAGAGCTTCCTGGCAGTGTGGGCATCCTCCAGTGTTGCCAGCTTCTCGCGTATCTCATCAGGGGTCTCGTTGGTGCAGACGTAGACCGCGTTCATGCCCTCCTTCAGCATCTTGGCCGCGACCTGGATGCAGAAGCTCGTCTTCCCGGCCCCCCCGTCCCCCTCGACCAGAAC
>CAYVLA010000234.1:0-3171 GCA_964452145.1 Hadarchaeota archaeon (SeqCode)
GGTCGGTCGCACCAGCATTTCAGCCCAAGCCCGAGCCTTTGCGACCCTGGACATCAGAGCCGAGTGAAGCCCGTCTGCCGTCTCCTTCAAGGTTCTCTGGGAATTGGTGTAGACGTTCTTCATGGTCGCTTGGTCCACTTGCTCGATCCACTCCGGGCGTAGCGAACTGGCTCCTGAGAGGGCCCCGCACAGGCCTCCGGCGATCGCTGCAAGGCAGTCCGTGTCGCGGCCGAAGTTGACCGACGCGATGATGGCCTTCTCCGGATTGCCCCGCGTGACCGCGAAGACGGCGAAGGCCTTCGTGACAACCTCGTTGGCCCACGAATGGGCGTAGGGAATCCCTCGACCATCGTAGACCTCGTAGAAGGAATCCCGCATGGGGAGGGCATCCGAAAACCGGTTGGCGATCTCAAGGCCCCGCTCGAGCTCGTGCCGAATCCTCTGGTGGGCTCTCTCCAGAACCGCATCAACAACCGACTCCACCGTGGCATCTGGAGCAAGGGCCGCTGCAAGTCCCGCCGCCACGATCGATGCCCACTTCAATCCGTCCCCCACGGGCGTGTTGTAGAGGAGCCCCACATCGTAGATGTCATGGACCGCTGCATCAGGATCGCAGGCGTTTATGATCCCAATGCCATGGCAGGACCGGGCCATGGTCACCAGGCCGTCCCAGGGGCAGTATCTGCCGATATGCTGGGCGGGCACCCCGGCCCGAGCCATGGCCAGAAGCGTCTTCTCGAAGGGCTCGGAGACCATGCCGTCGGATTCAGGCTTTATGTCTCTGAGCCAGATCCTGACCACGTCCTCGGCCGCGACGCGATCCCGCTTCTCAATGATGGCCGTCAGCATTAGTTTCTGTCTCTCTATGCCGTCCTCGGTCGTGCCGGGTGGCCGAATCCAGCCATTGTGGTAGTGCTCATAAGGCAGGAACCTGTCAAGAAGGCCGTACTCCTTCTCGATCCGTTCCTTGCCCCATCCCTCCACCGGCGCTCCCATGGCCGAGCCAATGTAGGATGAAGCGATGCAGCCGTGGATCTTGTCGTAGAGATGCACCATGGTCCTCACCGGGTCCCCGTCTATTCAGAGAACCTCAGCTGGGGGCCTTGGTAGGGTTGTCCGCGCGGATCCGCCCCTATAGCCCTCATCTCCCTGCTCATCCGGGGGCCTGCAAGTTCAATGATCATCACCTCGCAGAGGATGTAGCAGATGCAGCCCTCCTCAAGGTGCCCGCCGAAGGCACCCTCTGGCGTTGAGGCCGAGAAATGTATGTGCAGTTGCCCGTCTACGATCATCCCATTCATGCTCAAGAGCTCGATGCCTGCCTCCCATTCTTCGAACCGGTTCTCGGGCGGAAAGCGGTTATGAACCACCCAGTGAAGCCTGACCCTGCTCAACGTTCCGTATCCGCCCACAACGACGCCCTGTACGATCCCGTGGTCGTCGACGAACTTCCTGAGGGACTTCAGGACATCCTCGCCCGGGTCGATCCTTATGACCCATACTCTGCCGCCATCGAATCTGCGCCCGTCCATGCTGCTCACCGTTGGTCGTGTCAAGGCCGGTGGCTAATTAGGTTTGCGTGGACGTGACGATGAGCCAGGCGCCACGCGAATCGCTTGGGACGGAGAATCCGTTCTCGATCTCTGGGCCATCCCATTTGCGGAGACACCATTTTTCAGATTGCCGGGTGTGGAAGACCTCCAGGTTGGCTTGTTTGGGCGCTCGACCAACCCGCATACGCTGGGATATGTCCAGAGGACGGGATGCCTGGGGTCATTGGTTGTGAGGTCATGCCATTCGATCCCCTGCGGCTTGCAGAGGAGACCGAAGCGATCGTGGCAAGGGGAACGCTCAGGAAGTACTACCGGGTCTCCAGGCCGGGCAGGTGGTACGGCGGCATAGCCAGTTCGGATTGCTGTGGCTGTAATCTGAGGTGCATCTTCTGCTGGAGCGGTGCGCCCCGGGATCGGCCTGGGGACGTGGGGAGGTTCTACGCACCCCGCCAAGTATTCGATGAACTCACAGGGTGTGCGCGGAGGTCTCGATACGGGCAGGTTAGGGTCAGCGGCAATGAACCGACCCTGGGGAGGGGCCATCTCATGGGGCTTCTTGAACTTATCGACCGGACCGACTACCGGTTCGTTCTGGAAACCAACGGCATCATGCTGGGCAACGACCCGGGCTACGCGGAAGAGATATCGGAATTCGGTTGCGTCCATGCAAGGGTTTCCCTGAAGGGAACAACCGCCGAGGAGTTCTCAAGCTTGACGGGTGCAGAGCCCTGGGCTTTCGAACTGCAGCTGAATGCGCTGCGAAACCTTAGCGATGCCGGCGTGGAGTGCCATGCCGCGGTGATGACCTCCTTCAGCTCGGAGGGCAGCTTCGGAGAGCTTGTGGAAAGGCTGGGAGACATCAATCCCAGATTGGCCGACGAGGTTGAGAAGGAGTATCTCTTTCTGTATCCCCACGTAGCGGCACGTCTGAAGGCCGCCGGGATGCAGCCAGCCGTGTCCTACGAGCCGGGCAAGGTGCCGAGGGAGCTGATCTGAGACACGGTCCAGATCCGATGGGTCTCTGCGCAGATTTCGATCAGCAGGGACGAGAAGCCCTCCGGAGGGCAGACCCGGCCGCGGTCGAAGGAACCCGAATCAACTAGGCGGCGATATGCGATCGCGCATCGACCGCGGAGGCTTCCTGGGTGCCGGATGGATGGCGATCAGGGGATTACGCGCCTTTCCTCATGCGGGGACAATCCGTCGGGGTCGTTGACCAGGGTGCCGCTCGGTGCAGGAACGTCGCCCAGAAGCAGAGGGTCCCTGGTTTTCTGCATCCATCTGTCCAGACGAGCCCGCATATCCCTCAACACGTTCACATAGGCGGCATCGGCTGCCAGATTAGATGTCTCGTTGGGATCGAAAACCAGGTTGTAGAGCTGCTCCTTGGGCACCAGGCGATCGCGCCACCCATTCCGCATCCAGAGGTCCTTGCTGGGTCCATCATCACAGTTGGGGAGCACGGGTCGGGTGCGATCGCCGTACCTCCGGATGTATTTCCATTCCTTGGTCCTGACGGCACGTTGAGGCTCATAGGCAGCGTGGTATGTAACCTCGGCGAAGATCTCCTCGTTCACCTCGGCCGCTTTCCCCCTGATGAGGGGCATCATGGATCGAC
>CAYVLA010000235.1:0-3126 GCA_964452145.1 Hadarchaeota archaeon (SeqCode)
ACCTACGGGGACAACTCCGACAAGTGGGATTCCCCAGATGGCTGGGCGGAGGATCTGCCCCGCCTCAACACTAGCTGGCTCTGGTTGAGCTGGCTGGTAGCAAATTTCGCGATCCTGTTCGGTCTCTATCTTCTGATACGAGGCCTCTGGACGATCCTAGGACTGGGGAGGACGATCTGGAATCGGCAGGCACTGAGGGGCATGAGTCCCGCGTCGGGCCTGGCAATCGCGGGCGGAATCCTGACGGTGCTCGCCATCTGGCAGCCTTGGTACCACGCAAGCCTGAACGTCCCAGAGGGGGAGTACAGGACGGACGGAAGCGTCAAGGTCCTGCTCCTAGACGGAGTCAGGGGCCTTCAGGTGAACGATCCCCAGAGCAACAGGGGCATGGTTACGGTCTTTGGACTGCAGATGCCAATCGGGTTGATCTTCTTCTCGGGCCTGTTCTTCTTGCTGATCGACGTCGTCAAGGCAAAGGCTCCGGGCGAGCTGCGCCCCAAGTTCATCCGAGGAGGTCTGATGAACGCATTCGTGCCCGCGGTCCCGGTCGTGGTCTTCGCGTTGTTCCTGGGATACGTTATGTCGGGCGTGGCCATTCTGATGTTCGAGGACGAGGTGCCCGAAGGCGTCTCGGAGATGGCACGTTCGGTGTCCTCAAATCCCCTTGCGGGTAGATACGAGGGGGAGTTCTCTGAAGTTGGCCAGGCGAGCCTCAAGTGGGGCTTGGGCGTGGGCAGCTTCATGATCATCGGGGCCGGCGTGCTCAAGATCCTTGCGGGGCTGATCTCGCCCAAGCCCGTGGCACAGACCGAAAGCGGTGCTCAAGCCCCGACAGCCTAGCCCTGATCGGACGACATCCCCATCTTCCTCCTGAGAATCTCCTCCGTATTGTCTGCGTGGACGAAGATGGGCACGTTGCGCATCCCGGTAGCTGCATAGGAGGACACCAGCCAATCCCCTGGCGCGAACTCCAAGGTCTTCTCCAATATCCCCATGTCAACCGCGAAGACATCGCTAACCACGGTGCGGTCGTACGGGCGGGGAAGCGTTCCGACGAAGTAGGTATGGAGCTGCTGGAGGGCATTGGTGTTCAGGTAGGCGATCCTCTGGGTCGAGATGCAGCATCCCAGGCCGTACTTCCGTCCCTGCCGGAGCAGCCTTTCGATGCTCTTGGAGCATTGGCCCTCCAGCCCGGGGGTGGTCTGGTGGGGTATGAACTCCTGGGCTTCATCGAAGACGAAGAGCAGGTAGGGCTTGAGCTTGAACTGGTTCTTCCGGCGTCCCAGCATCTCCGAGGTGGTCTCGATGGCCAGTCTGCGCACAAGGTCCGGGTCCGGTATGGAGAGGCACGCCAGCCTGGTGTCGTCCGATAGACGATCGCAGAGTCGCTCAAGGGTGTATTCGCCGTCTTTCAGAGTCCGTTCGTGTCGGGAGGCCAGTCCCACCAGCTCGGGAAGGCGTTTGATGGCGGTTGCCCAGTTGTGGAGCGTCGAGCCTCTCCGCAGGCCACGCTGCTCCAGAACATCCTCGGCCATCAGGCCTATGTCCTGGGCCGAACGGTCATCGGGCACCTCCGTCTCGGAGGCCCCCGTCTCCGTCATCTTGGCCATGACGCGAAGCCTGATCTCCTGGGCGGCCTGGCCCTGGGGCGAGTCGATGCCCTCCCCGATGCTTGACAGCTCCCTGAGGATGCCACCGTAGGTTGGCATGTCGAACCTTGGGGGCTCCGAGTAGTAGCCGACCCGTCCCAGATCCAGCATCCTCCGGAAAAGGGGAAGAGCCCTCTTCTCGGCCTCGAACTCCTTCGGTTTCACCACAGACTCCAGAAGCTGCTCGGCGTTTCCCACAGGGCCGTCGAGAACAAGAAGGGACGGGATCCGCTCGTCCGAGAAAAGGTCGGCCAGCAGGTAGGGGTACTCGCAGGAAACGTCGAATATCAAGACCCTTGAGTCATGCAGGTGAAGCAGGATTCGCCGAAGGATGTTGGCAAGGAGGTTGGACTTGCCGCCCCCGGTGAAGGCGAAGATGCCGAAATGGTATCTGAGCAGGGACTCCAGATCCAGATACATCGGAATCGCATCCCCTTGCTCGGAAACGAACATCCTGACGGTCCCGATCCGGGGGTCGGCCATGGGATCGTAAGCCTTCGAGGCCCAGCCCATCCTCTCCACAACCGCTTGGTTGTACATCCTGTCAATCATCTTTCGGTTCAGGAGGAATGCCTCCTCGCCGAGCTTCGGAAAGGAGAACCCTCGGATGAATCTGGGGCCCTCCGGGGACAGGACCAGATCGTAGTTGATCGGGATCGTGCTTGCCTGGACCATCATTGTGGATCGATCATCGGTCTGCCAATCCGGGACGGCCTGTTCGATTATCTCAAACTGCATGGGATAGTAGCTCTGATCGGATAGGCCGCGAAGCCCGAAGTGTTCTGGAAGGACCCGGCTGATCTCCAGCAGGGTGAAGCGTTCCCGCTCGGGCACCGACTTGAAGTTCCTGACGGCTAGCAGCATGCCCTCCTCCAGAAGCTTCATGATGTCCCGTTGGTACTCCACCTTGATGCGGCAGTCGTATCTAGCGGATATCCCGGCGAATCGGCCCTCGCCCTCAAGCTGGTGGGCCTTGCCCGGTATCACCCGGCTCAGCCTGGCCTTGAGCCGGCCATCGAAATCGGTGAAATAGTCGTCGCACTCAGCTGCCTTTCCTTGAGCGCTCAAATGCTGACCTCCTTTCCCTGAAGCTTGACATGTGGAAAACGAAATCGCGGACGTTACGGTTGGTCAAGATCCATCTGCTTGTCGTTTCAACCATCCTCCTGAAGCACTGGTTGTTCCACCTGGCTACCTTGTCCGCTATGTAGAGCGCCTTGTTGTGGCCGAACAGTTCGGGGATGCTGGGGCTAGTCATGGCAAGAAGCATGCATACCACCACGTTCTGCAGCTGGCTGGCCGATGAGGCATCCCTGTGAAGAATCGGCCTGACCGGCTCCACCGATCCGTGGTAGTCGTTTAAGAACTCCATCAGGTCGCCGTCCCCATCATCGAATCCAGGATAGGCGAGGCGATCGGTGAGCAGGACGTCGCTCCGGAACCGGGGATCGTTCTCGGACTGGGCGAGCTGAACGTA
>CAYVLA010000236.1:0-3115 GCA_964452145.1 Hadarchaeota archaeon (SeqCode)
CACACACACATCCTAGCAAGTATGTGGATATCCGACAAAGGATAATGCGTGCACACCACACGGGTGTAGGCGCGGGCCTCCCGCGCCTTGACAATCTGCCCTAGTCGTTCGGCCGATAACAAGTGCGCGACCTTCTCGCATCGCGCGAATCAACGGCATGGCCTCTCGATTCCAGCAGCGAGCCGCCTCAGCGTCAGGGCAAGCAAGGCTTTCCTACACGGCATCGTAGAGAGGAACCCAAACGAGTCGATCAGGAAGCTCATACGCTGCATCCTCCCTAAGATGATCGAGGACCAAAAACACCGTCCCCTTTGGGGTAACCACACGAATCAAACGGCCAGGTCAGAGGTGATTAAGCCCCTATCAACCCTTCCCGGCCATCTTGCACAATCAGGCCCAATAACGAATTCTTAGCCAATCGCGGAACACAGAACACGACAGGATGGACAGGACCGGACCAATTCTTTATAAAGTTATGTATCAATCATGGCCTGAGAGATCGACTTGGTTCTCACCGGATATTCCGGTATGAGGAAGAGATTGTTCTACAAAGCATCCCGGTATTCACGAGATCGCAAGATGCAGTTCTTTGACCGCCATATGCGTCCCCAACCCGGCGAATGGGTTGCTGATCTCGGATGTGGATTCGGGGATCAGGCAGAATACCTGCTGGAAAGGGGGCTGAATGTCATCGCGTTGGACATACGGCTGAGACAACTTCAAGTCACGCGTCGTCGGTTTCCCGGAGTCTTCCCGGTTCTTGCCGATGCTCTCAGACTACCGTTTAAGGGAGACACAATACAGCTAGGTTTCTCCAACGCGGTCCTGGAACATCTCCCCGCAGCGAAGCAAGGGGCTTTCGTTGAGGAGTTCTGCTGTTCATTCAGAAGAGGCATAATCTTCACTCCCTCAAAATACTGTCCGGTTGAGCCGCATTTTATGCTACCATTCTTTCAATTTGTGCCCAAGACGTTACAGAGACACCTTTGCTCACTGCTCCCATTGGGGACATTCCCACGGGGCAGCTGGGAAAGTATCAATCTGATTTCAATCCGTACCGCCCAGTTACTTGCCCCGAGATGTCGTTGTTTCCGGTTCGACTCCTTTCTTCCGGGAGATCAGGTAGCGATCGTGTTCTAATCTAAACGCATATAGTCCTGCGGGTGCCCACACACCACGAGCATAGGGCCCACGAGAAGTGCCACTCCAGACTCGGTGGAGTGGCAATCGGCGATGGCAGCGTGACTGGTGCTGAAAGCGTCGTCACTCAGAGTATTCCGAGCCACTGCGTGGCCTGCGGAGTACCGGCGCGGATTCGAAGAAGGCGTGCCTAGGGGGCTTGGCGGGCCTGAGGACCAACCAGATAGCGTACAGGCAGACCAGGCTCACCGAGACCGCCAGCAGCACGGAAAGGCGTGCATAGGCGATGTCAGGATTCGAAGTTCTCACGATCACGTCAAGCCGGGTGATCGCAAACGCGGCCCGCGAGGAAGAGGCAAATCTCAGCGGGATCGAGACTGACCTGAAGTTCTCGGGGCTGAGTCCGACATAATCGGCCATGGGCTCCGTCAGATCGATCTCGACCGATCCGCCCGTCACGATGCTACCCGACCATAGGGAGCTGACCCGGCCGACGCCGACATCCACAGGGCCATCGTAGGCCAAAACCGGCAGCACCTTGATGCAGGGATCCAAAGAGACGCTGGACCAGCCTTTCCCAGCGGTTTGCACGAGGGTGGCCCCCCTTCGATCGGGCGAGGCCGAGGCCGTCCACACGTAGAAACTCTTCCCATCCGTTCTCAAAACCACCCAGGCAATATCCCCGGAGAACAGGAGCAAGGGCGACGGGAGATCAACCTCCAGCCACGACGGGCTCAGACCAAGGCCTTCCGGCAGGACAGCGGCTTCGACGAGGGGATCGCCGCCAGGCCTGCCACCCTGGTCTGGGTACACGGCGATGCGAATCGGGTCCCCTGGTTCAGCCACCGCACCCACCAGAACGCTGAAACCTCCCACAGCGAAGGTCTCATCGGGCCTGAAGCCGAACGCCGTCGACCACTCCGAGGAGATGGGGAACCCTTTCACCCCGGATGCATCGGCGATATCTATGGGAATGCCTGTAGGGACTGCGACCGTCGAAGCGATTGCCATGGAGGCAAGGGTGAGGGGTGCCCTTCTGGGCACGGGAAGGAAGATCTGCTGGGCCGAAGGGCCAAGTCGAAAGGAGGTCTCCGACAGACTCGAAACATCGAGCACCTGCTCGGTGATCCGAGCGGAGGGATAGCCAAGCAAGGCAACTCCCACCGAGACGAGGGCGACGACGCAAAGGAGGCCGGAAAGCAGGATACGCTTCCCCCCTTGGTCTTGCTCCGGCACAAGCCACCGCCTCGACACCAGAAGGCCGATGATGGCGGCTCCGAAGAGCACGAGCTGCAGGAAGATCACCGCTTGCGCTGGAGTACCCATCACCATGGAAGCAGCCTTCGCGGCGCCGCTAGTCTCTGCGGCCCGGGAGGCAACTTCAACTGCCAGCCTCTTGACGCCCGATGCGAGTAGCAGCGATCTGTGGGAGATCTGCCGCAAAGCGGGCGAAACGATGGTAATCGACCACAGGAACGCGCTCGTTATTAAGGTCACTATCCAGCTCACAACCTCTGCAGCTAACTGAAACAGCCAGGACGGAACCTGACTAGCCTGATTGGGCAGGCCTACAGAAAAGGCCGGGAGCAGAGCTGGCATCGCAGCATTCAAAACGCGCCGTTCACTCAGCCCAAGACATCGAAATCGTCGCATGCGTGGACCTTCTGCGCCGACGAGTTGGATAGGAAGCATTCCAAGGCTTCTTAAACATTCCACCCTGGAAAACCCTTCCCTTCTGCCGGTCAGGCGAATCTCGCATGGATCGGGCCACGAGTGGAAGGATGGACTTTTTAGGGATACCCCACACCTGCCTTCAAGGCTGGTGAGTTGGGCAGAGTATTGGTAGGGATACACACGCCGTTCCAGGTCAACTTCTTCGAGGGCCTTATCAAGCGTGCCGGGGATGACCACCGGTTCCTCTTCGCCGCGAGAGACCGAGACGCCACGGTCGAGATGCTTGAAGCCAAGGGGCTTG
>CAYVLA010000237.1:0-3106 GCA_964452145.1 Hadarchaeota archaeon (SeqCode)
ACCGGCCCTGGCATGACTGATCCCAACAGCTAGAAGCCACAAAGGCGAGGGATGCTACCTCCGTGAGACCACGCGGTGGTCACCGAGAGCCGTCTCCAGTCGCGTGGGGGAGGTGACCCTGTGAAGGCGTTTCTTGATCATCAGGGTATGGAGCAGCGTGCTGCACATCGCCACGGTGCCCGTCACGGCAAACCACTCGATGAGGTATGTCCAGAAGAGGGCCGCGTTCAAGGGCTTCAGGTTCGCCGACTTCGCGTCACTTTTAGAGTATCTCTCAAAGAAATGTGGCGAAGGAACCATCGTGGCGATCGACGAGTTCCAGAGGCTGAGCAATCTCGATGGGGCAATCTCACTCCTCCAGAAATGCTGGGACGAGAAAATGTCCAAGGGCCATTGCTTTCTCATCCTTTCCGGCTCCTCGATACGTGCAGTACAGAGAGTCGCTCTGAGCGGCGATGCGCCTCTCTATGGCAGAAGAACGGCAACCCTGAAACTGGAGCCTCTGAGGTTCCTTGATCTGTTCGGGTGGTTCAGGAACTTCACCGCCGATCTAGGTACAAACCTTTCGCACGATGGTGGTGGTTCGGAGGTGCCGTCGAAGAACCCGAGATCGAGTACCAACTCCGCGAGATGAGGAAGGCCCGCTTCGGGGGCGTCGAGATACAGCCAGTCTATCCCGTTGAGCGTCGACGAGCGCCACAACCTCCCGTGGCTCTCCGACACCTTCCTGGCGATGATCAGCTTCGCAGCGAACACCGCCAACCGCCTCGGGCTGATTGTTGACGTGACGCTCGGCAGCGGCTGGCCTTTTGGGGGGCTGCATGTCCCCAAGGAGGAGACAGCGCGCAAGATCAGATGCGACTTCTGGGATCTTGCCGAGGGCCAGACATGGTCAAGCGACTGCTCTCCGGGGCCCTGCCGTGGCGTTGAGCTTCATGCAATCTGGCCTCGGGATTGCCTCGTGGACTTGATGCCGTTGATGCGACATGGACCTTCAGAGGATTGGCCAGGCCGTTCCCATGGAGATCCTCCGGCAGGCGCAGTGTCCACCGGTGAGATGGACCGCCGGTGTTGGAATTGACCGGCACCGCATGGCTGGGTCTGGTGCTCCCCGATGAGGATGCCTCGGACGGCCGTCCGATCGCATGGGCTGACATCTTCCACGGCACAGGGTCCGTCTGCACCCCGCTGTTGGATGCCTTCGCCGCTGAGGTTCGGCCTCACCGTGGCGGGGCACAGTTCCAGGGCCCGGCCTGGAGGCTCTGCGTGGACCACCGATATCCAGGGTCGCAGTCGCGCATCGCATCCTCGGGTTTCCGACGTTGGACCCCATTCCTGCGCACAGGTGAGGTCCCATTCGGAGCATCTGCAGATCTCATCGACCACGCAGACGACGTCGCATGGTTCGTATTCGAGGCGATCACCGGGCTGCCGTCCTATGCCTCGGCCGCCAATTCGCCCTGGCGTACTGCTCGATCCCATCATCTCCTGCTTTCTCCTGCCTCGTGGCCTACGCGGCGCACTGGATCTTAGTGACAAGCAGGATGAGGGTATCAACTGCCCGCTGAGAGCTAGCGCCCAGTGGACTGGGAGCGGGTGACCGCAACTTCCCTGTACAGCATCCTTCTCACCAACAGCGAGTACACGATGAGGCCGGATATGCAGAGGGCCCCGGTGACGGCCGACCACTCCGTCACGTAGACCCAGAAGAACGCCTTGTCCTTCAGCTCCACCGCGTTGGCCTCGGTCTCTTGGATTCCCGCGATGGCCTCGTCTATGTAGGCGAGTGCCTGTTCGTAGTTCATCTCCCTGTACTCGTGGAATGACGCGTCCTTCAGCGATTCGGCAGCAGCTATCTGGCGCTCGATGGCCCGGGTGTTGGCTCCGAAGCTGTCCACGAACTCAATCAGGACGAAAAGCAGAAGCTTCCGTTGGTTGTAGCTGAAATATCGAGTGCGAACCTTGTGCACCATGTTGATGTCCTCAGGGAGGTCCCAGCCGATCGAGTAGAAGACTATGTTGAGGAAGACGTCCCGGGCATACTCGTTGTTGTGCACGGCCGGGTAGAAGAGCGCGGACCACCATAGATGGTCCATGTCGTCTGCCACGGCCCATGACATGCCTGATCCATACCTCCAGGAGACAAGCCAGTTCGCGGGATCTTCCGGCTTCAGGCGATCGGATCTGACCTTGGCCCAGACCTCCGCACCCTCCTTCGGGTGAAGATGGCTGAAGCCGACCCCTCCTATCCACTTCTCAAGCCCCAGGGGCAGGAACATCGAGAGCAGGGGAGGATCGGTCTTCACGACCCGGACGTAGAACGCGCCCCCGACTTGGATCATGTCCAGCGTCATCTTCACCGGCAGCGTCTCGCCAAGGATCGAATTCGCCCACCCCGGCCAGCTCTTGTAGGTCGGAGTAGAAAGGTCCCCGCCAAATGTGACGAAGCTTCCCGTTCCATTTTCGATGGCATACTTCATATCCGCCAGCTGGGTGAAGGAGAAGGGCTCAAGGTAGGCGTCGGGAAAGACGAAGAAGTCGAAACCGCTGCGGAGTGCCTCCCTGCTTCTGGGAAAGTAGATCCTCACAAACCTGCGCCAGCCCTGCTCCATCTCCTCGGGCGTCTTGAATTGAGGATTCAGACCAAACCAAGGATCGATGTCGGTCGGGATGAGCGTGTACTCCACGAGGGGGTCTGCGGCAAACCAGATGTCAATGGGGGATTCCTTCGGCATCACCTGGCCTATCGCAAGAAGCCTGATACCCTTCTCCGCGCCGGTAGCTGGTGAGCATGACCCCAAGAGGATGGGCCCGAGCACAACAAGGCCCACCAGTCTCAGCGGCCTGCCAGTCGATGCTCCCACGCGCCCTGGGGACGCCGAAGCTCCTTTTATCTATTCTCCTATGAAAGACCTGGCACTATCAAGATACCTGAGCAACGACACCGATGCAATCATCATTGCCGAAGGAGCAGAATACCTCGAGATAGGGAAGAGAACTTGTGCAAAGCATCCTATCCAGCACAAGCAAGCCCATCATACTCAGAGCCAGCACCCGACTGACAACGCAACCCGAATCCACTGCCATATCCATGATGCTGAGTATC
>CAYVLA010000238.1:0-3105 GCA_964452145.1 Hadarchaeota archaeon (SeqCode)
GTTTGGCTCGTGGTCACGGGCGGCGGGGGCGGGGGGCTCGATTCCAAGGTCTATGATGTGGATTGCTTTGCGGAGTATGCGAGCAAGCACCATCACGTCAGGGTGGATGTGGCCGAGGATCGCATGCGGCTCACCGCCATCGACGTAAACGGCCTCCCCATAGATAGCTTCAGCATCTCCCCTAGGCCCAGATCGTCTGTCTGAACTCCCTCTCGGTTATCCCTCGCCTGTTGGCCTGGGCAAACATGCCTCCCTCAAGCATCAGACGGATGATGCACGATGCACGATGCACGGAAGGATTAATAATAGTTCCGGGGCCCTCCTTGCGGAATGCAGCAGCTCATGGAGATCGCCCTTGCCATTATCCTGGCGAAGATATCAGGTGAGCTCTTCGAGCGGGCCGGTCAGTCGCCGATTCTGGGACAGATAGTAGTCGGCATAATCCTTGGGCCTTCGGTGTTCGGCCTGCTGGCATACGACGAGGCGATCAAGTTGTTGTCGGAGTTAGGGATCGTTGTGTTGATCTTCCTAGTTGGGCTTCAGACCAGACCTGGAGAAATGAGGGAGGTTGGCCTGTCTGCCACAGTCTCGGCAGCGGGCGGGGTCGTCGTTCCCTTTGGTCTCGGCCTTGCATCGGCCCTCCTCATGGGATACAGCTGGTCCGATGGGTTGATCCTGGGGACTGCGCTCATGGCAACCAGCGTGGCGATAACGGCCGGCGTCCTTATGGATTTGGGGAAGATCAGAACAAAGGCCGCTGAGCTCATCCTTGCCGCCGCTGTGATAGATGACGTTCTCGGACTCCTGGCTCTTACGTTCATAGTTGCCGTTCTGGGAACCGGGGGCGGCAATCTTCTTGTCTCGATGATTGCCGCCATAGTCTTCTGGGCCATCATCTTTCCACTGGGCTGGAATCTGATACCTCTGGTCACTTCGAGGCTTCGGAGGATGAGAACCGAGGGAGCTCTGTTCACGGTGGTTCTGGGCGTTGTGTTCGTCTTCGCTTACCTGGCCGAAACGGCCGGGCTGGCTGCAATAGTGGGTGCTTTTCTGGTCGGGATGATACTCGCGGGCAGCCCCGACAGCGACATGATCATAAGGAGCACGCTTCCCCTCTACTACTTCTTGGCCCCGCTGTTCTTCGTCTCGGTAGGCATCCTTTTCGACATATCCGCGGTGCTGACAGTTCCGGTTCTGGTTGCCGTCATCACCACGATGGGTGTTGTCGGGAAGGTGGCAGGTTGCGGTCTGGGGGCAAGGATCACGGGGTCATCAACCCGTGCATCGATTTTCGTCGGCGTCGGAATGATTCCTAGGGGCGAAGTCGCGCTCATCATAGCAGGAGTCGCGAGAACCTTCGAAACGGCCTCTGGCAATCCGCTACTGGGGGCCGAGCTTTTCTCGGTGATCGCCGGGATGGCGATGATAACGGCTCTTGTTACACCTGTCAGTGTTCGGCATCTAGCCCGCAGGTACGCAGGTAATCTCAACGAGGTGAGGTAGGAGTGGCAGCCATAAGATGGTTGGGGTTGAAGGAAGAAAGGAGGCTATACGATCGGTGCATGGAGCACGCCAGGAAGAGCCGCGAGGCGGCAGAGCTTCTGAAGGCCGCGATCCTGGACTTGTGCGATGCCAGATACGACGAGCTTGAGAAGATCGCTGGAAGGATAATCGACATCTCGCGGGAAACCGATGAGATGGCCCAGAGGATGCGGAGGGACATTGGGACCTCCCCCCTCGATACGACCCTGCGACACGATATACTGACCATTCTCTTTCATCTTCAGCGCGTGACCGATGGCATAGAGGCGTCCGCATTTCGGATCGAGATGGCGGAGGGTTTGGTCATCCCCGGGAATCTGGTGCCGCTGCTCAAGGAGCTGGCGGACGCAGTCATAGAGACCGTCCGTTCCTTAGTGGAGGCCCTTGAGAAGGTTGCCTACGATGCGAGCGGCGCGATGGAGCAGGTGGAGAAGGTCCGACAATGGGAGAGCAAGGTCGATGACATCAGGAGGAAGGCAATGCGCAACCTCGTCTCCATCGCCGATCAGATCGGGATATCGACGTTCTGGAGAATCGAGGAGGTCATCAAGCACTTGGAGGATGCTGCGGACTCGTCCGAGGAAACGGCCAACACAATCAACCTCGTAATCACGTCCCGCCAGTTCTGAGGTTTGCGGTCCCCACCGCATGGTAGGTTCTGTCCCAGGCGTCATGGACGTTTCGCCCACCCCTCATGTCTCGCCGGAAAACAGTGAGGGACCTCCTAGAGTCAGATTCCGTGCACATGGGAGCATTCGTTCGCGCCCCGGCAGCGCATGGGAGATCGGTTGTCGATCCGCAGAAACGATAGGATCTCAGATGGTCATTCTCCGCGTGCACCGGGTAGGCAACTGGCGTCTATCCCAGCTTGTTTTGACGAAGGCTAATAGTGGACGTCAGGTTCCCTGCCGTGGTGTCAGTTCGGCCAGGCGGGATGCGATTGGAGGCATTTGGGAAATATTGGTTGGAGGGCAACTAGACCAGTGCGCCTGTATCGACCTCTGCAGCCTGGGAACGCATTCTGGTTATCATTCGACTCGATGTGCTGTATCTCTGCAGGCGTCTGCCGAAGAGCGATATCTCCGTGACTTCCGGCAGGACCTTTGACACGAACACCTCCGAGGGGCTGCCCAGAGTCATTGCCGGGCATCCCGAGTTGCCGTAGACGTACACCTCGCGCTCGCCGTAGACGAAGTGGGAATCCCTGGCTGTTCCCTGGCGAAGCGGAGCGGGCGAGGTCATGAACGGAAAGATTCGGCACACCACCGGTTTCAGACCGGTGTGCTGTAGAAGGCACTGAGACCTTCCGTCGGGGAATCGCTGGAAGAAGCATCTCGAGCCGAGCTTGACCATCCTCGGCCTCTTGCGGTCCACTGCAACCCTCGGACCAAAATGCTCAACCAGCCTCTCGTATTCGGACCTGGTCAGAATGACCCTGTATCTTCCGCAGCACATCCCGCAGTTGACGCATTCCCAGAATGCGATGCGCCTCCATGGAATCAGGGGCGTCGGCTGCTCCGTGGAAGAGAGGAATGTAAATGTGTCTTCCGCGTGAAGCATGGA
>CAYVLA010000239.1:0-3036 GCA_964452145.1 Hadarchaeota archaeon (SeqCode)
TGGCACCGTCGGGCGCCAGATCGTCGTCGGTCTTGTAAGCCTTCAGATATCTTGCGTCGGGGACGAAGGATTCCCAGTAGATCGAGGACTTGGAGGTCGGGGAGAGGCTGCCGTACAGGATGAGGGCCTGTCCCCTGCTGGACTGGGATGGCTCGCACTGCCAGCCGTAGTTCTGGGTCGCACCGAAACGGCTTGCGTCAAGCTCCCCGTCCAGGGCGAAGAGTCCGTCTCGTGCCTCCAATTGGAGAACCCATTCCGAGTTCTTCTCCTCCCCCTTATTGTTGGTCGGTGTCATCTCGAACCCGATGAAGATGAAGGGAAGCCGGTCGTACACGGTGACCCAGATGGTCCCGATCCAGTCCGCCCTTGTCGACGAGATGCTTTCGAACTGCCAACTGGCCTGGAACATCGAGCTGCCGTTCTCCCGGACGGCGAAGCCGTAGCACCTGACTAGGTGATCGGCCGACTCCCGGTTTTGAAGCGTGATCGTCCGCGCGATGTGTTCGGTCGGGCTGTAAGAAAGGTTATAGGTCGAATGCTTGCTGAAGACGTCGACCTGGCCGTAGCCCACGCGGGTCACCGGGAGAGGGTCTAGGCTTGCGCCCAGAATCTCCCCGTCCGGTCCCTCCCAGGTGAGGGCGACGGCCGAGCCCTTGAGGGACGCTTGCAGAGAGCCGGCTGCAGGCGCTAGGGTCACGAGAATGAAGACTGCTAGAACCGGAAATACGGGAAACCGGCTGCCCCATGCCAGCACGGATCAAGCAAGGGAAGCCCGGCATAAAAGGGTGGGCAATGACCCGGACTCGGTCAGCCAGACCCGGAATGAAGCCGTTGCGAAGCCGTTTCGTGAAACGCGGCAAGGAACTCTCCCGCACCGCCCGGTAACCCGATCTGCGGTGGCGGATCGTCACGGGCGAGCACAGATGAAGCAAGCCACCTTGGAGGCATGCCTTTCCATGTCCAGCCTCGCTCGCATCAGCTTCATAGCCTTCAGGCCCATGCGCTTTCCCAGCTTGGGATCGGAGGCAATCCTCAAGATGGCGGCGGACATGGGCACTGATTCCCCTCTGGGGACCATCAGAACGCATGAATCCCTTCCGAACTCTTCCACAAGCGCGGGCGTCTCGGCTGCGACGACCGGAACCCCGACCGATAGCGAGTCAAGGATCTTGGTCGAGACTGCACACCGAATCTGATCGCCCTCTCCCCTGAGGGGGGCCACCGTGAGATCGCAGGCCTGGAAGAGGGAGGGCATCTCGGAAAGGGGCCTTGCCCCGACCATTCTGCATGCGTATTGCAGGGATAGCTTCCCGACGGCGTCGATCACGCTTGGCTCGCTGGTTCCGTCCCCGACAAGCAGCAGACGCATCCCGGGCCTCTGAGTAGCCGATCTGTGAAATGCGGGAATAAGCTGGGAGTCAAGGGCTTTCTGGGGCTTCATGCCCCCGATCCATCCCACCACGAAGTCGGATTCCGATAGTCCGAGCCTTCTCCTCGTCTCTGCCCGTGCCTGGGGAAGGGGGGCGAAGAGCCTGACGTCCGATCCCCTGGGGGCAGGGAACACCTTCTCTGGCGGATGCCCTGAGGACGTTATGATCCTCTTCATCGTGGGATTCAGGGCCACGATCCTCCAGGCAGACTTGTAGGCAAGGTTCTCCCTCCATCTCCAGATCCGTCCGATCAGGCTATCGTGCGGCAGCGATCCGTAGGATTCGACCAGACCGGTTGGAAGATCCTGGATGTCGCAAACAAGCCTCAGACCGACGAGCTTTGACGCCAGGACTAGGGATACCAGCATCGACCAGCTCCGCACGGCCGTGTCCTTGCACACGACCACGCGGGTCCCTGAGTCTCTCAGCAGAAAGAGGGTCTTGACGAGGAGGGCCACTCCGTGCGCATCGGGCAGGCTGACCCATCCGCCATCGCTGATACGTGCAGATCTGCTCTTCATCTTTTGGTTGGTGCAGACCAGGATCACCTCGCATCCTCGGGACCGCAGGAGCTTGGAGACCGCCAGCTGCCTCTGATACCGGCTGAGCTGCAACGCCCGATCGGGGGAGTCTTGCCCGAGCACGAAGAGGAAGCGATGCACGATGTTCAGGGTTCCCCGCCAGTGAATTAAAGCCGGACTCGAATCGATGTGGAACCTTCTCATAACCATGCTCGGTTACGAGGAGGGTACCAAGGAGCAACCATGGGTCGAATATATACTCGGAAAGCGATCCTGGCATGGGCTCGGCTGATTCAGGAAGGTCGAGGATCATGGTGAGAGTGGGTTTCGTCGGGGCCGGGGCGATGGCGAGGCGCCATATATCGAACCTGCGGCAGATGCCTCAAGCCGGGGTCTCGGCCATCTGTGACCCCAATCCGTCCGCGCTTCAACGTGCCAAGAGGAGGACCGGTGCAAGGGCATATGCCGATCTCGACCTGATGCTGGAAAAAGAGGACCTAGACGCGGTCTACGTCTGCATCCCGATAAGCCAGCACGGCGAAATTGAGCAGAGGATCGTCGAGAAAAGCATTCACATCTTCGTCGAGAAGCCCTTGGCATACGATCTTGAAACTGCGGAGAGGGTGGGGCGCTCAATTGCCCGCAGCGGGGTTCTGTCATCGGTCGGGTATCACTGGAGGTACAGCCAGGCCACAGAGGCGGCCGCACGGGAGATCGAAGGCAGAAAGGTCGGAATGGTGCTCGGATTCTGGATGACCGGCCTACCCAGGCAGGGATGGTGGACCAGAAAGGACCAGAACCCGGCCCAGATCTTCGAGCAGACGACCCACCTGTTCGACCTATCCAGGTACCTGGTCGGGGAGATATCGGAGGTATCCTCCCGCTTTGCGCTGAGGACGATGGGGGACGCATCCGAGCTGGACGACGTGAGCATCGTTTCGCTCTCGTACGAAAACGGCGCGATTGGCTGCATGGCCTCCACGTATATGATCCCCTACCAGCACCCCGTGGGCCTTCTTGAGCGATGGTGGCTTTCGCCAAACATCGTCAAAGGCAAGATCGCGCGGGGAAGCCGCCGCATCGGG
>CAYVLA010000240.1:0-3018 GCA_964452145.1 Hadarchaeota archaeon (SeqCode)
CCCGGTCCCCCATTACGATATTGAAGGTGGAGTATCCTGACAGGTTTTCGGCAGGCGTGCCGAACAGATTCGCGCTGAACGTCTTGGCCAGAAAGAACGTGGAGGATCTCGCCGTGCAGTACTGCTATCTCTACAGGGTCGCTGGCACCAAGATGGAGCAGCTGTACCTGACGGACGGCTTCAACCAATCCGTGCTTTCCGACAGCGACCCGTACAGGTTCCTGACGGTCTCCGAGGGGATGGGGTCCCTGGCGAATGGGCTGCCTGCTAGCATCGAGTACGAGACCCTGAAAGCCAAGGTGCCTTACAGCTACAGAAAGGAGTTTCAGACGGAGAAGGTGGATCTGTCCGTCCGCTTCTATGACTTCTCGGACATGTTGGGATGGGTTCCCAGCTCGGCGCACCCAAGCGTATACGGCGCTTCCACCGTCTTTGCCTTGGTCTGGCTGCCCGAGCAGGGGAATATCTCGGTCTTCCAAGGTGCAGCTGACTTCTACCTGAATCGCGATGATTCGATGTCCGACCTGGAGTTCGGCAATGATGGGAAGTCACATCTGTATCTGAACCCCAAGATCCGTGAGATCGTGGGCGAGTTTGTCCACGTCAACGACGGGCCTCCCTTCGGGACGATCCATTTCGGGAGCCTCGAGAAAGGACAAAGGGCATATCTGTCCTTCACCACCAGGGATATCACCCTTCCCGCCATCCAAGTCGTTCGGTTCTGGGTGAACGGCGAACTGGCGGAGGAAGACACCCAGTTCATCCTCATGGGTAGGCCTCTCTAGATAGTCCGTCGCTATGCACATGGACGGGCGGGTCAGAGGTGGCCAGATGCCTTCACCTCTGGGAGAGGCCGATCACGGCCACCTAGGATGATGCGCGAATCGGTTCCAGATTGAAGCGATCAAGCTCAGGCGTTTGGGCCCTCGACGCGTCTGAGGCTCTCGCACACCGACCCGTTCGTGAGGGTCATGTTTCCTGAGTGGCAGGAGCCCTGTACTGGATCTCCATGTTGTACTTGGAGCAGTAAAGCTTCCCGGCCTTGAGGGTGTTGAATCCGCATCTGTTGCACAGCTGTCTCTGGGGAACTCCCCCGCATATCTCGTGGGGCGGCTTCTCGGTCCTGGCCTTCTTCCGCCGCTCCTCCAACCTCTTCTCCTTCTCGGAGACCTCGCCCTTCTTGGCACCCGGCCTGATTATGATGAGGGCCGCGATTCCGAGGGCGGCTAGGGCGACGACATACACCCATACAGGGATGATGGCTAGCCCCGTTGGAATGCTCATTCTGACGATGCCTTCATACCAGAGGGCGATCCAGAGCTTGTTTCCTTCGACCACCAGATGGGTGGCGTCCGATCCGAGCCCGGATCTAGCCGCAGTCTTCGGAAGGCCTTGCTTGGGGGTTATGTCCTTGAACTTGCCGTCCTTCTCGCGGCTCATGTAGCTGACTCCCTTGTTCGTTGCGAAGTAGATCTTGTTCCCCACGACGGCGATGTCCTTTACCTCATCGGAGAGCAGTCCGTCACCTGTGGTGTAGGCCTTGATCTCTCCCGTGCTTCTACTGATGCGGGCGACCCCGCCCTTCATCGCGAAGAAGACGTAGTCATCGTCGATGAGAGCCTTCCGGCCCACCTCCCCCGGCAGGCCGTCGGCCTTTGACAGCCTCTTGATCTCCCCGGACTGCAAGCTCATCCGGGCGATGCCGTTCTCGGTGCTTATCCAGACGGTGTCGCCGTCGAAGAGGATGTCGAGGACCTTGTTGTTAGGGAGGCCATCCTCCATCGTGTAGTACTTCCAGGTACCGGATGCATCCATCCTGCCTATCCCCTTGTCGGTTCCGAACCAGATCTCCCCATCCTTCATGGCTGCCGCGTATGTGTCCCTTGAGGGAAGCCCGTTGTCCGTGCCGTAGGCGGTCCACTTTCCGGTGTCCCGATCCTGGACCGCCGCCCCGCCCGATCCTCCGACCAGCACCTTGGAGCTGTACAGGACGATGTACCTAAAGACGTTGACCGGCACGCCGTCCGGTCCGCTCGACAGGGTCCTCCACACGCCCGTCTGGAAATTGTAGACGTTCACCGTCTGCGAGTCGGGAGATTCGGCAGCGTAGTTGGCGTACCATAACTCCTTCCCATCCGCGGCCAGTCCGCTTGATAGATTGCCTCCGAACGATTCCTTGGGCGAGTAGAACCATTCGAACTTGAAAAGCGCGTAAACGGGGATCGCGACCCCGGCTAGGATGACCGTGACCGCGGCCAGTGTGAGATATCTTCGGCTTATCTCCATCAGGATGCCCCATCTGTCGCCCTCTGGATTCGTTCTTAAATGTGACTTAGGCTCGGCTCGGGTCTGGACGTCGAACGTCGGTGGTGAGAGCAGGACGTGAGGCGCATCTCGGGAGGAATCAGCTCGCAGTACGTGTGTGAGCTTGTCTCGGATCGGGTATGGCCGATGCTTCGCGATACCCTTTCGCGGAGTGGCCCTTGCCCCTGTGGTTCGTGCATGGTTCCAAGGTTGGATTGTTCCGTGTTCGGATCTCTGGTCAGTCCATTGGCTTCTTTGGTCCCCGCGAGGATCTCCGCGCTACCGACAGATTCCCCCAATGTGCTCACCGAGCTTGCAGGCAGAGCTGGATTTCTAGGGAGCCAAGATCGAATTTGTCGATGGGTTGCCCCTGTGTGCCCACATACTCTGTGTCCTTCGACCCCGGATCACTGGAAGCCATCAGGGGCAGCAAGGCGGATCAAGGACGTGGCTGGTGGACTTCGCAGATTCGTCGCCTGCCCGGCCATAGCCCCCTTTCTCCTTGACGCGTCTTGTCGTGGCCCTGTCCCTCCCCTCTTCCGGTAGGAGCGGGGCGATATGATTGCCCTGGCCATCCCACCCATCGAACGCCGTGCGCCGTGCATAATACTTTTAAATGGCCGGAAAACGGTGGTAGGAAGGTCTGCCATGTACGAGGCGGCAACCTTGGACGGATGTGTTCGGGCTGGCGCGCTGATGACGCGATGCCTATGT
>CAYVLA010000241.1:0-2915 GCA_964452145.1 Hadarchaeota archaeon (SeqCode)
TGGCGGGGGACGGGGATCGGGCGCGGGGCTCGGGTGTACACTTAAGAGACATTTCGTCTTCGGAGGACTGCTGGTGGAAGTGCATGGCAACGAGGCTGATAGGCGTCCGCGACTCCGTGAACGCTCTTCTGAGGACGAGACCCAGGCTCAGCTTCTCGGGCTCCAAGAAGGACGACTGGAGGATCTGGAGACGGGCCTTCCGTAGACAGCTCGTCAGAAACCTGGGTCTTATGCCCGAGCCCGTGCCCCTAAACGCGGAGGTCGTGGAAGCGTGCGATGAGGTGGGATACACAAGGGAGAAGGTCATCTTCGATTCGGACAGGTTCTCATCAGTTCCGGCCTACGTGCTCATCCCGGAGGATTGGAGGCGGGGCCAGAGAAGGCCGGGCATCATCGCCGCCCATGGCCACGGCCGAGGCAAGGCCGACGTGGTCGGTCTGGGCTCCGATGAGGAGCAGAGGAACAACATAGCTCCCCTCAACTACGACTATGCGAGGCAGTTCGTGCAGAAAGGGTACGTCGTCATCGCGCCGGACTGGAGGGGCTTTGGGGAGAGAACTCCTGATTCCGACTGGGTGAGGCCGGGGAGGGATAAGTGCAACGTCAGCTATCTGGCCTTCGGCTACTTCGGTTACCACCTCTTGGCGCTGAACATCTGGGATGGAATGCGCACCATAGACTACCTGCAGTCGCGGCCTGAGGTCAACCCCAACAGAATCGGGTGCGTGGGACTATCCTTCGGCGGCACGATGACCACGTATCTTGCGGCCCTGGATTCCAGGATAAAGGCAGCGGTGATCAGCGGATACCTGAGCACTGTCCGCGGGGATGCTCTTACGGACCGAGGAAAGGCCAACACCTGCGGCAACCAGTACAGCCCTTCGCTCCTGCGTTACGGAGACATAGCTGATGTAGCCGGCTTGATCGCACCCAGGCCCGCCCTGATCGAGATGGGCGAGAAGGATACCTGCTTCGTCATCGAGGATGCCAAGAAGGCCTACAGCCACCTTTCGCGGATATATCGTGCGGCCGGAGCATCCAATAGGCTTGACCGCGACATCTTTCCGGGGGCCCATGCTTTCAGCGGGGCCAAAGCCTTTGACTGGTTCGCCAGATGGCTGTGATCACCCAGGAATCAAGCCGATCTCGACGAGAACGCCTTTCAGCTCGGACCGCTCCTCCTCGTTGAGCGGGAGCAGCGGGGGCTTGGGGTCTCCGGCCTCCCGACCTATCATGCGAAGCCCGGCCTTAACCCTGGCTATCCATCTGCCCTTTCTCTCGGTGAGGTAGAAGAAGGGCAGCACCTTGTAGTACTTCTCCCTGGCCTTGTCGATCTTCCCGGCCTTGACTAGGCCGAAGATCTCTGACTCCATCTCGATGACCAGGTTTGCGGCGCCCGACACCCAGCCCTGGGCCCCAGCCATGAAGGCTTCGAATGAGTTCTCGTCCCGGCCGAAGAAAAGGGTCAGGTGCTTGCCGGCCTTCTGTATGGACTCATGGACATATGCCAGGTCGCCGTGGGTCTCCTTGACGTATTGTATGATCCCGTCCTTGGCCATCCTTGCGACGAGATCGGGGTAGACGTAGGTTCCGCAGACCCAGGGGTTGTTGTACAGCATTATGGGTATGTCGATGGCCTGGGAGACGGCCTTGTAGTGCTGGTAGATCTCCTCGTCGGTGGATTTATAGTAGTAGGGCGGGACGATGAGCACCCCGTCAGCCCCCGCGTCCTGGGCGAACTTGCTCATCTTGATCGCCCTGTCAGTCGCCGTGGAAGCCGTGCCGGCCACCACCGGGACGCGGCCGTTGACCTGGTCGATCGTGAACTCTATGATCTTCTTCCTCTCGGCTTCGGTGATGCTAGGAAACTCCCCCGTGCTGCCGCAGGGGATGATCCCGTGGGCACCTTTCTCGATCAGCCAGTCGATGTGCTGGCGGGTAGCCTTCTCATCCACCTCGAACTTGGAGGTGAAGATGGTTATCATCGGGGGGAACACTCCCGAGAACGTCTTCATGTAGATCCTCGCATCGCGTCGGGCTATCACAGGCATATAAGTTTGAGCTAGCCGGCTAGCCGGGGCACAACCGGTCGTGCGATCGGCCGAGCTGGGGCGGGATGGGAGATATTTAACAGAGTTTGGGAGACCCGATGTGCGAGCCCCGGTGGCTTAGCTGGTATGGCGGCGGACTTGTAATCGGGTCACGAGATATCCGCAGGTCGTGGGTTCGAATCCCACCCGGGGCTTTGAACCCAAAGTATAAAAGCACGGAAGACCTTACCTAAGGCGTGGCCAAGGGCGCCATCGACATCCACAACTTCGACCGAAGACTGCAAAGGGCGGAATACTCGGTGAAAGCGTGCAACCCCATATCCCCCAGGAACGGCAAGCTCATCTGCTCTTTCGAGGAGGCCTGCACAGCACAGGGCCTCTCAAAGGCCAGGATCGCCAAATACATCCAGACCACAAGAAAACTGGCGGAGTGGCTTGGAAAGGACCTCGACAAGGCAAACAAGGCCGATATCCAGAAGCTGGTGGGAGGGATAGAGAGGGAGGACTACTCAGCCTGGACCAAGAAGGACTACCGGATCACCCTCAAAAGGTTCTACAGCTGGCTGCGCGAAACAGGCGAAGACTACCCGGACGAGGTGAAGTGGATAAGAACCACGATGAGGGAGAAAGACATCCTCCTACCGGACGAAGTGGTCACGGAGGAAGAGGTCAAAAGAATCGTGGACGCTGCAGACAATCCACGGGATAGGGCCTTCATAATGACGCTCTACGAGTCCGGGGCCAGGATAGGGGAGGTCGGGTCGATGCGGATTAGGGACGCGTCTTTCGAGGAGAGGTATGCCAGGGTCATGCTCAAGGGGAAGAAGGGCTCCAGGCGGATCATCGTCCCGGCCTCAGCCCCCT
>CAYVLA010000242.1:0-2876 GCA_964452145.1 Hadarchaeota archaeon (SeqCode)
TTCGACTGTGAGAGCAGCCACGATCTAGAGATTGAAGCGCGTGACCGCGACGGGCTTGTAGGCTGCCTTCTTGACCATCAGCGTCCATAGAATGGAGCCCGTTACCATGGCCGTGCCGCTGACCGTAAACCATTCTATGACGTAGACCCAGACTAGCGCTTGGTCCTTTGCCTTCAGAGCCAGCTGGGAGGCCTCCTGTGCTGCAGCCAGGGCCTCGTCCAAGCTTGCCAGGCTCGCCTCGTAGTCGCCTTGGATGTACTGCTTGATGACCTCCTTTCTCATACCGTCGGCTTTGACAAGTTCGAGCTGGGCTTTCTGCGTATTCGCCCCGAACTTCTCCGCGAAGTCGATGATCGAGATGACGTAGGATCTTGTTCCGTAGAAGGCGGACAGCTTGCTCCTCAGTCTGAGGAAGGCGGAGACATCGTCGGGTATCTTGACCTTAGTGGCGTAGTAGATCAGGTTGCTCAGCACTAGGGGCGCGTACGCCCACCTGTGGAAGAGCTGGGGGCCGTTGCCTCCCCAGTCGAAGACGAACACTTCGGTCCGGCCCTCGCCAATGTCCATGTAGGCTATGATGGGGGAGTCCTTGGGATACCGGTCGCTCCTAGCGACAACCACTGCGCCCTCCCGTTCAAGCACCCTCTGATGTGCGAAGAAGGGCACCTGCTGCCACGGAATGTTCCTCACCAAAGGGTGATCCTCGTATCCTGACGCGGGCATTATGTAGAAGATCTGGCCTATGCTGTACCCCCCTCCAGGAATGAGGTTGCAGGGCATGATATCCCCCACCGGCGAGGGGCCCCAACTGGGGTGGGTGTCCCCCGTTCCTCCAAGCGATTGTGGGCCCCCCGCCATCAGAAAGCCCATGCCGCCGTCTATGACGCCGCTCTTGATCCAGTTCTTGATCTTGATCGGGAAGAACGGCTCCCGGGCGTCGGCGATGATCACCATGTCGAAATCCTCCCGCATCCGCTTCTCGGTACGCGGAATGTAGACTCTGAGCGCGGCCGCCGCCTCATCTATCGACGGGAAGGATCCGGTGATGAATTCGACCGGGACGGGGGTCAGCTTGACTATCGGGTCCTGTGCGATTATCGGCGTGACGAAGCCTCCCTGCATCAGGGCATCGCCCATGAAGAGCACTCTGATCATCCCGGTCTGGGGGTCAACCCTTGGTTCGGAATAGCCATAGGCAGGTATCAGCAGGGCGACAGATGCGAGGAGTACCAGGAGGGCCCTCATTAGGGCAGACTCATCGTGGCACCTGAAAAACGTTCTCATCCTCAGGCCCAGGGCCCAGTGCCCAGTGCCAGGCATACGGAAGCGGTTGCATCGACTCCTCACCTCCTGGCTCAAGCCCTGGCAAAGCGCGCTGTCGCGGGACATCATTAAATTCGCCGATACGGAGACTGATCACATGATCGCCCACACGAGTCCCAACTCAAGCAGGATCGCGAGGCGTCCACCAAGGTTCAACGGTGTGAATCATCTGGCTCTTGTCACAAGGGACATGGA
This sequence comes from Hadarchaeota archaeon (SeqCode), assembly GCA_964452145.1. Lineage (GTDB taxonomy): Archaea > CAYQAE01 > CAYQAE01 > CAYVLA01 > CAYVLA01 > CAYVLA01. The sequence continues at coordinate 1,519 of CAYVLA010000242.1, forward strand.
TACCACGATCCGCTTCTGGCGGGATCTTCTGGGAATGCGTCTGGTGGGAGGCTTGGGCCGGCCGGGATACAGGCACTACTTCTTCCAGCTTTCGGATAAGGATCTGGTGGCTTTTTTCGAGTGGCCGGGCATACAGAGCGTGGAAGAGAAGGAACACGGCAGGCCTGTCAGTGGGCCTTTCGTCTTCGATCACGTGTCCTTCGGAGTGGACGGTGAGGACGATCTCTGGGACATAAAGGACAGGCTAGAGGCAGCGGGCTTTCAGGTCTCGGAGGTCATCGACCACGGGTTCATCCACTCCATCTACGCCTTCGACCCCAACGGCATCCCCATAGAGTTCAGCGCCAACGTCTTCGGCCGTGACCTGAGGGAGAGCCCCACGGTGGCGGACTCGAGACCGTCGAAAGTGGCCTTGGAGGGAGTCGATCCACAGGATGGTGTCTGGCCGGCAGTTACAGAGCCAACTCCGGCCCGGGATAGGATCGTATACCCCGGGGCGGGAAGCGAGCTGTTTCACGGCAGGAAGCCCCGATGAGATGGCCAGGGTCCCCAACCTGGCACCCATCCGGGCGCGAGGATAGTTTAAAAGGCTCGTGAACCGGAAGGTTGTCAACGGTGGGATCATAACTCATGGAAAGCTCTGGGGCTTCTCCAAGGACGGGCACTACCACGGTGGGCTTGGTATGCGATGACTGCGTGATCCTGGCGGCGGACAGCCGCGCAACTGCGGGAACGCTGGTGGCCAGCAAGCGAGCTCCGAAGATCTTCGAGATAGAGACCCATATCGGCCTGACAACGGCCGGGGCAGTGGGCGACACGCAGGCTCTAGTCTCGCTCCTTAGAGCCCAAGCCGGTCTGTACCGCATGCGAACCAAGGGGCCCATAAGCGTCAAGGGACTTGCCTCTCTGACCGCCAACCTGGTCCATGGCCAGAGGTACTTCCCCTACCTGGTCCAGCTGATGATAGGGGGCCATGACAGGTCGGGTCCCCTCCTCTACGTGATCGATCTATGGGGTGGATGTTCAGAGGAGAAACTGGCCTCTACGGGATCCGGCTCGCCGATTGCCTACGGGGTTCTTGAATTCCGCTATAGGCTCGATATGCCCAAGGAGGAGGGGATTGAGCTAGCGATCGCTAGTGTGCGGGCGGCCATCGAACGAGATGCAGCGACGGGCAATCTGATAGACGTCTCGGTGATCGACACAGATGGGTACAAGGCGTTGGAGAGGCAGCGCATCGATGAGATCCTGAAGAAGGTGCCGGTTTCGTCGTTCTGATGAGGTGGTATTGTGGCTTTTATGGCTGAGGGTGCGATGGGTTACGATAGGGCTATCACGGTTTTCAGCCCTGATGGCAA
>CAYVLA010000243.1:0-2866 GCA_964452145.1 Hadarchaeota archaeon (SeqCode)
CACCAAGATCCCCCGTCTCCCGCTTCATTTCCTGCAAGAGGTTGTCATTGAGATCGGACATATCCCTGCCGAGATGTTGAAGCTTGGGGAAGTCAGCAACAATATCTGTCACGTACCTCTTCGACTGCCATGGCGGCTGATCCCGGAAGTAGACCGTTTCCCGCCAAAGCTCGCCATCGGGAGTGATGATGTAGTCCCGTTGCACAATCCGCTCCTGGGTCTGAGACACTATCTCGCTGCGATGCTTGACGTCCGGGGAGGACCTAGCCCCTCCCAGGTGGGCATAGATGAGCCAGCCGTCCATGCCAAAGCGCTTCACCGCCGCCAGATAGGCCTTCCACAGCGGAGGGTTCTTGTGCCTGTAGATCTCCCAGAAGGGCTTGCCTGTCAGCCTCGCAGGAACCATGTTGGAGATGTCCGGGCAGGCGGGAACCCTGTCCGGCTCCTCGTTGTGCATGGCTGTCAGCATCCTTTCCTTGGGAGTCATCTTCTCCCGAGCCGGAAGACACTCCTAAAAATGTCCCTTGCGGCTTCGACCTTTCCATTTCTGAGGACGTGGCTTTCGCTCCGGTTCGATGCGTTTTACAAGGACTTAACAAGACGTTGATTTGCGAACATCCGCGATGAGGAATGCTTGGTTGAGGCTTAGCAGAAACAGGCCTTTCGTGCCGGTCCCCAGTGAGAAGAGAGAATCTTGCCCGCAGCCTTCTGGAATTCTGGGCCCGGTCGTGATAAGGCCCTTTGCCGTGACCCGGGTCGGCGAGCCCGTGGGGGCGAACACGTCAAACTTTTGAGGGTCCGGCAGGTCCCTAGGGCCAACGCACAACGGCAATTTGCGAGGAGTCGCTAATGACCGAGTACAGAATGTACATTGATGGCAAGTGGTGTGACACTGATACCGGGAATCTCCGCTCTGTGATCAACCCGGCCACGGAGGAAGAGATCTCCAAGGTCCCATTCGGGGGAAGATCTGAAGCGGCAAGAGCCGTGAAGGCCGCGTCCCGGCAGTTCCCCAAATGGTCCAGCATGACCCCCTACCAAAGGGCCGAGCAGGTCCTTGCACTGGCCGTCGCGATAAGGGCTCAAGCCGACAGACTGACCAGGACGGTGACCCAGGAGGTTGGCAAGTCCCTTTCAGAATCTAGGAGCGAAGTGCTGGCTGCCGCCGACCAGTTCGAATGGTACAGCGAGGAAGTCAAGCGTGCCAGCGGCGATGTCATACCACCAAAGAGCCCGAACAAGAGGTACTTCACGCTGCGACACCCGGTGGGGGTGGTCGCAGCCATCTCTCCCTGGAACTTCCCGCTGCTGTTGCTGTCTAGAAAGTTGGCCCCTGCCCTGGCAGCGGGGTGTACCGTTGTCTGCCGGCCCTCGATCAAGGCTCCTTTGGCTGTGGCCGAGTTGTTCGGCCTCATCGGCGAGGTTGGGCTGCCCCACGGGGCGGCCAATCTGGTCTTTGGGGACGCAGAGGCCCAAGCACAAGCTTTCACCGAGATGGATGAGGTTAAGAGGATCAGCTTCACAGGATCGGCAGAGGTGGGGAGAAAGCTCATGGAGAGAGCGGCACGGCACCTGAAGAGGGTATCACTGGAACTCGGCGGACATGCACCGTTCGTGATCTTCGGCGATGTCGACGCCCAAACCGCCGCCGAGAAGGCGACCTACAGCAAGTTCCGCAACATGGGGCAGGTCTGCATCTCACCGAGCCGTTTCTACGTTCACAAGTCGATCCTGGAGGAATTCACGGAAAGAGCAGTCAAGGAGGTGCAGCGCTTCAGTCTCGGGAACGGGCTAGACCAAGGTGTGACGCACGGGCCTCTGCAGAGCCAAGAGCAGGTATCTTGGGCCCAACACCTTGTCGATGATATCAAGTCCAAGGGAGGCAAGATACTGTCTGGCGGGCGAAGACCGCCGGGCTTTGCGAAAGGATTCTTCTACGAGCCAACGGTCGCCTCCGGCATAAACCAGGATATGGAGATCATGAAAGCTGAGCCTTTTGCTCCCATACTGCCCATAATCCCCTTCTCCACCGAGGAGGAGGCACTCCGGGAGGCCAACAACACTCCCTACGGGTTGGCCGCCTACGTCCTGACCAGAGACCTTCCCACCGCCGTTCGCATGTGTGAGGGACTTGAGGCGGGCATCATTGCCCTGAACGACACCTCCCCGGCCGTGTCATGCTGTCCCTTCGGGGGCATGAAGCAGAGCGGAATGGGGAGGGAAGGCTGGCACGAAGGACTTGAGGGCTATTACGAGACAAAGTACGTCTCCTTGCTGTTGGACTGAGCAGGCCACCCTCCAGAGGGCGATCCATTATCACGGGGTGGGTCTCATGATGACACTCATGGGTAACCTGGCTCGAAGATCGTTGACAAGGCCCTCGCCAACCGAAAATCATGCCACCAGCCAATAAGGTGGGCCCGGCGCCACCTATCCCAGACCTAGTGAAGCATTTTGCCTGCAACTTCCACCTCTACATGGCCGGCGGGAAGATACCGGAGGATGTGGAGATCCTGTACACGATCAAGATCACCTGGGTCGAGTCCTAGCTTGTGAGGAACCTGCTCGCGGGGAGCATCGATTTCATCTCCAAGCTGGGCGGGAACCCGGCGCCGCTGGAGGGGATGCTCAGAAGGGTAGATGACAAGCTGAGGGAATCCCGGGCCATGTACCTGGACTACGACTTCGAGGGAAGCCTGGCCTTGGTCGAGGAGATGGTGCACGGCCTCGCGAGGGTTTCGGAGGCAACCGTCAGGGTCAAGGACCAGGTCTTCCGCACGAATTACCCGATCGAGCGGATGATACTGATGGCCACGAGCATGGTCACTGGCGTTCTTGTCTGGACCCTCATGGTGAGGAGACGCCT
>CAYVLA010000244.1:0-2646 GCA_964452145.1 Hadarchaeota archaeon (SeqCode)
CGTACACCCTCCCGGGACGTGTCCTGAGCCTGCAATCGTCGTAGCCTGTGCAGCCCTGAACTTCCATGGTGATGGTGCGTGAGTCGGCGCTGACTCTTATGGTCCTTGCGCCCGAGATGCTGCGATGGATATCGGTCAGGGTTTGGGCGAAGGATCCTATGTCCTCCTTCTCCCTGACCAGTTCCTCAAGCCTTAGATTCGTCCATTCCTCTATTGCATCGCCGATCTCCCGGTTCAGTTCGTGGACCACCGGATACCCTGCCCGGGCTTCTTGGTTGGCCAGAAGGCCGTCTAGCTCGGCCAGCCGGCGCCTGATCCTGTCCCTGAGGCTCCGATCTATCGCAACGCTCATGCAGTTTCCTTCATCAGATCGGAAGCGATCGTCCGATTAAGGGCATACTGCAGGTCCCGCTTGAGAACAAGACCCTCGTCTATCAGGGCGTTCAACCTTGCCTTCACTTCGATGGCCCATGCGCCGGTCTCGGCCGAGATCTGCCTCAGGGTCAGGGCGGTGGGCGCATCCAGGAGGGATTGAACGATCTGCCTCGCCAGGGTATCCTCGTCCATGAGTCTTCGCAACCGTTCCCTCTCCGGGACGTCTCTCAAAGTGATCAAGACTTTCGGTTCCTCTATCAGGGTGCCCACCCACCTCGCCCCATCGATAAGCCTGTATACTCTGCGACGGGACACGGTCTTTGCGTCCAGAATGCCCACCTTCCGGAAGTCCTTGACGATTCTGTAGACCGTGCGTTTGGACACTCTCGTTTTGCGGACTATGTCGGCGACGGATGACCACGATTCCATCCTTCCCAGCGACCGATAGATCACGAGATGTTTAGGGCTGGCGAATATGTGGGAGATGAGTTTCATTCTTGCTTCTGGCTCGTCGGGAATAGCTATCTCCATCCGATCACTTCTTGTTTGGACCAGAGCCAGCGAAGCAGATCCCGTCCACAGAACGCCAGATCCCGGGATTCCGTTGTCCACGATGTCAGCGACAAGCGAAGACATGGGCTTCCCGGCCTCTGGGCCCATGGGCAGCTTAAAAAGACGATGCTCCGCCTCCGTCGGGGACGCTTGCTGTCGCTCGCTGAAAAGTATTTGCTCTCCTCTCTCCTCTGCAGGACGCCCAAACAATGGGTTCGCAGGTTCAGTCTGGCAGCGGGCAATCCCGCTTCGGCCAGCGGTCCTGTCTGCCCCAGGGCCCTAACCAAACCGTACCGTAAACGAAAACTTTTTCACGGCGCGGATCACACTTATATCATGAGACGACTAGGCTCGGCTCTCCTGATCCTGTCTCTCGTCCTACAGCTATCGGCGGTCATAGCATCCGAGCCAAGGGTCGATCCGGAGACGCAAGTCATACGTCTTCTGCACATAGGCAAGGCATGGTACCAGTCGAATGCGCCCGGTCCGGTCTTCGTCCAAGATCCGAAGATCAACTGGATCCCGGTCCCCGCACACGCATGGTCCATGGGCAGCGCCGAGGCGTTCAGGGCGCTCAGGCTCTACCTTCCTCGGTCGAAGGAGCAGTTCTTCGCCAACTACGACGTGGTGCTCATCGACGGCATGGATGCTTCCCATCTGAGGATGGACTTCCAGTACTGGCTACTGGAGGGAGTGACGACGAAGGGCATGAACTTCGTTATGGCTGATGATTCGTCATCGTTCGCGACGAGCGGTACCCACACCTCTTGGTACCTGGTTCCGGTCGGGGAGATACTGCCGGTGGACGGCAAGCCGGTGGGCGGCTCGCCCTACGGTCCACGGGAGGCCTTCCGCATAATCCCCGAGATACCCAACCACGAGTTCACCAACAACATCCCCTGGAACGAGGTCTGGATCGAAGGTGCCAATCGACCCTGGCCAAAGCTGGGCTCGACCGTCGTGACGAGGATGTCCGAAGAGGTCGCCATAAACAGGGGCAAGAAGCAGATGGTGTACTGGGACTACCCTACCGGGAATGGCCGATCGGTCGCGTGGGTCCAAAGGTGGGTGGGAAACCCCGAGTTCTGGAGATGGAGATACTCCACCGATGTAACGGCCCACGTCATCTACTTCACGGCCAGGGTCCCGATTCCGACAGATCTCAACCTGATCCACCGGATCCGGGGGATGATCGGTGACTACTACTACGGCCGGCTCTATGCAAGCTCCACCATGGAGTTCGCAGACAAGTTCGGCGCGAACATAAGGCCGGTGGAGGTGAAGCTGCTGGAGATGGGCGAACAGAAGGCCCGTGCGGACAGGCTCTTCATCGAACAGGACTACGAGGGAGCGGCATTGGAGATGGAGGGGGCCTTGGCCGAGCTGGATAGGATCGTCCAGGAAGCCATACTGGCCAAGGACAGGGCCCTCACCTGGATCTTCCTGATCGAGTGGTTTGTCGTCTCGGGCACCAGCATGCTTGCCGGGGCCGTTGTCTGGACGCTGATGGTGAAGAGGAGACTGTACAGGGAGGTAGGCGAGACGAGGCTCAGAGCCACGGGAGATACTGTGAGGTGATTGTGTGGATAGAGGATTGATCGGAGTGATTCTTATCTGCCTGGTGGGATCGTCCATACCGGTCATGCTCTTCTTGGGCGAGAAGACCCGGTCCCCCATTACGATATTGAAGGTGGAGTATCCTGACAGGTTTTCGGCAGG
>CAYVLA010000245.1:0-2597 GCA_964452145.1 Hadarchaeota archaeon (SeqCode)
GTTTGGAGAAGCCCGAGGACTATCGGGGAGCGATCTTGACGCTCGGCCGGAAAGGCATTCTCCCGCCGGAATTCGCCGAGAGATTCGCGCCAGCGGCCAGCTTTAGAAACATACTGGTCCACGGCTATGCCGAGGTCGACTTTGAGAGGCTGCACGGTTACTTGGTGGAAGAGCTGAAGGACTTCGACGAGTTCGCCAGATACGTGGTGGAATACCTCAAAACCAAGAAGGCCATCTGACGTGGCGCGAAACGGCCCTCGCTGTTATCTCGTCGATGGCTTTGAGCGCTCTCGGTCTCATGTCTTCCGGGAGCTTCTTGAGTTCCTCTAAGAAGTTCTTGGTCAGGGCTGGCTTTTAGCCCAAGCCGCTCATTTGATCAGCTTCTCGACCTCGGAGCTGTTTTGGACCATCGTGTACTCGCCGGTTTTGTATTCGGTCTCAGCTTTCCGTATCCTCTTCAGCCCCTCCTTGTCCATCAGCTCTTCGAGGGTGGCAAGTACCTCTTCAACCCCGATCAAACGTTTGTGGGACGAGGGCGAATTCCCCAAGAGGACGAGAAGAAGCAAGTACCTGGCAACAATAGGGGCAGCAGGGAACCTCAAAAAGGGCAAGGCAGTGAAGGTGGAGGCAGACAAGGTCAAGATAGTTAGCTTGCGTTCCCTGCTCCAGAAGCAGGAGGGCAGCTACGGCATAGCCGAGAAAGATGGCTTCGTCTACATCAAGAGGAAGACGTAGGGCCCACTCGCCGGGGTTCACGGGTCCATCCCTGACTATCCCTGCCCCGGTGTCGGGGAGGAGGGGTATGCTCCTTCCTCGCATTCCCAGGCGCTCCTGGCGAACTCTGCCGAGCCGTACTGGTCATAGTCCCTTCACAGGCCAGTACGATACCATCGCATGGGGAGCAGACACCACGGGAGAGGGCCTGATAAACGCCCTGGGTCCCATAGCGGCCACCCCCACCCCGCAGGACGGCCGGGGACCCCGGTTTCGCGCCGGGGCAATGCCCTTTTCCATGTTCATCCGCCCGCCATTGGTCAAAGTTTTAAGCATCGATACTACACGTAGTACGTGGTGTGGCTGTGCACGAAGATGGAATCGTAAACCTGCTCAATGCCGCCCACAGGCCCCTGTCTATAGGGGAAGTAAGGCAGGCCTTGGCGCGGGACCTTGGACACAGAGTGCCCTACGAGACGACCAAGAGAGACCTTCTGACCCTAGCGGCGAAGGGGTTGATCGAGTGCAAGAGCATCGGGACCGGCAAGAGGGTGAGCTGGATCTTCTGGTCCCGGAGATGGGATCAACGCCCAGGCCGGGATTCTGCGGGGCCCGATCCCTTCGACGTTCCCATAGCTGAGAGGGACTCGATGAGCCCCGAGGAAGTCGCGAGCCTGTACGACCGTCTGGTCGGGGATCATGCAGATCTGGTACGGGGGCACCTGGGCAGGGGTTCACGGTACGTGGTGCTCTGCGACGGGAATGTTGTGGACGCGTCGAGCCGTGAGCCGTCCGACGAGGACATAAAGGCCTTGGAGAGAGAGCTCGGCAAGGTCTGCTACGTGTTGACCGAAGACCTTATCGAGGAGTCCCCCTGGGCACCCCTTGGAGAGGGAGACTACTATCCTAGCATCGGGCTGTTCATCGGGGGCCTGGAATGGGAGGAAGGCGAGGTCTTCGGCCAGGGCCTCGAAATGATCGCGGATCTTGACACGGGGAATCCTGACGTGGCCGCCCTGAGCAACGAGGATCTCAGCGTCGTCCAGCGGACGGGCAGGCCGATCGTGAGAAGGGCCTTCCATCTGGGCAGGCACTATGACTACTGCCTGCGGAGGGTAAGGATCGGCATCAGGGATGCGGTAGGCGCAACTCGATGCATGGAGAAGGCCTGCAGGGGAGTGTTCTCCTGGGGAGATGCTGAGAGAAACCCCTTCTTGCTGGCAAACCCGAAGAGGAAGGGATTGGTGGGCAGAGACCTGCTCCTTTCGATGTCCCTCAGCCTCGAGCTCTCGGGTAGGAGAAGGAGTTCCAGGGTGCTCCTGGAGTAGTGCACAGGTCCTATCCCTCCTCCTGGAAAGGCCCTATGCCGAGGATCTGAGGGATGGCCACTAGAATAGCCCATCGCGACGATTCATATCTCCTCGGGACGGAGCATCTCCCCAGGAGAACACCGGGGCGAGGAGAGAACCGGTGGTGAAACTGGTGGGGAAGATCAGGAACGGCTTCGACCACCATGTCCAGCAGATTGACGGCGTCATGCTTGGATCCCTGCCTGATCAACACTTGCCTGGGAGACCTGCGAGCCCGGCTCTGTCGACGATCGATCCTGTCCGGTCTGTCGAGGCATTGGAAGAGACATGCGGCGGATCCGTGCGTCTGAGATATCAGATGGGGTGCCTGGTGCCATGATGGCCATCCCTCTTGGATCCTAGTGTGGTGACACTGACAGTTGCCGGTTTATCGCGACATTCGGGAGGACCCACGCGTCCCGGAATACTCCTAGATGGGTTCTCCTCGATGGGTGCAAGAGGCCTGGGCCCCGGAATGGCCCCTATACACATAATCCCACGGACTTCGGTGTCAGCACACTAGGCATCCCGCGA
>CAYVLA010000246.1:0-2594 GCA_964452145.1 Hadarchaeota archaeon (SeqCode)
GCATCCCTCGCCTTTGTGGCTTCTAGCTGTTGGGATCAGTCATGCCAGGGCCGGTCCCCCAGCTTCTCCATTTCAGCCATCATCGATCTTCCGAGGGACAGTTTCATCTTCTCTGCCACCGGATCCCTGGAATCCATCATGTTCGTGGTCTCCCGGGGATCGGCTTCAAGGTGGTAGAGTTCGTCGTCGACAGTCTCCGCAAAGTCCCGAACCATCTTCCAGCCGCCGGAACGGAAGGTGCGGAGCTTTGCCCCGGTCTGGTTCCAGTCCCACATGGAGTACTGGGCAAAAAGGTCATTGCTCCAGCTGACCTTCCTTCCCTGCAGGAGGGGTAGCAGGCCTCTGCCGCGAACCAAATCCCCTTCCCACGGAGAGTCGGTCATCTCGACCAGGGTCGGGAACCAGTCCAGGTGAGTGACTGTCTGCCCAATGACCATTCCCCCGCGGATCCTTCCCGGCCACCGGACGATCGCCGGCACGCCAAGGGAGTTGTCATAGAGATTGGGGCGATCTCCCCGATCATCCTCCAGGATCCATCTGCCATTGCCTTTGTGCCAGATGCCATTGTGCCCCATATTGTAGCCGTTGTCAGAGGTGAATATCACCACGGTCTGTTCCTCGACGCCGATCTCCGACAGCGCACCCATCAGCCTGCCAACGTTGCGGTCCACGCTGGAAATGCTGGCGCAGTACTCCCTGGTCATCCTGACCAGCCTGGGTATGTCCAGCTTCGGATAATTCGGATGGGGTAGCACCGGATCCAGGCCCTTGAACGGATTCCAGTCCTCATCTCTCAAGGGCAGCCAGGTCCGGTCGCCATCCGGGGTCCGGTTCTCAGTGTTGGTATGGGGGGCCCAGTAGTGAAGGGAAAGCAGAAAGGGCTCCGATCCGCCGCGCTGCACGAACTCGATTGCGAAATCGGTCAGTATGTCCGGCGTGTAACCCTCCATCTGCGTTCCCTTTCCCTGAATCTCGACCACCGGGTCCTTTGAGATACCTGCCCCGTAGCGAAAACCGATGAAATCATCATAGCCGAACTTTGTCGGATGATGTCGGTCACTCCCTCCCAGATGCCACTTCCCGATCAGCGAGGTCCGGTATCCTGCATCCGAAAGGACCCTGGGCCAAGTGGCGATGGCCGGATCAAGACCGGTCTCGCGATCGCTTTCGGGAATGTAGTCAGGTATCCCGATCTCGGTGCTGTATCTACTGGTCATCAAGCTGGCCCGGCACGGACTGCAAACCGCTGAGACCCCGAAGAAGTTGCTGAACCTAGCTCCCTGCCTGCACATGAGGTCTAGGTTCGGCGTGCGGACGTTGGGATTGGCGACCCCCAACGCCCAGGGGGCCTGATCATCGGTCATTATGAACACGACATTGGGCCTTTCCCTCTCAGGCAAGTCGATTCACACAACCCCGAGATTGTGCCGTACTCTTCTATCTTCTCTTCCCAGGCCGTCGTGAGAGGCCGTCCGAGCTTCTTCGTCAGGGAAGATGGGTAAAGGGAGGGGCCTCATGCAAGGCCGAGACGGTCAACATTGCAGAGTCAGCTTGTTGTAGCTAGAGAAGAGACTGCGTCAAGATGGACCGATCAAGATACGTGAGCCACAGCTTCGCAGAACCCGGTTGCCAGACAACCCTCAAACCACTCGCCAGATAATTTTGTCCCACAGCCGCTGCAGGCTGCAGGCGGAACAGTTAAGAGCGGTGTGGGCAGCAAGAAGTGGGTACAAAAAGGTGGGCAAATGGCATCCACAGCTGAGGTTGATGATCGAGGGAGAATCACGATCCCCAGAGAGTTCCGTGAAAGACTACAGATCCGACCCGGAGATGAGTTCAGAGTGGAGGAAGACGAAGGAGTCCTCCTTCTGCGCAGAAAGACTAGGGCGACGCGCAAGATAAGAAGCTCAAGAAACTGGGGGAGGGAAGCCTTCCTCGACGCAGGGGAGGCGACCTTCGGTGGGAGATAGAGTTCTCATCGATGTCAATGCGCTCGCCATCTACCTCGTCGAGGATCATCCGGGACATACCTACATCGAAAAGGAGGTCGAACCAGGACTTGAAGGGAAGCGCGAGCTTCTCATCTTCGATTACCTGCCCCTCAGGGTGCATTGGGTGCTGACATCCAAGTGGAGCATCCCCGAGGCAGTCACGAGGGAAGCCATCACCTCCTTTCTGGAACAGCCGGTCACCATGGTCAGCGGCGACGCGGAAACGATCAAGGTGACGTATCGGATCGCCGAGGAGAAAAGGCACGATGTCTTTGACTGCTTCTACATCGCGCTCGCCCGGAAAGAAGGGGCACATGAGATTCTTACAACTGATGCCGACTTCAAGAAACTGTGTCAAGGCGAGCAGTTCGAGTATCTGAACCCGGTGCCGAGGAGGGTACTGGCCGCCTTCGGACAAGGGACCATTGAGTAACGCAGAGTGCGCCGCAGAGGATCGCCCCGGGTCTGGCTCTTGCCCAGGCGGGTCTTGGTTGCCCGAGAAAATGCCAGGACGCGATTCCATCAGCCGCCCTGATGGCCTCTAGTGGATGGCCATAGTTGAGGTGTCGGTCGATGGGGTGCTCGATCCAGGGGCTCTGCGGA
>CAYVLA010000247.1:0-2525 GCA_964452145.1 Hadarchaeota archaeon (SeqCode)
AGGACCCGGACCTACAAGAGATCGGCCGATCACCCAATTGCAGATGGACTGCCGGAGAACTTCACACTGCCTGATTACGAGCTCACCTTCTGCTCAAGGAGCGATCGTGAGTTCTCCCAAGGCTGGCCCATTCCCGAAGATGGGGACTACACTGTCGTCTACACCACCACAGGGCGCGAGTCTCCCTACACAGACAAGACCCTACCGGGGGTGGTGGCCTACGAGAAGATCGGCAGATCTGTCTCCCTACCCGGGTTCTACGCGACGGAGCTACCCGGAGTGACGAGCTATCACAACTTCATCAACAATACCTACTTCGTCAAGCTGGTTTCTAACGCGGTTCTGTGGGTTTCCGAGTCGGGCATCGCCAGCAGGGAGCACATGCTTCCGTCTTTCACCAAGAGCCTAGAAGGCTTCAAAGCCGATCTCATGGACAAGCAGGCCGATCTCGACTCATGGCTGGCAGCCCGGTCCAGGAACAAGACTCTGCTCAAGGTTCTGATCCTTAGCCTGGGAGGGGTTGGCGTTGTGTTGACCTTGTTCCTCGGCTTCGCCAGAGGAGGGGAAGGATGAGATGAGACTCCGGGCACCGATCCTAGTTACATCGATCATCCTCCTAATCTGCATTACCTGTGTAGGCCTGGCCCAAGGAGATGGCGATAGGCTGAGGATGCTCTACATAGGCGATTACGCGAACTGGAACCCTGGCATAGTGGCGATCCAGTCAGACCCCAAGATAGTTGCGTCCTACGTGCCAGCCACAACGGGTTGGTTCGGAGGGGCTGAGATCCAGAGGGCCATGCGCCTATATCTGCCTAGGACGTACAGCAGGTACATCGAGGAAACGGACATAACAGTGCTATCTGACGCCGACCCATGGTCGCTTCCCGACGAATGGGACTTCCACATAAGAAACTCAGTTGCCGAGGCCGGTCGCTCGGTTCTGATGACCGGAGGACATCGGGGTCTCGGAGGGACAGGGGCGGCCAGAAAGCATTGGGATGGAACGAAGGTCGAGCAGGCTCTGCCGGTGACCATAGTCCCAGGTAGCATAATCGGAAACATAGGCATGGGCGCAACCCTGAAGCCCATGATCGCCATCAAGGACGATCCTCTGGTGAAATCCCTGCCATGGTCAACATGTCCCTTCCTCACGGAGGTAAATGTGGTAATACCCAAGCAGGGCGCGAAGACGCCTCTGGTTGTGGATAATGACGCAGAGAATCCCATCATATCCTACTGGAACTATGAACAGGGACGAACGCTGATATTCGCGGCAGACTGGCACGGATATGCGACACGGGCGATGCGGTACTGGCAATTCTTCGACGACGCGGTCCTGAACATGGTCTACCAAGCCTCAAATCTGGAGCTGCCACCGGACCCCATACTTGCGCATCAGCTCCGCTTCTCCTTCAAGAGATTCCGCCTGCTCGAGTTGGGCCTCAATGCCCTTGTCGAATTCACCGAGAAGTTCGGGGCCAACGTATATCCGGTCCGAAAGGAGAAACAAGCCGTCGACGACATCCGTCGAGAAGGGGAGAGGCGATACCTGAAGCAGGAGTACGCCGAAGCCCTGGAACGCATGGAGGAAGCAATGAGGGGCCTTCAGGAACTCGAGAAGGAAGCCATGGATCTGCAGAGAAGCGCCCTTCTATGGGTATACGCCATTGAGTGGCTTGCAGTCACGGTGACCTGCATGGTCACGGGCTTCATCGTCTACGAGATTATGGTACGGCGTCGTCTTTACAGGGCAGTCGGAGCAACCAAGAGGGCGCCAAAGTAGGCGGGCTCGCACCTCTATCCGAATCAGGCATACCGCCCGTACCGTTTCGCGGCCTTGACCATGGCTTCTAGGTTTGCATCGGGCGTGTCCCTGGCGCACTGATCACCGGTTGACAGAATGAACCCACCCCCCGAACCAGCTTCCTTGATGGCCCTCTCTGATTCGGACACGACCTCCATGGAAGAACCTCGGAGCATCAGGGTCATCGTCGGGAGGTTGCCCATCATTGACAGCCTTGCGCCAAACGATTCCTTAATCTCGACAAGATCGCAGTCACCAAAAGGCGGCCTCTCCAATGGGTTTATGCAGTCAAGCTTCGTCTCCCGTGCGCAAATCTCCACAAGGCCCCTTTCCATGCCGCAGCAGTGAAGAAGAGTTGGAATGTCTTTCTTCGCGGACATCCGCGTCACGGCCTTCAGGGTTGGGAGGCTGACCCGCCTGGTAATCCTCTCCCCTTGAAGGAGCCACATCCCGGAATTCCCGATGAAGATGAAATCTGGCTCAGCTTCCAGAAGCCGCCTTGTGTACTCGAACGTCTCCTTGTGGGATCGGCGCACAATGGCCATAACCAAACGCCGGTGCTGGTGATAGTCCCTCAGAGCCTTTCCGATGCCACCCTCCCGCATGCCCACCATCAGGGTGGGAAGAGAGAGACATCCCCCCACCGCACCAAGATCCCCCGTCGCCCGCTTCATTTCCTGCAAGAGGTTGTCATTGAGATCGGACATATCCCTGCCGA
>CAYVLA010000248.1:0-2521 GCA_964452145.1 Hadarchaeota archaeon (SeqCode)
GGGTCCTGAATGGTACCACTTGGGCATAAGTGGTAAAGGATCCTCCCACTGCTGTAACCCTTCGGGCAGGTTCGAGGTCCTCCAAGTTCAACAATTCTCGTGCGCCCAAAGGAAACTTTCTGATCACGTTAGGAAGCTTAGGTAACCCGTTTAGGGTTTATGTAGGTTATGGTAACGTATCGAAAGACATATATGTGCAATCCAGCATACTCGGATGCCCCCATGAAGATAAGAGACGTGATGACAGCGGATCCCAAGTTCATCGAAATCCCCAGCACCAGGCAGACCGCGCTCATTCTCTTCCAGAAGCACAGGGTGAACGGCATGCCGGTTCTGAAGGAGGCGACCAGGAAGCTGGTGGGCTTCCTCACTCTGAAGGACTTCGCCAGAAACCCGGACGAGGAACAGGTCGCCATGATAATGTCACGGGACCCCCCCACCGTGGATTCAGATGACGACTTCAAGAAGGCCTGCCAGATAATGGTCGACCGCAATATCCGCCACCTCCCCGTGGTCTTCGAGGGGATGCTGGTTGGAATCGTGACCGTAAAGGACATACTGAGCCGGGCGATCATGGAGATCGAGGCGGACATCTTTGTGCGTGATGTCTTCTGCGACCAGGTCACTGCGGTCTGGGAGGAGACCCCCTTGATGGCCGCCTACATCATAATGGCGGCGTCCAAGTCGCGCACCGTCCCGGTGGTCGATGCCAAGGGGAAGGTGGTCGGCATGATCTCGGATGTGGATATCCTGAGATCATCGGAGATAAGGGAGTCCACCGCAACCGACATGCTTACGACCGAAACCGAGGGCGATCTCTGGTCGCTCGAAGGCAAGAACATGCTCTACATCGTGAGCAAGCACCTGGTTCTGCCCGACAAGAAGGTCCGCGATCTGATGATCAAGGAGGTTGGAGTTGGAAGGCGGACCCCGATCAAGCGTTGCGCCAAGGTGATGGTGACCAAGGACCTCAAGGAGCTGCCCGTGATGACTCCGGAGGGGGATCTGGTCGGGGTGGTCAGAGATATCGATCTCCTGAAGTCCCTGCTCAATCCGACGGGCCGTTGAGCCCGCACACGACCCCGTTCTGCAGCTTCCAGAGCAATACCGGGAGACCTGACATCGGGACCCTCTTCTGCCGGGTGGTATCTCGGTCGCGAACTGTGACGGCGTCGTCCTTGGGCGTTTCGAAGTCGACCGTTACGGCATAGGGGCAGCCGATCTCGTCCACCCTGGCGTACCTTCTCCCGATGGAGCCTGACTCGTCGTAGAAGACCGTATGGCCATTGGCCCTCAGATCGCGAACGATCCGCTGCGCGATCTCGGGGAGCCCTCCTTTCTTCACCAGCGGGAAGACCGAGGCGATGAATGGAGCGAGCTGCGGGCGCAGGGACAGATATGTCCTTTCATCCTCCTTGGTCAGGGCCGTCTCGAGGAGACACATCATGGTTCGATCAAGACCGGCCGATATCTCCCAGACATGCGGGATGAACTTGGTGCCGTCATCCCGGCTCCAGGTCATATCGGAGCCGCTCCCGTTCTGGTGGCCTCCCAGATCGTAATCCATCCTATAGTTGTTGGCAACAAGCTCTACCCAGCCCAGATGATCCGAGAACACTTCGAAGTCCCAGGTCTCCTTGGAGTAGAAGGGCCTCTCGTCGTCGCCGACCTGCCTGAATCTCAGGGACTCCGGCGGGAATCCGATGGCCGTCCATACCCTTTGAACCTCGGCCATATAGTAGGCTATCAAGCGACCGCTGACAAGCGACCTCTCCGCGATCTGGGAGGCCGTGAGGACCTCCGCGTCAGCCGATCCCAAGAGCTGGAATCTCATGGGAAGATCCTTGATGGACTCAAAGCCTGCCGCATCATCTATTCTGTCCGGGTCGAAGAAGATCTCACATTCGATCTGCCCGAACTGCCTCTGCCGGATGAGGTAGTTGCGCGGAGATATCTCGTTCCTGTAGGCCGATCCTTGCTGCGCAACTCCGAAAGGCAGCTTGACCCTCATCGTCTTCGATAGCCTTGAGTAGTCACAAAAGATGGATTGGCACGTCTCGGGCCTCAGGTAGCAGTGCTGATCCTGAAGTGGGCCAAGCATGACGTCCATCATCAGGTTGAATCTGCGCACCTTGGAAAGCGAGCCATGGCAGGACGGGCATGCCAAGCCGTTGTCCTGGATCATCCGATCGAGGGTGTCGGTGTCCGTTCCCTCAGGCACCGAGATGCCCTTGGCGTCGGAGACGAGTTTGTCGGCCCGGTGCATAGCGTGGCACTTCTGGCACTGGGTCAGGGGATCGCTGAAGCCCGTCAGGTGGCCCGAGCTTTCGAAGACGGCCTTCGGCATTACGTCGGCCCCCTGGATCTCAAGCATCTCGTTGTGCTGAACCAGATGTCTCCTCCAGAACGAGGCTATGTTGCTCCTGATCGCAGATCCGACGGGCCCGTAGTCAAACAGGCCCGAGGGAGCGGAGGAGTATATCTCCGATGCCGGGAAGAAGATTGCCCTTCTGAGGGCAAG
>CAYVLA010000249.1:0-2455 GCA_964452145.1 Hadarchaeota archaeon (SeqCode)
ACGGTGTCGCACACGGATGGGGGCTGATGTACAGGTATCCTGTTATCTCAGCAAATGGAACCCACAACATAGATTTCGAGCTCTACTATGAGGGGTCGATCGACAAGACCTACGACGACGATGTGGCATTGCTGTACTTCTACGTCAAGCTTTGGGACGAGACAACGGAGGAAGTCATCTGGACAGACTCCATGACGATAGATGACGAAGGCAGTTATGCTTCGCCGAAGGGCTTTCAGACCGCCAAGACGCTCTACACCAATCACGTCTACCGTTTCGAGTTCTATGCAAGAACGACAGCAGTTTCAAGGGATCATGAAGGGTACTGTGCGAAGGCCGATTTCAAGTCTGCCAGCTATGATGTCGATTGGCTCTACCTTGAGGTAGTTGTGCAGTAAGGTGGTGCAGCGGTAGGTCCTACGAATGTGCACATGCATCGAGGAGGCTTTCGGTGCTGTCAACAATCGCCGGATCTCGTACAGTCCGATCTCATATCCTTTTCCGCATTTCCTGGGCTGGCTCAGGTCAGAAGCTAGTGACTGCTGGGACGCACAGTGTGAGATCTTGACGAGCCTGTGCAGATATTATCCGCCCCGACCTGAGCGCACTAAGACGCGCCTTGGCGGAAGGCCGGCCAGCCTGGGCCTGGGTGCCGCAAGTGCAGCGGGATGGGCAATTGAGGCGGCTACATCCTGGCCCCGTGCCACAACATACAGGCGAACACCCCGCCCGAGAACGTCGTCGCAATGTACGAGAAGGGATACGAAGAGGGTTGGGAGCGTTTCTAGGTAGGTCGAGTGTCGGTCCGGTAGTTCCCCTAGGATGTCGCCCATCAACATTGACCAGCCCGTGCATGTCGAATCCCTTTACCGCGTCGCGGACCATGCTTCTCCTTCTCAGCTTGGTGCACCAGAGAAGTATCGATAGCGCGGTCGCTGACAGGATTGGCAGGGATGTGTCTGGCAGAGGTTGGGCCGGACCCACGCGCCAGATCCCTATGGTTCCGTCCTCCGAGCCGGCCACTATCATGGACCGTCGGGTGACCATGCCAGGGATATGATGGGCCGCACAGGACCTGTTAGGTTCACAACCGGGATGAATCCGCCTCCTCCCAGGCGCCAGATTGTGATGTTTGGCTGGCTTGGCGGTCCCCCTCCTACAGGACCGGATGTGCTGATCCCCAGCCTCACTGAGCCCTTGGCTAGGGCAATCATCGTTGAGTTCGGTGACCATGCCATGCCGTTGGGAAGGATGCTGCCCCCATCAGGGTCGCCGCCAAAGACAAGCTCGCAGAGGGCTTGAGGGTTCTGAGGGGTTTGAGGAGTCCGGGAGTTTGGCTGGACCTCATGCAGATTGTCGAAGGGTGAAAGGTGCAAAAGCGTTTTCTACCACAACTAGTATGGGAGAGTGATCGAAATGGAGGCGCGAGTGGAGGAGATAAGGCAGAAGATTCTCCCAATCCTTCGCCGCAATAGGGTCAAGAGGGCGGGGATATTCGGCTCCGTGGTCAGGGGGGAGGCAAGGGAAGACAGCGACATCGACATCCTGGTGGATATCGAGAGCGACATGAGCCTGCTCGACTTCATCGGCCTCAAGCTGGAGATAGAGCAAGCTCTGGGGCGGGAAGTCGACCTGGTTGAGTATAGCACGATCAAGCCCCTTCTCAGGGAGAGAATACTGGGCGAGCAGGTGGAAATCCTGTGAAGAGGGACGCGAAAGTATACATCGAGGACGTCCAGGAGAGTATCTCCAAAATCGAGGAATACACCGAGGCAGTTTCAAGGGATGATTTCTTCAGCAATACCCAGGTTCAAGACGCCGTACTCAGGCGTTTGGAGATAATGGGCGAAGCTGTGAGAACATTCCGGACGAGTTCAAGAACAGGTATCCCGAGATCCCATGGAAGAAGATCGCGGGGCTGAGAGATGTCCTCACCCACGCCTACTTCGGCGTGAATCCGGACAGAATCTGGAAGATCATCGAGGAGGACATCCCGCATCTGAAGAGTGAGATGGCGAAAGTGCGGGGGTCCTAACTTCCCCACGGCCACACTGCAACCCGCGTCCTCGTCACACCCCAGGGTCAACCGGGTCACGATCTCTGCTGGCTCAGACTCCTTGCCCGACCTTCCGCTGATTTCGAAACCGCAGATGCCTCGTGGGCGTGTTGGTATCCGGATCTTGAGAGTCTGATGAACGGGCATTCCACGGTGATAGTTGGCGAGGTCCAGGGCTCGGATGCGGTTGATCAGCGCGAGGGATTGGGATGGCTGGGATTCGTGTATCACAAGGTGAAGGTCCTTGAGGTCGTCAAGGGAGACCTGTGGACGGGAGGCCCCACCATCCGCGAAGCCAACATAACCTACGAGATGCATCGAGCCACGGATCCCAACCGACCCTATTGGACCAACACCACCTGCCATTTCGCTGCAACGCTCAACTTCGCGATCGGTCAG
>CAYVLA010000250.1:0-2443 GCA_964452145.1 Hadarchaeota archaeon (SeqCode)
GATGTTTGTCGTGAGTCTTTGACTCCTTTCCATTCATCTTTGCTCCTTATTTTGGTAGCATGGTTCGTGGTCCCATGCTCTTCCCCTCTTCCTCGATGATCTTCTTCGGTTCAATGGTTGGTTGGGAGCGGAGGCGGCGGCAATGTTTCTTCTTCAGTTGTGCATCTGGTTGCTTTTTTACCTCAAGTTCGAATCCTACCCGAGGCTCTCAAAGTGCACTCAATACAGGCAGCCATCATGGGCACAGGCGGTCTACCATCTCACCCCATCTTTGATGCTGACGCGCCTCGAGTGTGGTTTGCTCCGAGGGGGGCCAGTCAACGCTCCGGGTCGATGAGTGGACTGACGGCCCTTCGCATCGAAGCGTGGTCTCCATGAGCTTTCACGGCCAGACGGGGCAGATGTCTGGACGGATGGTCTCGGTGGATGCGCTGCGTGGCCTGGCAGTCATCCTGATGATCCTCTGGCATTTTCTTACGTGGACTTCGCGCGACCTTCCCGCCCCTCTGGATATTGGCGGCATGTCCTTTGGATGGCCCGTTGCAGCGACGATGTTCTTCATGGTCACAGGAGCAAGCCTGTATCTGGCGACATCAAGAAGAGCACGACTCGGACAAACGAGGGCGACCATGCGCAGGCACGTGGCGGAGAGATACTGCCTTCTCATTCTGCTCGGACTGGCGCTCAATGCCTTACTCTCCCGCCCTCGGAGTATCTGGAGATGGGATGTGCTTGAGTCGATAGGGACATGCGACCTCCTCGCATACTTCCTGTTGGAGAGGGGGGTCAAGCTTGTTGGTCTCGGGGCTGTGTCTGCCGTGGTTTTCGGCATCAGCGCGATGCAGCCGGGCTTGAGCAGCTTCCCGATAACGCCAGTCAGGAACGCCCTCTTCGCAGGCATGTTTCCGCTGTTCCCCTGGCTGGCCCTGGTCATATGGGGGGTCATGCTGGGAAGGTTTGTAGCGGCTGCCCAGCTGAGGACGGCTCATCGACCTAGGCTGCTGCTGGCAGGCCTGGCAGCACCCATGATCGTTTCGGGGGCTGCCGTTGCGGCGGCGGATCCGGTGATGAACCGCCTGCTTCTTCACATTGTGATCTCGGCAGGCGTCACGCTGCTTGCTTTTTCCCTCTTTCTCTTCCTCGAGGATCGGGCCCCCCGGAGCCTCACCATATTTGCCGTCCCGGGGCGGGTGGCGCTTGGAGTATACGTGTGGCACCTGCTCGTCGTGTGCATGGGCATACGCTTCCTGGCCCTGGAGAACGCCGTCTCCTTTCCGACTTCTCTCGCGCTCTCCCTCGTCCTTACCGCGCTTTTCATACTTGCCTCGATCACCTGGTTGAGGATCAGAAGCCGTACGCTCTCAGTCCTAGCTTCGCTGGTCCGGTCAGAATGAGCCACGTCCTCTGTTGGGGGTACCCGGGATAGGTCTGATAGGATGGGCAGGTAGGTTCCACTCCCCATGACGGCATGGAAGTGAGCTAGCCAGGGGACTCCTCCAGCCTGGTGACTTGGACCTCGCGGTACAGTTTCCTCTTAACCATCAGCGTCCACAATACGAAGGCCGAGAAGAACGTCGTGGACGAGGCAACAAGCCATTCGATGACGTAGACCCAGAGAAGGGCTGCTTCCTTCTCCTTCCTCGCGATGTCCTCCGCTTGAGGGAAGAGGGTTAAAGCGGCCCTGATCCGGGTCTCGCTCTCAACGAAGTTGTTGTCCAGATAGGACTTCTCGGCATCGCTGTAGGCGGCCATGAGTTTGTTGATTTCATCCTGTATCCTCTGGGTGTTGGCGCCGAACTTGTCGATGAAATCCATCAGGGCTGTCAGTATCCCCAGCCGTGACCTGAACTCGTTGAAACTGGCTTTGAGCCTGTGGAAAACCTCGATGTCGTCGATTAGCGGCCTCCTCGTCAGCCAGAAGACCATGTTCATTATGATCTCCACCGAATACTGGTTGGTCGTATCGCGATGCCCTGGATATCCAAGCCACCCATTCCCGAGGAAGTCGGCGCTGGTTATCGTTCTGCCTTTCTCGTACTCCCAGTTCGTCAGGTAGTCGGTGCGGGAGGGGAAGTTGCCGAACATCCATGCCATTACGTCGGCGCCCTACTGTGAATCACCCTCCTGCACGCGGCGGTGTGCCCCGTCCTCTCAACATCCAACCTGATGAAGGGCGTCAGGATCGGCTCAGGATGATCGGGGTTGATCTGGACCCGGAAATGGGGGCCTCCCTCCATCCCGGCCGCGATCACGGCGTGCACATCGTTCGGGAAGGCCTGCTGGGCCAGGGAGTTTGCCCAGGCTCCGTGGATCTGGCCAACGACGCTGAACGCGCTTCCGTCGTTGATGCCGCCGGCACCCTCCCGGATCACGTCGTATATCCACCTGTCCTGCCGGGTCGTCATCAGGTTGTACTCGGTTGACAGAAGAAGGATGATGTCGT
>CAYVLA010000251.1:0-2424 GCA_964452145.1 Hadarchaeota archaeon (SeqCode)
CGTCGGTGGTGGCGAATACTACAAGGGCTATGCGGGCTACAGACGCGCCGTTCAGGTTGCAGGACCCGAGCCTCCTCCAATCGAGAGAATCAAGGAGGATCCCGTGCTGACCAAACTCAGGGGCTTCCGGTCTGACCACGTGTTCGTGGGACCCCATAATCGAGACGATGTCAATCGGGGCTTTGAGAATCTGGACTTCGCGGTCGAAGCCAAACCGGCGGGTGAGGAAGGTGTGGCCGAGAATGCCCATCAACTCTACGCCCTGTGCCGGGATTCCGGCATAAACCACCTGATCTATGCCGGCTTCGCCATCAACTGGTGTCTGCTGCTGTCGGACGGAGGAATGGCAGACATGAGCAGGAGAGGGCTGATGTGTTCCACCATCCGCCAGGCCGTGACGGCGGTCGAGAACAAGGAAACCGCGAGGCAGCAGCTTTGCAAGGAAATCGGCCTCTGGAGGGTGGCGCTTGCCTACGGTTTCGTGTTCGAGATGGAGGACTTGATCGAAGCCCTGAGGCTGGGGCGAGTTGATGAACCGACCACCCTGAGTGGTTGACGGGCGCGGCAAACACGAGGGCGCTGCGTCCGACTCTTATTTCGGAGGCGCGTCCCTGGAGTTCGCTGCAGCCTCTGGGCTGAGGCCACATGACTCAGGCCAGGGGAGATCCCATATTTCTACCAGAAATGCGGTCACCAGAATCGGTTGACGTCCGATGGCCAACAGGCATGTGACTGGCATCTCATGGTCGGAGGGGCCCGAGTTCCCGGATATGGTGAAGGGCGGGGCCATGGGAGTTGCGGGCGGGGTCGTCGTGTATGCCGGGGGCATGACCTATCCATGGCGGGAAAGTGAGGCGGCGTGGTGGCTGGATCGAGAAGCGGAGGACTGGAGCCCCGTTCCCCCGTTACCGATCGGATTGGCCTACACCACCGGGGCATCGTCGGAGGATGGGCTCTTCGTGGTCGGGGGTAGGAGAAAGGGCAAACCGAGATCGGATTGCTACCGGCTCCTGAGGCGTGATGAGAGCTGGAGTTGGGAGGCTCTCCCGCATCTGAACCATCCGAGGGGAGTGCCGGCCGTAGCCTATCTGGATGGCAGCCTCTACGCAATAGGGGGAGGAAGCTGGGGGCGCGGCTGTTTTCTTCCGGACGACGTGCCGGGGGACGAAGCCTTGGACCTGGGCGATGATCGCTGGATCCAGATTCCAAGATGCCCGGGAAGGCGTCGGGCCAACTCATTCGCTGCGGCCGTGGATGGATCCGTCTACGTGTTCGGCGGGGTCTACAGCTGGATGGAGGGCGAACGGCAGAGCGTTACCCGACTGAGGGATGCGTGGCGCTTCACACCGGATACCTATGAATGGGAGGAGCTGGACCCGCTTCCCGTCCCGGGGCTCAGCGGAGCCGCAGCGATTGCGTGTCGGGACCGGTACATCATCATCCTTGGCGGGGCCGTGCCCGTGAGGGAGGGGGCTGGTGAGTGCAAGGTCCTATACCTGCCCGATGAGAAGCGTGGAGTCAAGGTGGGCTGGTACAATGAGACGATCTTGGTCTACGACGTTAAGCGAGCCAGATACGACGTATTGGATGGTGGGTTGCCGTGGCCCGCCCATGACATCAGGGCCGCGGTGGCTGATGAGACGATCTACGCAGTGGGCGGCGAGACCGTGGATGCCTCGACCAGCAACACCTGTTCAAAGGTCAGGGTGGGGAAGATCAGGGTCGAATGCTCCTAGAAGGAGGCCTTCTCGGGCATTCTCTTCCCGGTCCCCCGGTTCCCCGGTCCTACTCGATCCTTGCCAGATTCCATCTTCCAGCTGCAAGCATGACAAGCCCCGCCAGCCAAGTCAAGGCGGTCTGGGAGGCTTGGAGGTAGAGCATGCCCCTCACGGGATCTGCACCCTCCATGGGTACAGCCAGGATTCCCAGCGAGAAGATGAAACAGCACACGGAAAACCCGATGACCACGAACATGTTGAGGTAGAACCGTCCCGACTTCTCCGAGAAGGCCGGACTCAACAGAAAAAGGCCCAAGACGAAAGCGACGTTTCCGAAAGCGAGGACCATCAGGAGCACTATGTTGGGGAGCATGGACATCACGCTGGTATGTGGATTGGGAATCGTCGTCGCGAGCGCCACCGCGACAGTGATCGGCACGACCAGAAGCCAGCCGTGCAGCAACCTTGCCCGGACGAATCTTCCCAATCCGGACGGTGCCTTGCGCACGATGAACAGCGCCTCCTTCCCCTTCAGGGTAACCTCCCCCGTGACGAAGACCGTCAGGATGGGAAGAAGGAACTGTATCATCATCACTGGCACCGCAATCCTGAAGTCGCCGGCTCCCTGCGATCGGGTTATGAAGATGCCCATGATCAAGATCACGCCGAGCATGTAGGCGAGCCTTGACAGATTCTCCAGCCTTCT
>CAYVLA010000252.1:0-2402 GCA_964452145.1 Hadarchaeota archaeon (SeqCode)
CCTCTAGAGCGCACTATGCGGGGCATGTAGACCCTTATGGCCCTTCTTATGTCCTGGTCCGAAATCCCCGCATAGTGCGCTCTAGAGGCCTGGACCGGGGTTACCTGAAGAAAAGGCTCGACCTTCATGTGTATGTACGGAGTCAGACCGGGGTAGGGATCTCCCGTGTAAAGCACCCCGACCCTCAGGGATTCCCTGCCACTGGCCGAGGACAGGAACAGGGATACGGAGAGGCAGGTCGTGATCAGGCATATCAACGCTTTCATCGAGGTCATCCCAACAGGTAGGCCTTGATTCGACGGCTTATATTTTTGGCTACGCTGGCCCAGCCCAACGGGGTCTGCTTTTTGAACACGCTTAAGCGGGCGACTTGGGGCCTTGGGGAAAGCCTTTATTGCATCCGTGCTGTATATGCATACTGCACCTTGAGGGCTTGAGGGCCGGTTGTAACTGCCGGAGGTGAGCTTCGCCTGAGACTCATGCACCTGGCTGTCTTGTTGGTTGTTTCGTTGATCGCCTCGTCCGCGGGAGCGGTGGCCCGCCAACCCAAGCTGGACCCTGGAACGAAGAGAGTTAGAGTGCTTTACATCGGGGATACGCTCTGGCGGACATGGCAGGATCTCGCCTTCGACCCGTTCTTGAGCGTATCGCCCGTCCCGGCCACCGTAGGCCACTTCCCCACGGAGGTTATCCGCAAATCCATGAGGATGTACATTCCGCGTACATACTCTGACTATGCATCCAAGGTCGATCTCCTCATCCTCAGCGACACCGATCACTTTCTCTTCACAACCGATCAGCAGCAGATGTTCAAGCGAGGGGTGATCGAGGAGGGCCAGGGACTCATAATGGCGGGAGGGTTCGAGGCATTCGGCGGCGCGGGCTGGGGCAGCTCGTGGAGTGGCTCATCTGTGGAGGAGGTCCTTCCCGTGGAATGCGTGAACTCCAAGTCATGGTCCGATCATCCCTTCTTTGCCAGACCCTATGACGGCGCAAAAGAACATCCGTTCATCACCTCCCTGCCGTGGCGGTCCATGCCGGCCTTCGGCGGCATGAACGTGGTGATTCCAAAGCAGGGAACCGTTCTGTTGCTGGAAGCCAGGGGGACGGGCATACTGGAGGGCGAGCACAAGCCGGTCCTGGTCTATGGAGAGCTTGGAAAGGGGGCCAGCCTTGCCCACGCCCCTGACTGGAACCCGGGCTGGGGCGAGATGGTGATGAATTACTGGGACTATTACGGCGACTACCTGGTCAACATGGCCTACCTAGTTGCAGGACTGGCCATCCCCCAGGACTTGGAGCTGTCTCACCTTGTACGCCTCGAGCTGCGCGGCTTCCACCTCGAGAGGACGGTCACGGTATCGATGATCGAGTTCGCCGAGAAGTTCGGCGCAAACGTGCTCCGGCTGGAGGAGAGGCTCACCGAGATCGCCCAAATCAAGAACGAGGCCGATGGCCTCTACCTGCGCCAGGACTACCAGGGCGTGCTTGATGCGATGGCACAAGCAAGGAGCCAGCTCCTGTCCATCTCCGAGGACGCGGTGAGGATCAAGGACGAGGCATTGCTGTGGGTCTACCTCGTGGAGTGGCTGGTGGTCACAGCGACCTCACTTGTGTGCGGATTCGCCCTGTGGACGCTGATGGTCAGGAGAAGGATGTTCAGAGACGTCGCGACAACTAGGCTGAGATCGCAGTGGGACTAGACCGTCTTCGACCCGACCATCCGACCGCGTGACCTCTCACTTCGCTTCCGTAGCCTTGCCGCGCCATACCAGATGGGCCGGGATAACGTAGAGTTCATGTGGGCTCTCCCACAGCGACGTGGGGAAATCCGGTTTCAACCCGATAGTACTCGCATCGATGTCCCTAAATCCCAGATCTAGCGCGGGGGACCCCGGCTTAAGCCGATAGTCCCTCGCAGCGGGGTTCACGAACAAAGGGTCCGCCACAACGCTGTGCTGGTCGTACCTGCGGTCGAAGAGGGCAAGCCATCTGCTCAGAGGCCCATCTGCCGGCCCGCCACCAATAGTCAGCTCTCCGTTGGGCTTCCAGAACAGGTTATAGTCAGAGACCGATACCCTGGTATCGTTCCAGTTGATGAAGCCGTAGATGTCGCCTCTCGATCCCTCGAAATAGATGATGTTTCTCAAGTACTGGTGTTCCCGTCCCAGCTCCCCGGCCATCTCCATGCTCCTGACGGCCGCAACGTTACCGGGCGCCACGATGAGTATGTTGTTCTCGATCCTATTGCCGACGCCCTTGGTGAAGATGGGTTGATCGCCACCTATTCCCACGACGTTGTAGATGATGTTGTTAGTGACGGTGAAGAAGTCCGAGGCGTCGTCAAGGTATATCCCGCTCTGCAGGGTTAACCGGTAGTTGCCAACGTCGTGGATCAGATT
>CAYVLA010000253.1:0-2341 GCA_964452145.1 Hadarchaeota archaeon (SeqCode)
ACCTCTCTGCTCTCGCGGATGTATTGGTCTATGCCCATGCCCAACTGGCGGCGACATCCCATTTCCATCCCGGCTTAAAACCGTCTCCTAGACTCTCCCTGCTGAGATCGGCAGAAGGTGAGATTGTCATAGTCTCAGGCTGCCGATGCGACGGCCGGGCATTCCTGCCGCCCTCGAATGTCATCGGGGAGCACAACCAGCCATGCTGGTCAGTGTTCGGTCCGCCGGTATCTTTCCAGCCTGCCCGATTCTCCCGTTCCGATGAAGACAACCCACTCCACCCACCCCTGATCGCACGCTATGTGGGTTGACTCGTGGTTCACGTCTGAAAACTCCCCCTCAAGCGCCCATCTCCCGGGAAGGTCTCGCCAAACTCTGTGCCTAACAACCTCCTCAACCAACAGGAACAGCCGGAGATAGTTGTTCACATGCCTCCCTGCGAAGCGCAGGCGTTCTGACTCCCGGTCGGCTATCCTCTCCATCGCATCAGAATTAGCCCCGAAGGACGTTCCGAGATGACTTCCCAAATCCAGTAATGCGATTCGGTCCGACAGCTCCTCGTAGCTCGCTGAGCGGTACAGTCCCTCCAGGAGGACATCCAGCTCGTTGCGAGGAGCATAAGCGTAAGGTATGATCGACCATGGCTCCACCCTTTCTTCGAATAGCTTCCCGTACAGCTGGGCCTTTGCCAGGCACACCCTCATGTCCCTTACGCCCTCTCCGTAGTCCAGGATTGCGTCTCCCAAGGCGGTCATCAATCGGAAGGATAGTGCCTTGGCGATCAACATCTTGGTCGCTTGCAGGTCTATCGTCTTTCCGTGGATCTCGGTTCGGAGCCTTTGGAGCACCCGTCCCTTCCCATGAACCAACCTGGCCTCGAAGGGATTGCTTGCGGCATAGAAGTCGACCGCCTCTGACTCGAGGAGCCTCTTTGTGTTGACCGAGAACATCGTCGCCAAGGTTTCATCGGCGTGCATCGATTCGGTTCGCCCAAGATGTGGGTCTGCGTCGCAGAACATGACCAAGTCCAGATCGCTCATCGGGGATGCATCGCCCCTGGCGTGGCTTCCGATCAGGCAGATGTCGCACTCGGCCTGTTCATCGCCGGAGATGGCCACGGCCCAGTCGAAGATCTTCAACCAGACCTCTTCCTTGACGCCCTCCGGCCTGAACAGAATGGCGACTCCTCCGGTATTCGTCTGAACCGCGGGCCTCGTAAATATTGCTGACCTGGGACCTGGGGCACCAGAGCATCCCCAGGGGCCAGGATATGCTGGTGGCCCTCTTGAGTAAAGATCGTCCACTACGAATCATTCCGATCTACGTGACCAGGGCGCTCCTTGCCGGTACAGATCGCGTTGGCATTACACGCCCGGTGGGCTCGTTCATGGAGAGCCATATATGTTCGCCCCGGTTATCGCGGGGGGGAACCGGGATCACCTCTATCCGACCCCCGCGGTGATGGGCGATGGCCGTGCCGAGATGGCCCCGGTATCGTGCGATCTCATCGCCCTGCCGAAGATCTGGTTGCGACAGGGCCAAGGTCAAGTGGAAGCGGCGAGCGGGATTCCCCCGAAAGGATCATGATGGCCAACGCACACACACGGGCCCGGCGTTCGAAAGACTTATACGATCAAACCCCCGGAGTGTGAACATGCGCTCCTGGCAACTGCGGGGCTGGGATTTCGAGGTCTGGAATGAGGAGGACGAGCGGTCTTGACAAGGCATCCATTTGTGCCCTATATCGTCCTGGACGATATCGTCCGAGCTTACGAGGATTCCTGGCGGGAGGCAAAGGAGATGGTTCAGCTGTCGCCTGACACGACCCTTTCGGCGGCTCTGAACAAGTGCCCCGCCGAGTGGATAGATGCCATCTGCAAGGCGATCGGCGTCCGCTGGGACGTGAAGCGCGAGAAGATCCATGGGATCGTGGAGAGGTTGACCGATGCGGACGGCCTTGGTCGCCTGGTCGGTTCCCTATCCGAGGAGTGCCGCGGCGCGTTGGTGTTTGTCCTAGAGAGGGGTGGATGGGTCAAGTACGGACAGCTGTCACGCCGGGCCGGACGGGAGGATGGCGGCTTCTTCTGGACGCGGTCACCTCCGAGGACGGTGATAGGAGTTCTGAGGTTGCATGGTCTACTTTTCGTGGGTAGATCGGGCTTGGGCGGCAGGACCTACAAGGTGGCAGTTGTCCCACGGGAATTGCGCCCGTTGCTTGAGCGCTGCCTGGGTCTTGGTCATTTGGCCCCATCGTGCCAGTCACGGCTCGTGTAGCCGGCCGTTTCCGCGATTTATCCTTTGTCGGATATCCACATACTTGCTAGGATGTGTAGGGGAGCGG
>CAYVLA010000254.1:0-2281 GCA_964452145.1 Hadarchaeota archaeon (SeqCode)
GGGGAACGGGGAACGGGGAGAAAGATATAAAAGAACTTTTCTAGGACCTAGTCGGGACTCTTCTCGACAGATGTTCCGGGGAAGGCGACAATGATCAGGCCCTTCGACGTACTAACACGCAATCTCGGCAAGACCGTTCTAATAAAGACCAAGGACAACAAGCTCTACGAGGGCGAGCTGAAGAACTACGACGTCAACATGAACGTGACACTCATCGGAGCAAACGAGATGGAGAACCACGATCCTGTGAAGCGATACGGCACCCTGATCATCAGAGGCAGCACCATAGTCTGCCTAGGGGTCAGGAAGTCGGCCCAGGGCTTCGAGGTCGGGTAGGCGGTCGCCTCTGCCTCTCTGGGGGACGGTCTTCCCGTACCTCAAGCTCCTTTTCATCACCCTTCTTCCCTACATAGAGCTGCGAGGCAGCATCCCCGTCGGCATCGGGCTGGGCATGGACCCTCTCATAGTATTCGTGGTCTGCACCCTTGCTAACATCCTCATCATCCTCCCGATATTTGTCTTTCTAGATCTGGCCTTTGACCGCCTCTTCAGGATCGGATGGCTTCGCAGACACATCCAGACCAGGATCGAGTCGGCCAGGCGATCGGCTGAGGCCACAATGGAAAGGTACGGTTTGTTGGGGCTGGCAGCGTTCGTCGCAATCCCTCTGCCCGGAACTGGGGCTTACACGGGATGTCTCGCTGCCTTTCTCTTGGGAATGGATCGAAGGAAGGCGTCCCTTGCCGTCGCGCTCGGCGTACTGGGCGCCGGGATAATGGTCACCGCGGCCTCCGTGGGCGTCCTGAAGGCTCTTAAAGGGGGTCTCGCCGGGCTAGCGGTTCTCGTGGTGGCGGTCCTCTGCGTCTGTGCCTACGCGATTCGGAGGCGAAAGAAGGCCGAGGCCTCGGCTCAGGACTCGGAGCCCGAGAAGTAGTCCCTGAGGGCCTGGATCGCGATCCGCCCGCAGTCTGCCCGCATCTGCCTGGTGTTGCCCGCTATGTGCGGGGTCATCACAACGTTGTCCAGGCTCCGTATGGGGTCGTCCAAGGGCGGCGGCTCGGGATCGTAGACGTCAAGGATCGCCCTGAACCTCTTCTTTGCCAGCTCCAGGCGAAAGGCGTCGCCGTCTACGATGGCTGCCCGCGCCGAGTTTATCAGAAGGGCACCGTCCTTGATGGCTTCCAGCTCCCGCTTCCCTATCATCCCTCGAGTGGCATCGGTCACGGGCAGGTGCAGGGTTATGATGTCCGATCTTCGCAAAAGATCCAGAAGACCTGTCGGTTCGACTCCGATGGTCTCCATCGTCTCCGGGGGCACAAACGCATCGAAGCCAAGCATCTTCACATCGAAGAGCCGAAGGTACTGGGCGACTATTCTTCCGACGCGTCCCAGTCCGACGATCCCCACGACCTTGTCTCCCAGGTGATCGGCCTGGGCGGAGTCCGGCCAGAGAGTTCCCAGCTTCATGGCACGGTCGTATTCTGCAAAGCGCAGCAGCCCCGTGATGGCGGCGCCAAGGGTCCACTGGGCCACGGCCCTGTTGTTCCCATCCGATGCATCGATGACCTTCAATCCGGCCCTGCGCCAAGCCACAACGGCTCGGTCGTGACTACCGTGGTAGTAGTGGGATATGGCAGCAACCTTCACGGTTCCGGTCTTGGCGAGCACCTCCTCGGTGATGTCCTCTGCACCGACGCCGTTCAGTGAAAGGATCCCGTCCACCCCGGCCAGCCTGGAAGCCATGTCCTCCGGGCCGAGGCTCTGAATGGCTGGCCCGTCCGAGGTCACCTGCGCGAAAACTTCCAGCATTCTCCGGTTTGTCTCGGTCATGTACTCTGCGTAAACCTTTCCCACCCTGTGAACGTAGACGTGTGGTCTCTTCAATCGTGTCACCTACCGCTCTCACCCCTGAAGAGCCAGTTGCAGAGCCGCCGCCAGGGCGGCCAGAAGGCCATAGAGAATGCAGAAGCGCGACAGGTCGATGCGCCGCGCGAACTCGATCAGGGCGCTCATGGAAGCCAGGCTGACAACGAAGGCTGCCGCGACTGCAGCGGCCATGGCCGAGGAGAAGACCATGGTCCCCTCAAAGGTGAGGATCATCGCACCCAGAATGGCCGGGACATCCAACAGGAAGGACAGCCGCAATGCTTGGGCCTTGTCGACGCGTCGAGCCAGGAGCGCGGCCACCGTGAAGCCCGATCTGCTTATCCCGGGCAGGATCGCAAGACCCTGGGCAGCACCGGTCGCCGCTCCGTCGATCCACTTGATGTCTCTCAGACCC
>CAYVLA010000255.1:0-2270 GCA_964452145.1 Hadarchaeota archaeon (SeqCode)
CTTACCGTCCGGCCCAGTATCGAATAGGACCTTCCGAATCTGGTCACAGCCAGCTGAATCGTGTGTGGGACCTGGGTTGTGAGGCCGTGCAAATGCAAAGCTGAGTGGAACGAGAGATAGGCCGGAGCCGAGATCTCGCAGGCCACGGCCTCGGGGGGCGCACCGGGAAAGGCCCACCAGCCCTTCCTTACGCCGAGAAGCTTCCCCCTCACTTTCAGCCTGTGGAGGACTTGTCTGGCATACAATGGCTTGCCTAGGAGGGCCGCGTATTCCCTCGTTCGGAATGCGTGCCGACCCGCCTTGACGAAGCCCTCCAGCACTTCGTCCATTTACGCCACTTTGTTATCACTTATGATAACAAAGTAGATAAATATCTCCTCCCGGAGGCGTGTCCCCAGCCAGCAAGGGCCAGACCGCCCGGAGTCCAACCTGAAAGCATCGCGCCCCTTCGAAGAACCCACTCACGGCGTATGGCTTAAGGATCTCCCCGACAAGCACACCGATCTGAGCGGAATCTGGAATATCGGGCGATGTCGCGCGGCGCTCGAGGAACGGGCGATGGCCCAGTGTTGCAGGGGCATCCATCGTCCGAAGCGTCGGCAACACGATGCTATCAGCTACCCGGCGTTCAAAGGATCGGTGCTCTTCTCTTGTTGTCCATCTTATTGTCCTGCCTCTGAGCGTGTCAGTTGTGTGGTCTTCCACCGGGTGGCATGTTGCCTTCCAAGCAGACTGAGCTGTCCTCAGCCTGAGACTTACCGGGTCGGGTTCTAGGATGTGTTTCTTCAGCGATCCAACCGGAGAGTCCAACCGGGAAGAGAAGGGGATGGATTCGCGTCCAGGTCAGACAACGAAGAAACGGTACGATGACCAGGGCGACACGGCCGTGAAAACCCATGTGGCCGCCTACTACCGCCTCTCCGCCAACAAGGGGCCCTGATTCTGAGGATCTGGCCCGACAGCCCAGCTGAGAGCCAGACACAATCCCAGGAAGATACTTAACGGGTCGCAGCACTCCTCTGGAGTCGAGGTGCCAAGCACGGACGCTCAGCGAGCAGAAGGCCTTCTGATCGCCAAGGCCAGAGGAGCCATCGAAAGGCATCGGAAAGGCCCCCTCGGGATCCGTGTTGTGAAGGATGGGAAGCCCGTTGCGGGGGCAAGGATCGAGGTCGAGCAGATTGCCCATGACTTCCTGTTCGGATGCAACATCTACATGTTCGATAGATTCCCGACCTCTGCTGAGAACCGCCGGTACAGGCAACGCTTCCGCGAACTGTTCAACTACGCCACCGTTGGCTTCTACTGGAGGTCCTTTGAGCCCGAGCAGGGAAAGCCCCAATACGAGTACACCGACAAGGTCGTCGCATGGTGTCTCAAGAACGCCATCAAAGTGAAGGGACATCCGCTCCTCTGGGACCATGAAGCAGGCAGGCCGACCTGGTCGGGTTACCAACAGCCTCCGCCCGAGATCCAGAGGAGAAGAGTTCACGAAATAATCACACGCTACAGGGGCAGAATCGGTTTCTGGGAGGTTGTGAACGAGCCCGCCCATTGTCGCCGCGTCGGCATCGACCACCCCTACCGCTGGGCGCGAGAAGCGAACCCGGAAGCCCACCTCATCGTCAACGACTTCGAGGTCATGGCCAACCGCTACCCTCCCTTCCACGAGCTGCTCCAGGAAGCACAGTCGAGAGCCGTGCCCTTTGACGGCATCGGCATCCAGGCCCACGAACCCAGAACCATGCGCTTTCCCCTGACCGGTGTCCAGGAAGCGTTGAACAAGTACGCTTCGCTCGGGAAGGATCTCCACATCACCGAGTTCACCCCGACCTCGGCAGGACAGCCCATCACCGGGTCACATCTTGAGGGACGGTGGGATGAATCGACCCAGGCCGACTACGCGGCCAAGTTCTATACCCTTTGTTTCGCCCACCCAGCCGTCGTCGCGATCACATGGTGGGATCTCTGCGACCGAGGTTCGTGGCTGGAGGGAGGGGGAATGCTTCGCGAAGATCTCGGCCCGAAGCCCGTCTATGTCACGCTCCGAAAGCTCATTCATGGCGAATGGCATACACGGACGGCGGGAAAGACCGATGCTCGCGGCCGCTACAGGTTCAGGGGCTTCTTCGGTCGCTACAAAGCCAGAGTCGTCGGGGAATCAGGAACGGCGACAGCCGAATTCAACCTTAGGAGGAGGGGGAAGCGCTCTGTGGTCGTGGAGATGCCCTGACGACCCGGACCCTGCCCAGCCCACCATCGCCGCCCGCATC
>CAYVLA010000256.1:0-2227 GCA_964452145.1 Hadarchaeota archaeon (SeqCode)
GGAAGAGCAACTACTACCTCGATATCAAGAGGATAACGACGCGTCCGAGCGGACTTTCCTTGGTGTCACATCTCATGGCCCGGCGCTACACAAAGGGCGTGGATTGTGTCGCAGGCCCGGAGCTGGGGGCTGTGCCCGTCACCGTGGCCGTGGCGATGAGGAGCGGTCTTCCGTACGCCATGATCAGGAGGCAGGACAGATCGCACGGCACCATGCGGAGGATTGAGGGCGATATCGGGCAAGGAGCAGCTGTGCTTGTGATCGACGACGTCGCCACGTCGGGTGGCTCGTTGGTCGGATGCGTGGAAGCTATCCGCAACGCGGGCGCCGAGGTATCCAGGATTACATGCGTTGTCGACCGAAAGGAGGGGGCAGCCGAGCTGCTCAGATCCAAGTGTGGCGTAGAGCTGGAGCCGCTCGTAACCGCAGATGACCTGGGGCTTCGCCCCTAGGCCTTCTTCTCCTCGATCTTCACGGCGTTCACGACGCCGTCCTGTCCCGGTCGGGAGGTCACCCTAGCCAGACCGGCCTCGGTCTCAATGACCGCGCCCTTGGTTATGATGTTTCTACGAGTGAAGTCGCGACTGGCAGGGTTGTTCTTTACTGTAAGGATCTTGACGCGCCTGCCCCTTCCCCCGGGGGTCTCAATCAGGTTGGCTGTGTCCGTTGCCAGAAGCCTTAACTTGAGGTTTCCCCCCATCGTCCTTATCTTGCGAAGCCGCCGCTGGCCCATGCGGGTCTCGGCTGAGACCCTGCCCAGCTCGTACTTCCTCTTCTTGTGATGGGGTCTTATTCTTCCCCCGGTCATCTTCTTGCCGGATTTGCCTTGATAAACCGTCATAGCAACACCGTGGAGGATGCGAATCTGTAGCTGGCGTGGGCCGACAAACTTGATAAATTGCTCCTAGCCACGCGACGCGTCATCAGAGACCACTTCCACGAGTCTTAGGGAAGGATGGCTGCTACATGCCTTTCGGTCCGGCCTTCCGCTAAGATTTTTATACCGCTCAGACCTAGCGTGCAAAAAGAGAAATCGACCGGGGGGGTAGGGTAGTCTGGTCCATAGTTTGGACACCCTTCCGGCTTAGAAACGCCGAATGGGAGCCGGCGACCTGGGTTCAAAGGAGGCAAACCATGGTTTCCTCTGAAAATCCCGGCCCCCCCACACCAATGGTGATGACTTGACGAGCGTGCGTGTAAGAGGGATATACTCAACCGCTCTATCGAAGCTGTTGCTGGAGAAGGGTTACTCGCTCAGCCAGGTTTCGGAGGAGCTGGCCCAAAGGTTCGATGGCGACCGTGACCTGTCACCCGCCGAGGCCGAGATCAACAGTACAGAGGACGGCAGCGGGATCATCGTCTCGGGCAAGATAGACGTAGTGTCCTCCATTAAGGACATGCTCGTGGATTCCCTCCTGGATATCGTGAAGCGCGACTCGAAGATAAACCTCAACGCAGTCTACCTGGGTACGGTCCAGAAAGTCGATAGCCGGCTCAAGGCAGCCTTCGTGGACATCGATGACGAGATTGGCTATCTTCCATTCAATAACACGACTAGGATGATCAAGGAGGACGAGGACATAAAGGTCCAAGTCAGAGCTCTGCCGATGGGCGGCAGGAAGCCCGTACTTGACATGAAGATCAACCTCCCGGGCAGGTACGCCGTCCTGCTCTCCGACGATGGCGTCAAGGTGAGCAAAAAGATCAAGGGCGACAAGAGGGACGGGCTGATCGCCCTCGGGAGGAAGCTGAAGCCGGAGGGATGGGGTCTCCTGTGGAGAACGGCAGCTGAGGTGGCCACCTCCGAACAGCTCACCGAGGATGTGCAGGAGCTGAGAGGGGCTGCTGATGGGGTTGAAATGTCGCTGTCGAACCCTCTCTATCACGGGGACGAGTTCATCTCGTTTGAGTTCGGTGGAGAGGCCAGACGCCAGTTGGACCAGTGGAGAGCCGATGTTGCCCCAACCGTTACCGACCACCATGCCTATAAGTCCATGGGGGAGGCCTACTCCACGGCAGTCGACGTGGCCGAGAAGCTCATGGAGAAGGTCGGGGCAGAGGAGGCCGATAGGGCCCTTCGAGAAGCCGTCTACAGCAAGCTGGACACGTACTTCTACACGATCGAACATGTGAAGGCTGACGGGTCGATCATTCATCTCAAGGGCGTGGTTCAGGAACTCTCGGAGAACCGCCTGGTTCTCAAGAGGAAGATGATTCCTGCTGGGAG
>CAYVLA010000257.1:0-2179 GCA_964452145.1 Hadarchaeota archaeon (SeqCode)
ACGCCAGCCTCGACCGTCGACGACCTAGCATTCATCTGAGCCGCTCGGCGACGGACGCTTGGCTACGCTTCTCCAAGTCGGCCTCGTTCTCGGACCGCCGGTCCCGGGTGCATGCTTCAAGGACTCCCAATGCCTAGTTGGAGGGACACTTCCTCGGCGACATGACCTTTAATCCCCTCCATCATCTTGAGGCCATTCTATGCGGGTCCCGTGCCTCGCCGATGAAGTCCGGATTCGTGGTCCGAGAAGCTCGACAGCGAATGACTATATGACACACATTGACATCTTGGGTCCAGTGAATATGACGCATCAATACACCACAATCCCCATCCGCAGGGAGACCCTGAACAGACTAAAGGGCTACAAGTGGGCGGAAGCATCCTACGATGACCTGATCAATGATCTCCTAGACATCCGCCCGCCGGAGGAGTTACTTTTGGAACACCTCAAGAGGCTCCGTGGGGAGCCAAGGCGTTCCTGGAGTGAGATCCGGAAAGATCTGGATCTGAAGGTTCTCTGCTCGCGTCAGCCGCGTTCATCGAAATCCAAGCACAACCACGCCACGCAGCAATCAGCGGCCAGCGGCGCCCAGCCTGGTCACGAAGACCTCTCTGTACATGCGGCGCCTCACCATCAATGCGTACACAACCAAGCCGCACACCAAGGCGGTTCCGCTGACAACGAACCATTCGATGGCGTAGATCCACAGCAGGGCCTGATCCTTGAGCCTAAGAGAACTCTGTTCCGTGGCGGCCATCAGAGCCAGGCATGAACCGATCGTGTCCCTGCATCTGGGATACTCCTGTCCCAGATAGAGCTCCTTGGCCTCCGATCTCAGCTCGCTGATCCGGGCAAGGTCGGCTTCAAGGCTCCTGCCCGAGGCGCCGAAGGTCTCCACGAAGGCCACCATGGAGAGCACCAGCTGGGTCCTGATCTGCAGGTCGCGCAAACCCTTCCTGATGGCGTTGATAAGGAAAGCGTCCGCGAAGATCTCTTGGCCCGCAAGCCAGTAGAACTGGTTGAGGAAGAAGTCGGGATAGAAGTCCCATTCCCTTACCGCGACATCATCCATCCAATCCAGTCCACCCACGGTGCTGGCCGCGCGACCGGAGCCGTATTCCCAGATGATGATTGCTGCAAGATCGGTGCCCCGCCACCAGCCGATCGTCTCGGACCCGGCCCTGGGCAGCTCCAGGCCAAACAAGCCCGGACCGAAAAGCAGATACCTGTCCACGCCGGGAAGGTCGACCATCGGGTTGCCCTCCTGGACGCGAACCCCGCCCAGCCAGGCCTGACCCGGCAGCAGAAGATCGGGAAGGTCGGCCGGAAAAACAGGGTAGACCGGGCTCTCCCTCCATGGATCCATAGGGTAGGCGGCTCCGCTGATGCCGTAGTTCAGCTCGTACTTGCCAAGCCCCGCTCCCTCCTCGCGCACGGCCTGCTCGAACCATCTCAGGTGATCTATCTCGAGGAAGATGGCCGGGAAGTCGGAGAGAATGACAACGTCGTATCTGGCCAGGAAGTCCTCATATCTTCGCGGGATGTAGATGCGGACGAACTTCTTCAGGGCTGTCGGTCCTCCAAAGGTGAAGGTTGCCTCCCCCATGTTGGCCGGAAGGGGGTTGTACTCGATCTTGGGGTCGCTGCCCACGACCAGAGGAAGGACCGTTTCGGGGTAGTAGGACTCGCCTACGCAGAGGATCCGGATCACACCCGTCGGCCCCGTCCTTGCCCAACCCAGGTCTGCCAGAAGAAGAATCAGCAATGCGCCGATGATCGGCCCAAACCGAACCAAGCCCAGCTTCCCATTGCCACCCTCGTTCTTCTCTGAAATCTTTATCGCCCAGGCAACGGCCGAAACGTCAGGCCGGAAATGCGTGCACGCAGATGACCACGTAGACAGCGCGTGTCCCCGCCTCTCCTCATCTTCTAGGATACGTCCACATCGCTGTCGGGCGAGAGATCATCGCGGAGGACGGATCCGAAGAGGGAAAGCCTCCTTATGTGATGCTTTCTGCAGAAAGCCTCGATTTTTCTCCTTGGGAAGCTTGACATGCGGTTTTCCATCTCACCACCACGATTTACCCTTCCTACCCGACGCATTGACAGAGTCCCGTTCAACCCTCGACTGGGCCTGCTCCTGTGCTAGTAGCCGTTTCCCGATACACAGAACCTTGAT
>CAYVLA010000258.1:0-2042 GCA_964452145.1 Hadarchaeota archaeon (SeqCode)
CAGGGGCAGCGAGCTTGCCCGCGTGCTGGTGGGCCGGCTGTCGCGGGAGGAGAGGATTCGGCTGGCAGCGGAGATACTGGACCCCGAAGCCGACCTGGCCGAACAGGCTGAAGACGAGCACATCGACCAGGACGCCCTGGTCAACGACTTCATGGATGATTCCAGGAACCGCGGGCTGGCCGAGGGCAGCCTGGTAAGCTACCGATCGGTGATGAAGCGCTTCAAGGCATACCAGGAGGACAACGGGCTCAAGATAACCGACATCGGCATGTCCAGCCTCTCCTCCTTCCTGGCCGACCTGAGGAAGAGAGGCTTCGCATCCAACACCCTCCCAACTACTTCTCGGTGCTGTCCAGCTTCTGCGAGTACCTGGCTGTCCGGGGCTTGATGGACGCCAACCCGGTTGCGGCTTTTGGGAAGAGGTACTTGAAGATGTACAAGAAGAAGAGGCCCACCCTGTCCTCCGAGGGCAGGAAGCTGATATCCGTCGAGGAGATGGCCGCCCTGATCAACTCCACCTTGGACGCTAGGAACAAGGCCATCATAACCCTGCTCGCCAAGACTGGTATCCGGCGCAACGAGCTGATACAGATCGACTTGGACGATGTGGACTGGGAAGGCCGGTCCATAAGGCTGAAGAGGCATCCGAAGAGGAGCAACGTCCTGATCTTCTTCGACGACGAGACGGCAAGGATCCTGAGGGGCTACCTGAGGATACGGTCGGGCAGGGCGAAGAGCGGCGAGAAGGCCTTCTTCGTGGGGGAGACGGGAAAGCGGTTGAGGCGAAGGGGGGTCTACGACGCCGTCGCCAAGCAGGCCGCCAAGGTCGGGCTGCACGACGAGCGGTCAAGCCGCCCGGAGGACCACTTCACTCCGCACTGCTGCCGGCATTGGTTCACGACCTGGCTGGACAGGGCGGGGCTTAACAGGGAGTACCTCAAGGAGCTGAGGGGGGACGCCCGCAGGGAGGCCATGGACATCTACAGGCACATAGACTCCGAGGAGCTGAGAAAGGCGTACCTCGCGCACGTCCCCGAACTTGGCATATAGTCATCCGGGCCTACCAAAGGTGCGCACCATGCCAATTCGTGTGTAGGTCGTCACGTTCCTGGTTTCTCCTGGAAGAACTCGTCGAAATCCAGCTTCGCCCTTGCTATCGGAGCGGCAGGAACAGATGCTTTGCACCAAGGCCGGGGATCCGGATACTGGCTATCCTCGAATACTCGGCCAACTAAGCCTCTTTGGGCCCCGGGAACTGGACCGACAGCGTAGCCAAGGGACTCTACTTGCCAGGCGGGGAGGTGGGAGAAGGCCTTCTTCGATAGCGGGCCGGGGACGATGCCTAGGCGGAGCGGTGTCTGCGACGCCAGTTGGAGGACTCGTCACCTTGGCTTCACCACTCAATGACCCAAACATTCTGCTCGGGGTCCCAGCCGTGCCCGGGGTGAATCTGGGCCCAGGCCTTCTTAAAGGCGTCAAGAGACTGGTATCCTTCTCGCTTTGCATCGCCCTCGCTCACATCCCCCAGCTTCTGGTTGTAGACCGCGATGATGTGCAAGTCCACGATGTTGTAGTCTCGAACCACGGCACGCATCTTCATCCCGGCCTCCGCGCCGTATCTCTCGGCCCGTCTTGTCGCTCTCTTCCTACCCGAGTAGACATCCCGCCCTTCCGTGCAGTTGAACGGGATCTCCACTTCACTCCGACTCATCCGACTCCCCCCCACCAAACCTCCAGGACAACTCACCCAAATCACTGTAACCTGCTGTGTTTGTCTTTGCCGGTTGCCTCACCAGCAAGCTCTCTCCCTGGCGACCCTTTTGCACTGGCACCGTCACGCACTCACTTCCAGCCATGGTTCAGCACGCAGCAACCATATAGCTATATCTAGAGGCAAGCCTCACAGACAGCGGATTGCAGGAGCCAACCATACAGGTCCAGAACATCGTTGCTTTCGTTGACCTTCGAACCCAGCTGGACCTAGACAGACTGGCACTGGCCTTGCCGGGCAGCTACCGTCGTGAGAGATTCCCTGCCCTCAT
>CAYVLA010000259.1:0-1838 GCA_964452145.1 Hadarchaeota archaeon (SeqCode)
GCAACAAGGTCGTCATCTCGGATGGGAAGGAAAGGATCATGCTCGACTTCGGCCCTTCGTTCAGTTCGGGCGAGGACTTCTTCTTCGACTGGCTGCAGCCCCGGTCGGTCAGCCCATTGAAGGACCTGCTTGAGTTCGACCTAGTCCCCAGGATCAAGGGGTTCTACAACCCGGCCTTCTTGGCGGGAACCCGCATTCCCAAGAGCAGGCCGAAATTCGATGGGATCTTCATCAGCCACGCGCACTATGACCACATCTCCCACGTTGATCTAGTCGACCCCAGGATACCCGTCCATCTGGGCGAGACCCAGAAGCTGGTCGTCGATTCCCTGTCCGAGCAGGGCTCGCAGAAGCTGGGCGAGCATGCCTATGCCACGTTCAGGACAAGGCGCACGATCAGGGTCGGATCCATTGAAGTTAGGCCGGTTCATGTGGATCACTCCATCCCCGGGGCATACGGATTCATCGTGCAGACCGCGGGTGGGGTGGTCGCGTACACCGGTGATTTCCGTAGGCACGGGCCCAGGGCGGACATGACCTCGGACTTCATAAGGGCGGCGAAGAAAGCTGACGCTGATATCCTGGTGATCGATGGCACCAGGGTTGCGCCGGGCGAGCCCCACCAAGTCTTCTCCGAGGCCGACGTGAAGGAGAAGGCAGCGGAGGTCGTTGGGAATACGGAGCATATGGCCTTCGCCACGTTCTACCCCCGTGATATGGACAGGTTGAGGACTTTCTACGAGGTGGCGGTTGAGGCCGGGCGGGACTTCGTCATCTCGACCAAGGCTGCCCATCTCTTGGAGGCCTTCAAGAACGACAAAGGCATCGACCTCCCTTGCCCTGGCTCCAAGTCGCTCAGGGTGTACAGGCGATCGAAGAAGACGGACTACAGCTGGGAGAAGCCCTTCCTTGAAGACAGCATCGATGCCAGATGGGTCGCTCGCCACCAGGGCGAGGTGCTGATGAACCTAGACCTGGAGCACTTCGCCGAGCTGGTCGACATCAGGCCGAAGCGGGGGAGTGCGTTCATACGTTCACGCAGCGGGCCGTTCGAGGAGAACGACATCAGCGACGTCGTGCTGAAGAACTGGCTGGAGCATTTCGGTGTGGCGTTTCACCAGATCCACGCCAGCGGGCACTGCTCCATGGAGGAGGTCTTCGGGGTCATCGAGGAGATCGGGCCGGACAAGGTGCTGCCCGTCCACACCGAGCACCCCGAGATGTTTGCGAAGCGACTCTCAAGAAAACGCACGCTCTGGATCGATGATCTACCCTGCAGACTGAAGGCCTAAATGAGGCTGGGGCGGGGTCAGACAATCTGGAAGACAGCGTTTCCGATCAGGTGTTCCGGCACAAAACCTTCCAGCGACCCATCTCCTGTGTGCAAGTGGGATACTTCGACCAAGGGAAGCCATCTCCAAGATGGAGGAGCTTGCCTCAGCTGGCAACTATCGCTCCTCGCTGGATGTCGGTCTTGTGAACCTCAAGCTGGTACTTGTTAAGGATCTCAACGTGGGGCTCGGGACCAGCGATCAACCGCTCGAAGCGATTGCAGTCTCTCGGCATAGGCACTTAACCGAGCGGATGAGTCAACTGTTCACCCTGGCCGAGAGAGCTAAGAAAGGGGGCATCGAAATCAAGCAGGCGAACGTAGCAGACCTGGTTGATCTGCTGCGGGAACTCGTGTCCGGATCATAGCCACATTTTCATTGCTCGTACAGTGCTCTCATCAAGGTTCTGTGTATCGGGAAACGGCTACTAGCACAGGAGCAGGCCCAGTCGATGGTTGAACGGGACTCTGTCAATGCGTCGGGTAGGAAGGGTAAATCGTGGTGGTG
>CAYVLA010000260.1:0-1757 GCA_964452145.1 Hadarchaeota archaeon (SeqCode)
GTGACTGCGATACCCGTCTGAGGACTCTAACTGCGGGATGTGGCCCGGGTCGTCGCAGCCTCTCTATAAGCCGCTCTCCTAACCATGAGGGACCACACGATGCTACCGCTCGCCATGAGGGCGCACGTCACCGCCAGCCACTCCACAACGTAGATCCAGAGGAAGGCGGCATCCTTGGCCTTCAGAGCGAGGATCTGGGCTTCCTGCAAAGTCCCCAGAGCCCGATCCACGAACCCGCCTGACCCTTCCAGTTCCTTCTCCACGAATAACCCCCGAGCCGCGGCCAGCTCCTCATCGGCCGATGCAATGAAGGCTTGGGCCTCCGCAATGTTGGCACCGAGCCTGTCGGCAAAGGTCAGAACATCGAGGGCCAGACGTCTTCGCTCTGAGTAGCTCGCGAGTTTCAGGCGCAGGGCGTGGACCAGGAGGTAGTCGGAGGGAAGGGGCGCCTGGGCTGAGTAGATCATCAGGTTGGGGACGAAGTCGACGTAGAACTCCCAGCCCGCAAAGGGGACCACGCTGGGCCTGGGATCGGTTATGTAGGGCATGAAGGAGACGCTCCTTCCCCGCCCAAATCCCATGGTCACTGCGGCCGGGTTCCTGTCCGGAAGGTCGGCGGTTGCCAGCACGGCCGACCCGGCCTTCGGAAACACCTGCATGTTAAGGTAGTGGAACCTCGGCGCCGCTTCGAAGGGAAGCGAGGCCATCAGGTCATCCTCCGGCCTTTCCACGATGATCTTGAAAGATTTGAAGAAGCCCGAGTCGCTCACCACGTGATGACATTCCACACCCAGGACTTCGCCGACCGGGCTATCGCCCCATGAGGGATCGCTGCCTCGCCCCCCGAAGCTCTCCGACCCTCCCGACATGGCGAATCCGAGCCCGGCCTCAGCCACTCCGTCGGCCATCCATCTCAGCCATATGGGCGTGTAGCTTCTCACCCCAGAGTCGCCCACGTAGATCACATCCCTTGACTCCACCATGTCGCTGTAGGTGCGGGGCATGTAGGTCCGGAGGAAGCGGTACACGTCCTGCTCCTTCATTCCGAATAGGTAGGCCGGGACGAGATAGACCTGAAGCGTGGGGTCCGAGGACATGATCGGCCCCAAGACAACGTTGCCTAGGTAGAGGACCCTCACTCTGCCCACATCATCCGTCTTGGATGGCGATCCTTCCAGGAGGACTGCACTCAGGGCAAGGATTAGCAGAATCCAAATCCGTTGCCGCAACGCTCAACCCCACGATACCATGATACGGCGGTCTTATATCTATCTCACGGGCACGGGCCAAAGGGGGTGAAGGGTCCTCGGGACTTCTCGCCGCATATGCTCCATGACACCCAGAACCGACATCTACTTATTGATATGCGGTATGGGCCTAGGCGTGCGTGTCAGGAACCTGGCACGGGTCCTTCCATGGGCCCTTCTTCTCTCTGTGCCTTTCTGTGTTCTGGCCCTTGAGGATGGCCGCATCGGTGTACTTTACATCAGCGATCCGGTCAGGCTCCGGGATTCGACTTCATGAGAACTGAGCCGCTCTTCTCCCTGACCTTTGTGGCTGCCTCGTTGAGGGGCTTCGGCGGCTGGGATATCTTCGACGTACAGAGGGCAATCAGACTGTACATGCCCCGAACCTACGAGAGCATCGTTACGCGGTTCGATGTCATCGTCCTTGACAACGCCAACCCTGGCGCTTTCAGGCCTGAACAGATCGAACTCCTCGCCAGAGGGGTGAGTGAGGGACGTAAGGGTCTGCTC
>CAYVLA010000261.1:0-1673 GCA_964452145.1 Hadarchaeota archaeon (SeqCode)
GACCTCCGAGTCCCCTTCCAGAAGCTTGATGGCGATCCATCTGGATGTGTAGCTCCAGGGCCTCTTTCTGGACTCTATGAGGGCCGCTAGGGCGGATATCTTGGATTCGACCTCGGGTCCGTATCGTTGCTGCCTGGGCTTGGGTTTGGGTTCCTGGCTGCCGATGCCGATGGCGGCCCTGAGAAGATCGGTTAGCCCTCCTCGTTTGACCGCAACCGTGGGCACGACGGGCACGCCCAGCTCGGAGGAAAGCTTCCCGACATCCAGCTTGATTCCCCTGCTCTTGGCGAGGTCGAACATGTTGAGTGCGATCACCAACGGGACCTCTAGCTCCACGAGCTGGAGGGCGAAGAACAGGTTCCTCTCAAGAACCGTTGCGTCGAGGACGTCGATGACGACGTCGGGCTTCTCTAGCGCGACGAAGTGCCGGGAGATGGTCTCCTCCTCGGTGTAGGTCGAGAGGGAGTAGATG
Organism: Hadarchaeota archaeon (SeqCode); assembly: GCA_964452145.1. Lineage (GTDB taxonomy): Archaea > CAYQAE01 > CAYQAE01 > CAYVLA01 > CAYVLA01 > CAYVLA01. The sequence goes on from CAYVLA010000261.1 coordinate 473, forward strand.
CCCGGAAGGTCGATGATCGTCAGCTTCCAGCCCTCAAAGAACAGGGATCCCTGGGCCTTCTGAACGGTCTTACCTGGCCAGTTACCGATTATCTGGCTCAGGCCTGTAAGTTGGTTGAAGATGACGCTCTTGCCCACATTGGCATTCCCCGCGAGGGCAAGGACAAGCTCCCTGGGTCCGTCAGGCATGGGAGTCAGCCTCGACATAGATCTTCGAAGCTATCCCCCATCCTATCGCCACCTTTGAACCCCTGACCTCGATCTCAACCGGTCCCTTGAGGGGCGCGGATGCAACCATCCTGACGGTCGTATGCGGAGTCAAGCCCATGTCGCAGAGCCTCTGCAACAAGCCCCTTCCCGCCCGCACGAACGCTATTCTTGCGGACTCCCCTTTTGGGAGCGACGTCAGCGGCTGTATTGAGACACTCCTTCTCTCCGCGGACGGGGTTCCCGCAGCCATGCATTCAGCGCAGCTGGTGAAGGGACTGTCGCAGGGGGGTATCGGCTTGCTGTCGTCGGCGCAGAACTCGGGGTGTTTGAGGATTCGGCAGAGGGCTTCCTCCGCCTCATCCGAGAGGTGGTGCTCCAGCTCGCAGGCCTCCGAATGTGCCCTGTCCCTGTGAACGTTGAGGACCGAGACAAGGAACGTCTCCAGCAGCCTGTGCTTTCTGGTCATTCTGGCGCCCCTGCTTCTGCCCTCCCTCGTCAGTCGGGCACCTCTGTAGGGGATGTACTCGACACAGCCCCTCCTAGCAAGCTTCTGGATCATCTGGGTGGTGCTGGCCGGTGACACCCCCAGGTGTTTTGCGAGTTCGGTCGTTTTCACCGGCCTGCCGTCCCGGGTCAGCTTGTAGAGGGCTTCGAGGTACTCCTCCGGGCCTTCCTGCACGCAATGCATTAGGCGGACCTAAATTTAACTCTTTCGTCCAAACATCCACCGACGCTGTGAACGCGTCCCGGCGGAAGGGAAGCAAGACATGCTGGATCGGTCCCTTTGGGATCCACCCGGAACGGAATCGATGAGGTTTATTAGGCTCGGATGCCCTGAGCATACCAAAGGGGAGCGACGCCAATGCTTAGACCAGCCGGGGCAATGGCTCTGTTTGTGGCCTTCACCGCAATGACGGCCTTCGGAAAAGTTGATCCCTCCACCGGCCTGATCAGGGTGGTCTGCATCGGGGAGTCTTACTACCCCGAGACAC